>NZ_DBLZXX010000010.1:0-55462 GCF_057856985.1 Vescimonas sp.
TGCCCGAAAAGGGAAAACGCCCGGTTCGAATCGGGGCAGACGCTCTGAAACAGCGATTTGCATCTATGGTTTGAAAGAAAAAATCCGGGCCTGAAAAAGCCAGGAAACGGTATAGATGCGCCTGGCTTTTCGCCAGACGCATCTATACCGTTTCGTTAATATGGCGCAGTGGGAGGGATTCGAACCCTCGTGCCGCTTTTGACGACAACACGATTTCCAGTCGTGCTCGTTATGACCTCTTCGATACCACTGCAAATATTCAGTTCTGTGACGAACAGCATTACTTATTATAGCAAAAAAACTGTCCTTGTCAAGAAGTAATTCCTGCAAAACTCCGTTTTTTCGCACAGGCAGGCGGTAGAAGGACCAAGAGCCCCTCCACCGCCTGCTGTGATCCCTCAGTGCAGCATGGATGTGACAGTCACCAGCGCCGAGTCCAGTGTATTTCCCACCCGCTGCATGGCCTTGCCCACAACGGTTTTTCTGGGCTTCGGGTAGGGGCGCGCCGCCATATCCACCGCCGCGCCGGCTACCATGCCGACGCAGACGCCCCGCAGAAATGCGGTCATGTTCATTTTTACCTCACTCCTTTTCCGTACAGCACCAGTATCTCCCGCCGCCGCGAAAAAAACACGCGGTGTTTCTTGCCAAATCGCCCCAAAGCGCGGTATAATAATATTTAATGTATTTTTATTGCGGAAAAGGAGGACCCCTGTATGTCCGTTACCGATTTGCAGCAGCGCATCCGGCAGAAAAAGACGCCCCTGGCCCTGGGCCTGCGTCCGGAGCTGGAGAAGCTCAGTCCCAAAATTCTGAAAAACTTCACCGATATGTTCGGCCCGGGCAGCATGGCGGAGGCGGAAGCCCTGCGCTATCACGGCACCACCCTGCTGGACGCGGCGGCGGAGACGCTTCCCGCCGTGATGCTCCACGGCGCCAGCTACCTGCGCTGCGGCATGATGGGCGCGGACGTGCTGTCCAACCTCATCAGCGCCGCCCACGCCAAGGGTCTGTACGTCATTCTGGGTATCGGTGCGGAGGAGCCCGCCCTGTGGCAGGGCTACGGCGCCGACGCCATCACCGTGGATCCCTACATGGGCAGCGACTGCTGCGATGCCGGCGAGCAGGCGGTGTTCGCCCTGGTGCGTACCTGCAACAAGAGCGGCGGTGAGGTACAGCGTCTCATGGCCGGCGACCGGCCGCTGTATCTGGCGGTGGCAGATCAGATGGCCCGCCACGGTGCGTCGCTGGTGGTGGGCACCGGCTACCGGCTGGACATCCGCGATGTCCGGCGGCAGTGCCCCAAGTCCTTCCTGCTGCTGCCGGAGTGCGACGGCGAGAATGCCGTCCCCGCCTTCGATGAGTACGGCCACGGCGCCATGCTGGTGGACTTCGATCTGCAATACGCGGAGGAACCGGCGCAGGCCGTGCCTGCCGCCGCGCAGCTGCTGAAGCAGTGGGTGACAGTGGTATGACGAAGATCTATCTTATCCGCCACGCGGAGGCGGAGGGCAACCTCTACCGCATGGCTCACGGCCACTACAACGGCATGATCACCAACTACCGCGGCTATCAGCAGATCGATGCCCTGCGCCAGCGCTTTCAGGACGTGGACATTGACGCCGTGTATGCCAGCGACCTCTACCGTACCCAGATCACGTCCCGTGCCATCTGGCTGCCCAAGGCTCTGCCCCTGCATCTGGAGCCCGCCTTCCGCGAGATCCACATGGGCGTGTGGGAGAATCACACGTGGCACGAGCTGAACAAGGCATACCCCCAGGAGATGTACCACTTCAACCGCCGCGTGGACCTGTGGCACGTGGAGGGCGGTGAGACGGCGCAGGACGTGCTGGATCGCTATCTCCCTGCGCTGCACCGCGTGGGCGCCGCCCACGACGGCGGCACCGTGGCGGTGTTCTCCCACGGCGCGGCCCTGCGCATCGTGCTGGGCACATTGCAGGGCGTCCCCCTGTCCGGGATTGGCGAGACGCCCCATGGCGACAACACCGCCGTCTCCCTGCTGACCTGGGACAACGGTCAGCTCCGCGTGGAGTACCGCGATGACAACAGCCACCTGACGGAGCGCGGCCTGTCCACCTTCGCCAAACAAAGCTGGTGGCGCAGCAAAAACATGGTGGACCCCGGCGAGGATTATCTGCCCCTGCCGGAGGAGCTTCTTCCGCGCTTCCATGTGCCCGACGGCGGTGAGGCCGTGGGCATCCGCAGCGGCGAGACGTTCATCGGCGCGTATCAGCTGCTGCCGGACCGCGAGCCGGACGCCGTATGGCTGGGCTGGTACTGGCTGGACCCCGCCTTCCGCGGTACGGGCCGCGGCATCGCCCCCATGGGCCAGATCATCCGCGCCGGACGCCATCGGGACGTGGGCTTCCTGCGTCTTTCCTGCGGCGACGCGAAGCTGCGGCGGTTTTTCGCCCGTCTGGGCTTCTACCCCCTGAGCGGCGATGTGATGGAAAAGGACATCCGCCAGCAGCTGCCGCCCATCCCCCAGGCGTACCGTCCCTGAAAGGAGCTGTCCCATGACACGTGGCGAATATTTTTTACCTGTCAGCCGTGACGAGATGATCGACCGCGGCTGGTACTATTATGATTTTCTGGTGGTGACGGCGGACGGCTACATCGACCATCCCAGCTTCGGCTCCACCCTCATCGCCCGCCTGCTGGAGGCGGAGGGCTACCGCGTAGCCATTCTGGCCCAGCCGGACTGGCACTCGGCAGAGCCGTTCCGCGCCATGGGCAAGCCCCGCTACGGCGTGCTCATCGGCGGCGGCAATCTGGACTCCATGGTGGCTCACTACACCGTGGCCAAGCGCCGCCGCACCCGCGACCTGTACAGTCCCGGCGGCAAGCTGGGCTACCGTCCCGACCGCCCCACCATCGTCTATACCAACCGGGCGCGGGAGGCGTTCCCCGACACGCCCATCGTCATCGGCGGGCTGGAGGCGTCCCTGCGCCGCTTCGCCCACTACGACTACTGGGACGACAAGGTGCGCCGCAGCATTCTGTTTGACGCCCCCGCCGATCTGCTGGTCTACGGCATGGGAGAGAGCGCCACGGTGGAGATCGCCCGCCGCCTTTCCCGAAAGACGCCGGTGCGCGACATCACCGATGTGGCCGGCACGGCCTACATCGCCGCCGACGACAGCGGCTGCCGCTTCCACAAGGCCCCCTGCCCCTCCTATGAGGAGGTCTGCGCCGATAAAACGGCCTACGCCCGGGCCACCAAGATCGAGTATGACGAGCACGACCCCATCCGCGGCTCCGCCGTGCTCCAGCCCTGCGAGGGCCGATTGCTGGTGGTGAACCCGCCGGCCCGCCCCCTGCGGCGGGAGGAGCTGGACCGCCTGTTCGCCCTGCCCTACACGCGGGAGGTCCACCCCATGTACGCCGAGGGCATTCCCGCCATTGAGGAGGTACGTTTCTCCATCACCCACAACCGCGGCTGCTTCGGCGGCTGCAACTTCTGCGCTCTGGCCTTCCACCAGGGCCGCATGGTCACCAGCCGCTCTATCGAATCGGTGGTAGAGGAGGCCCGCCTCCTGACGGAGGATCCCCAGTTCAAGGGCTACATCCACGACGTGGGCGGCCCCAGCGCCAACTTCCGCCACACCAGCTGCCAGAAGCAGAAGAAGTGCGGCATGTGCAAAAATCGCAGCTGCCTTGCGCCGGAGCCCTGTCCCAATCTGGACGCCGACCACTCCGAGTACACGGAACTTCTGCGGAAGCTGCGGCAGCTCCCCGGAATAAAAAAGGTATTCGTCCGCTCCGGCATCCGCTATGACTACATGCTCCAGGACAAGAACAGGGACTTCTTCCTGGAGCTGGTGCAGCACCACATCTCCGGTCAGCTGAAGGTAGCGCCGGAGCACTGCGTCAGCTCCGTGCTGGACTACATGGGAAAGCCCCATTTCGACGTGTTCCTGAAGTTCTGGCGGCAGTATAAAAAGCTCAACGAGCAGGACGGCACGGAGCAGTATCTGGTGCCCTACCTGATGTCCAGCCACCCGGGCTGCACCCTGAACGACGCCGTGAAGCTGGCGGAGTTTCTCCACAAGAATGGCCGCACTCCCGAGCAGGTACAGGATTTCTACCCCACCCCGGGTACCCTCTCCACCTGTATGTACTATACCGGCATCGACCCGCGGGATATGTCACCGGTGTATGTGGCCCGCGACCCGAAGGACAAGGCCATGCAGCGTGCGCTGCTCCAGTGGTCCCGCCCCGAAAAGCGCGCTCTGGTGGTGGAGGCGCTGGAGGAGGCAGGCCGCACCGACCTCATCGGCTACGGTCCCGAGTGCCTGCTGCGCCCCCGCAAGGGCGAGCCCTACGGTCAGCCTCCCGCCAAGCCGGAGAAGCCGGAGCGCCAGCCCCGCCGCCCGCGGAAGGAGGTCTCCGGCAACCGCGGCCGCCGCGGTACGCCAGCAGCCCGTCAGCCGGTACAGAAGGGTAAAATGTCTGACCGGAAAAAGGCGGAATTTGCCAAAAAAAGGAAATCATGACCCGCTGGGGGCCTGCTATTGCCGCAGGCCCCCGGCCTTTTTTGGACATTTCACTGAAACTGGCCTTTTCTTCGGTAAAAAAGCAGAAATGTTTGGACAGTCCTGACGAAAAAATGCTTGTGTTATACCCGCTTTTTCATTATAATAAAAGTGAAGCGTCAAGATGGCTCCCCGCTGCGTGAAGATTCCGTTAAGGAATTGTATGCAATAGGGCGCCGCCGTGCCGCTCATGCCGTAAAAACGACGTAGCGGCACAAAATCCGGACCGTATGTGAAGGTGATAAGAGAATGGAAAAAAAGAAGAAAACAAGGTTCATCGTGGGGTGGCTGCTGATTACGGCGGCCCTGCTGGCCGGTTCTCTCCTGGTGCCCGGGCACGGGAAGTCGGAGTCGGTGCAGGAGGCCATGCGTGACGCAGTGCTCCACGGGACCAACCGCATCAGTCTGTTTGGGCTGAAAGACGTGAACCCCGCGTACATATCCTCTTTGGTAGTGGTGGGCGTGATCCTGCTGGCGGCGCTGCTGCTGCGGCTGTTTGCGATCCCCCGCTTCAAGATGGTCCCGGGGAAGCTGCAGCTGGCCGTGGAGACCGTGGTGGGGATGTTCGACGGCATGGCCAAGGACAACAGCCCCCACCGCAACAAGTTCCTGGGTGCCTACATCTTCGGCGCCGGTGTGTATATCTTCATCGGCACGCTGTTCGAGCTGTTCGGCTTCCAGGCCATTACCACCAACGGGCACATCATTGCCCTGCCGGCCCCGCTGTCCGATGTGAACGCAGCCATCTCCCTGGGCTGCCTGTCCTACGGCGGCATTCTGGTGGGCGGCATCGTGGCCAACGGCCTCAAGGGCGCGGGCAAGGCCCTGAAGGACTTCTCCCTGCCCATCTCCATGAGCTTCCGTATGTTCGGCGCGCTGCTCAGCGGTCTGCTGGTGACGGAGCTGGTCTACTACTATGTGACACTGAGCTATGTGATCCCCGTGGTCGTGGCGGTGCTGTTCACCCTGCTCCACGCGCTGATCCAGGCCTATGTGCTCACCACCCTGACCTCCATGTTCTACGGAGAGACCACGGAGAAGCACGCGCCCAAGCCCAAGAAAGCCAAAAAAGTCAAAGCTGAAACTGTAAATAACTGACGGAGGAAAGAGAGATCATGAAGAAACTGACCAATAAGAAGGCTGTTGCCCTGCTGCTGTGCCTGGTGCTGGCACTGACCGCACTGTTCACCGTGACCGCGTTTGCCGACACCGAGCCTGCCGCCGATGCCCCTGCCCAGACGGAGCAGACCACCGACAGCAGCGTTGACAGCGCCAAGGCCATGGCATCCGCCATCGCCATCGGCGTGGCCGCCGCCGGCGGCGCCATCGGCATGGGCATGGCCATCTCCAAGTCCGCTGAGGGCATTGCCCGCCAGCCGGAGGCCGAGGGCAAGATCCGCACCACCATGATGCTGGGCCTTGTGTTCCTGGAAACCGCCATCATCTACGCCCTGCTGGTGGTCATCCTTATCATCTTTGTGCTGTAAGAAACGGAGAGAGAAGCTATGAACATCCCTCTGAATATTGATTGGCAGCAGATCCTGCTGCACCTGTTCAACTTCTCCATTCTGGCGGGCGGACTGTACCTGCTGCTGTTCAAGCCGGTAAAGAACTTCATGGACAAGCGCGCCAAGCACTATGCCGACATGGAGTCCGCCGCCGTGGAGCGGGAGAAGAACACCGCCGCGCTGGAGGCATCCATGCAGCAGCGTCAGGCTGCGCTGGACGCGGAGCTGGACGAGAAGCGCGCCGCCGCCGCCCGGGAGGCCGAGACCTATGCCCATCAGCAGCGCGTCGCTGCCCATGAGCAGGCGGACAAGATCGTGGCTGCCGCCCGCGAGAACGCGGAGAACGACCGCAAAAAGATCGTGGACGAGGCCAACCGCGAGGCCGTGTCCATCGCCGAGGCCGCCATGGAGAAGCTGCTGGCGAAGGAGACTTCCCGCGCCTATGACGCGTTCGTGAACGCAGCCGAGGGGGTGGAGAAGCATGAGCACGAATGATGCCCGCCTGACCGCCAGACTGCTCAGCGCCTGCCCGCCTGACGCCGCGCAGAAGGCGAAGCTGGAGGACGTGCTGGCAAAGAGGTACGGCCGGCCGGTGGCGCTTTCGTGGCAGGAGGATAAGACCGTCTCCGGCGGCTTCCGCATCGAGATCGGCTCCGAGATCATCGACTGGACGGCGGAGGGTCGTCTGGGCCAGCTGAAGGAGCGCCTTGCCGCCCTGAAGACCGGCGGCCAGTCCGTTATCCCTCTGATCCGCGACACCGTGCGGGACTGGGTACCGGAAATCAGCGCCCGCGAGGTGGGCAGCGTCCTGTCCGTGGCGGACGGCATCGCCTACGTGGACGGTCTGGAAAACGCTGCCTACGGTGAAATTTTGCTCTTTGAGAGCGGCATCCGCGGCATGGTGCAGGAGCTGCGGGGCCACCGCATCGGCTGCATCCTGTTTGGCCGTGTGGAGGAGGTCAGCGAGGGCAGCGCCGTGTACCGCACCGGCCGTACCGCTGGCATCGGCGTGTCCGACGCCATGATCGGCCGCGTGGTGGACGCGCTGGGCGCGCCCATCGACGATGCCGGCGACATCCCCGTCGATGCCTACCGCATGATCGAAAGCCCCGCCCCCGGCATCATCGACCGCCAGCCGGTAAACACCCCCATGCAGACCGGCATTTTGTCCATCGACTCCATGTTCCCCATCGGACGGGGTCAGCGCGAGCTGATCATCGGCGACCGCCAGACCGGTAAGACGTCCATCGCCATCGACACCATCCTGAACCAGAAGGGGAAGGACATGATCTGCATCTACGTGGCCATCGGCCAGAAGGCCAGCTCCGTGGCGCAGATCGCGGAGATGCTGCGCAAGCACGACGCCATGGCGTACACCATCATCGTCTGCGCCAGCGCCGGTGAGTCCGCCTCCATGCAGTATATCGCGCCCTACGCCGGCGCGTCCATCGGCGAATACTTTATGAACAAGGGGAAGGACGTGCTCATCGTCTACGACGATCTTTCCAAGCACGCCATCGCCTACCGCGCACTGAGCCTTCTGCTGGGACGTTCTCCCGGCCGTGAGGCCTACCCCGGCGACGTGTTCTATCTGCACTCCCGCCTGCTGGAGCGCGCAGCGCGCCTCAGCGACGCACGGGGCGGCGGCAGCATGACCGCCCTGCCCATCGTGGAAACGCAGGCAGGCGACGTGTCCGCCTACATCCCCACCAATATCATCTCCATCACCGACGGCCAGATCTTTCTGGAGAGCAGCCTGTTCTTCTCCGGCCACCGCCCCGCCGTAAACGTAGGACTTTCCGTGTCCCGTGTGGGCGGCGCTGCCCAGACCAAGGCGATGAAAAAGGCGGTCGGTACCCTGCGCCTCGATCTGGCGCAATACCGCGAGATGGAGGTCTTTACCCAGTTCTCCAGCGATCTGGACGAGGAGACCAAGAACCAGCTGGCCTACGGCCAGAGCCTGATGTACATCCTGCGTCAGGGCCGGTGCAGCCCGCTGAGTCAGGCCCAGCAGATCGTCACGCTGGTGACGGCTATGGCCCGCATCTATCAGCAGGTGCCGGTGTCCCAGGTCTGCCCGCTGCGGGACTACATCCTGGGCGAGTTCGCCGCCGGACGCCCCCAGCTCATGCAGGAGCTGGAGCAGGGCGCGGCGCTGACCGACGAGGTGCGCCAGCAGATCGTGGACTTTGCAAAGACCGCGCTGGAAAAGTTCCGGCGCGCAGGCGGGCGGTGAGGCCATGGCCAGCACAAGTGAGATCCGCCGCCGCATCGGAAGCGTCCGGCAGACCCAGAAGATCACCCACGCCATGTACCTCATCTCCCAGGCCAAGCTGCGCAAGGCCAAGCAGGACCTGAGCAACACCCGTCCCTACTTCGACGCACTGCAGGCGGAGATCGGCCGCGTGTTCAACGCCGACGACACCGCGGAGAGCCGGTATCTCTGCGATGAGAACAGTAAGCCGCTGCCCGGCGTGGCCGCTTGCCTGCTCATCACGGCGGATAAGGGCCTTGCCGGCGCGTATAACCAGAACGCCATCCGTCAGGCCCAGCAGTTCCTGTCGGATCACGAGGGCGCGGTGCTGTATGTGGTGGGCGAGTACGGCCGCCGCTGGTTCACCCAGCGGGGCATCCCCATCGAAAAGAGCTTTCTCTACACCGCGCAGAACCCCACGCTGCGGCGCGCCCGCCAGATCGGCGAGCTGCTGCTGGAGCGGTACGACGCCGGTGAGATCAACGCTGTCCACATCATCTACACGGACATGAAAAACGGGCTGGAGGCTACGGTGCGTCAGGCACAGGTGCTGCCCCTGACGCGGGAGCACTTCTCCGCAGCCCAGGCCAGCACGGCGGGCGACCCCACCTTTGAGTATGTGCCCAGCCCCGCCGCGGTGCTGGACAACGCGGCGCGCAGCTGCCTCATCGGCTTCATTTACAGTGCGCTGGTGGACAGCTTCTGCAGCGAGCAGTCCGCCCGTATGACCGCCATGAACGCGGCGGACCAGAACGCGGAGGACCTGCTGAAGGACCTGTCCGTGCAGTACAATCGGGCGCGTCAGGCCGCCATCACCCAGGAGATCACCGAAGTCTCCGCCGGTGAGCGCGCCCAGCGCAGCAAGAAAGAAAAGGAGGGCTGACCTCAATGAAACAAGGAACCATCACGGGCATTTCCGGTCCCGTGATCGACGTATGCTTCCCCGAGGGGAGCCTGCCCGCCATCAATGAAGCGCTGACCGTGGAGGCAAACGGTACGCGCTACACCATGGAGGTGGAGCAGCATCTGGAGAACAAGACGGTGCGCTGCGTCATGATGGCCGGCAGTGACGGCCTCAGCCGGGGCCTGACCGTCACCGCCACCGGCCACGGCATCTCCGTGCCGGTGGGCGAAGCCACGCTGGGCCGCATGTTCAACGTACTGGGCGACCCCATCGACGGTGAAGCGCCGGTCAGCGCCGACGCGCCCCGCTGGGAGATCCACCGCCCCGCCCCCGGCTTTGCCCAGCAGATGCCCGCCGCCGACATTCTGGAAACGGGCATCAAGGTCATCGACCTCATCGAGCCGTATCCCAAGGGCGGCAAGATCGGCCTGTTCGGCGGCGCCGGCGTGGGCAAGACCGTCCTGATCCAGGAGCTGATCCACAATGTGGCCATGGAGCACGGCGGCTATTCCATCTTCACCGGCGTGGGCGAGCGCAGCCGCGAGGGCAACGACCTCTGGGGCGAGATGCGGGAGAGCGGCGTGTCCGACAAGACGGCGCTGGTGTTCGGTCAGATGAACGAATCCCCCGGCGTCCGTATGCGCGTGGCGCTGTCGGGTCTGACCATGGCGGAGTATTTCCGCGATGTGGAGCACAAGGACGTGCTGCTGTTCATCGACAACATCTTCCGCTTCGTGCAGGCGGGCAGCGAGGTCTCCACGCTGCTGGGCCGCATGCCCTCCGCCGTGGGCTACCAGCCTACTCTGGCCAGCGAGATGGGCGCTCTGCAGGAGCGTATCACCTCCACCAGAGACGGCTCCGTCACCTCCGTGCAGGCGGTGTACGTTCCCGCCGACGACCTGACCGACCCCGCCCCCGCCACCACGTTCTCTCATCTGGACGCCACCACCGTGCTGAGCCGTAAGATCGCGGAGCAGGGCATCTACCCCGCCGTGGACCCGTTGGAGTCCACCTCCCGCATTCTGGAGCCGGACATCGTGGGTGAGGAGCACTACAACATTGCCCGTGCCGTCCAGTCCACCCTGCAAAAGTACCGTGAGCTGCAGGATATCATCGCCATCTTGGGCATGGAGGAGCTCAGCGACGAGGACAAAAAGACCGTCGCCCGTGCCCGCCGCATCCAGCGCTTCCTGTCCCAGCCCTTCTACGTGGCGGAGAAGTTCAGCGGCGCCCCCGGCGTGTTCGTGCCCCTGCACGAGACGCTCCGCGGCTTTAAGGAGATCCTGTCCGGCAGCATGGACGAGTACCCCGAGGCGGCCTTCTTCAACGCCGGCACCATTGACGACGTGATCCGCAAGGCGGAGCAGATGAAGAAAGGCGGCATGTGATGGCAGCGCCGTTCCATCTGGATATTCTGGCGGCCAGCGTCCCGTTTTACCGGGGTGACTGCGTATCGCTGGTGCTGCCCACCACCGACGGCGAGTACGGTATTCTGGCCAACCACAGCAACGCCGTGGGCGCCGTCACCGCCGGTGAGCTGCGGTTCGAGACGGCGGAGGGAGAGCAGCGCCGCGCCGCCGTGGCCCCGGGCCTTTTCAAGGTGGAGAATGGCCGCGTGCTGCTGCTGGTGGACGCGGCCGAGCGTCCCGAGGACATTGACGTGAACCGCGCCCTCCGCGCCCGTGAGGAGGCGGAGGAGGAGCTGCGCCAGAAACGCAGCATGGCGGAATACCACCTGGCCCAGAGCCATCTGGCCCGCGCCATGAACCGTCTCCGCGTCAGCGGCCGCGGCTGAGAAACAGCAAAAAGCGAAAAAAGAACGTCCCCACCGGGGACGTTCTTTTTTCGCTTACAGCAGCCTGCCGATGCCCACAAACAGGCACCCCAGACCGAAAAACGCCGCGATCAGCAGCAGGACCACCGGCCAAAACCGTTTGCCCATCACCTGCGGGTCCATGAACGGGTAGGGGTAGCAGCGCTTCGTGTGGCCGATGGGCTTTCCCGTGGCCCCACGGGCCATACCGAAGGCAAAGTAGGCCAGCGGCAGCACCAGCCACCAGACGGCGTGGCCGATGGCGAGGCCGGACTTGTCCTGCCACAGCAGCCACTGCACCACCGTCAGCCACGGCACAGCGTAATGGACACACAGGTTGCCGAAGCTGCTGAATCCGATGTCTGACAGCGCCTTGCCGCCCTTTTTCGCCGATGGCACCAGCACCCACTGGTAGATGAGGTGGGTCACGAAGATGCACAGCGTCATGCTCAGGGCCACACCGGCGGAGCTGAGCCACCGGAACACGCCGCACTGTGGATCGTGGCCGCTGACCCCCAGCGTCAGCTGGTACACCGCCAGCAGCAGGTTGCTGAGGTTGGTGTAAAAGACGAAAAATCCAGGCCGGATATGGCTCGTCACCGGCAGCGTGGAGTGAAAATACAGTCCCACCAGTCCCAGCAGGCCCAGAAACAGCGCGGACAGCCGCAGCATCATTCCGCCCTCAGCTCCTTCAGCCGTCCGATCTCACGGGCGTAGCCCGCCAGATCGTTGGGCGTTTCCAGAATAAAGGGCAGGTCCCGCAGGGCGGGGTGATTGATGATGCGGCCAAAGGCCGCCTCCCCCAGATAGCCCTCGCCGATGCGGGCGTGGCGGTCCTTGTGGGCGCCCAGCGGGTTCATGCTGTCGTTGATGTGGACGGCCTTCAGCCGCTCCAGCCCGATAACGCGGTCGAACTCCGTCAGCACGCCGTCGATGTCGCCCGCGATGTCGTACCCCGCGTCGGAGATGTGGCAGGTGTCCATGCACACGCCCATCTGGGTATTCAGCGCCACGCGGTCCAGTATCTCCCGCAGCTCCTCGAACCGGCCGCCCACCTCGGAGCCCTTGCCCGACATGGTCTCCAGCAGCACCGTGGTGTGCTGCTCCGGCTTCAGGATGGCGTTCAGCGTCTCGGCGATCTGGCTGACGCCCACCTCCATGCCCTGCTCCGTGTGGCTGCCCGGGTGGAAGTTGTAGTAGTTGCCGGGGAGATATTCCATCCGCTTCAGGTCGTCCGCCAGCGTCATGCGGGCGAATTCGCGGGTGCGCTCCGTTTTGGAGCAGGGGTTGATGGTGTAGGGCGCGTGGGCCACCAGACGGCCGAAGCCGTTGGCCTGCGCCAGTGCCAGAAACGCCGCCGCGTCGTCGGGGTCAATGGCTTTCGCTTTACTGCCCCGGGGATTGCGGGTAAAGAACTGGAACGTGTTGGCGCCGATGGACAGCGCCGTTTTCCCCATGGCCAGAAAGCCCTCCGAGGCGGACAGATGACAGCCGATGGTCAGCATAGTTTTTCTCCTTTCACAGGGCCAGCGTCCGGACGTCCGCCCTGCCGTTTTCAATGGTAAGGATGCCGCAGGTGGGGTGCAGCGGGTCTCCGGCGGCCCCGGGGTTCAGCACCAGCAGGGCCCCGTCGTTGTCCACCAGAGGCCGGTGGGTGTGGCCGAACAGCAGCACCTGCGCGCCGCACTCACGTGCCGCCCAGACAGCCCGCATCACGTCGGACTTCACGCCCCGCGTGTGGCCGTGGAGCATCAGGATGCGCACGCCGCCCAGCTCGATGAGCCGCTCCGGCTGGTCGCAGCTGCCGTAGTCGCAGTTCCCGGGCACGCCCTCCATGGGCAGCATGGGAAACGCCTGCCGCAGCTTCTCCAGATCCCGCTGGCAGTCGCCCAGATGCAGTACATAGCTGGGGTGTACCTGCTCTACCGCTTGTATCAGTTTGTTCACTTTCCCATGGGAGTCGGATACCACCAAAACATTCATAGGCCCCTCACACTTGATGTAATGAAGGGTATTTTACCACAAAGCGGTTGAAAAAACAATTTATTTCCCGTATGATTAGGGCAGTTGAGAGGAGGTGTTGTCATGACCGGAGGTGTGGTGGAGCTGGACCTGCACGGCATGAATACCTATCAGGCCCAGATCGCGGTGGATGCGGCCCTGCGCCGCGCCGGAAACGGCACGTACCGCCTGCGGCTGATCCACGGCTATCGCGGCGGCACGGCCATTCGGGACATGCTGTGGCTGACCTACGGGCGGCGCAGCCAGGTGAAGCGCATGGTCAGCGTCAGCGAGGGCGTCACGGAGCTGGTGCTGCGGGAATACTATTGAGAAACGATCTCCGTGAAAGAGGTGTAAAGGTATGAAGCTTGCACAGATACAGATGCGCGTGGGCCCTGACAAGGCGGCGAACCTGCGCCACGCGGAGGCCCTGCTGTCCCGGGCAGCGGATGCGGACATGGCGGTGCTGCCGGAAATGTTCTGCTGTCCCTACGACAACGCCTGCTTCCGCGCCTACGGCGAGCCGGAGGGCGGGCCGGCCTATCAGATGCTGTCCCGCGCCGCAGCGGCCCACGGCCTGTGGGTGGTGGGCGGCTCTCTGCCGGAGCTGGACGGCGATAAGGTGTACAACACCAGCTATGTGTTCGATCCCACGGGCCTCTGCGTGGCCCGTCACCGAAAGATGCACCTTTTCGACATCGACGTGGCCGGCGGTCAGCGATTTCGCGAGTCCGACACCCTGTCGGCAGGAAATGAGATCACGGTGTTTGACACGCCCTGGGGCAAAATGGGGCTGTGCATCTGCTTTGACCTGCGGTTTCAGGAGCTGGCACAGCTGATGGTGCTGGAGGGCGCACAGGTACTGCTGGTACCGGCGGCCTTTAATATGACCACCGGCCCCGCCCACTGGGAACTGCTGTTCCGGCAGCGCGCGGTGGACGGACAGCTGTTCACCGCAGGCACTTCACCGGCGCGGGACGAGACGGCATCCTATGTGGCCTGGGGCCACTCCATCGTCTGCGACCCCTGGGGCACGGTGCTGCACCAGTGCGGCGCCGGTGAGCAGGTGGTGGTGACGGAGCTGGATATGAGCCGTGTGTCCGCCATACGGGAACAGCTGCCCATTCTTTCAGCGCGCCGGACGGACGTGTACGGTGTCCGAAAAAAGTGATTGCCACGGGGGCATCAGACGGTGTATAATCGCAAAAAACATGAGGCGGGAGGACGTTCATGATGAAGAAGAATTATAAAGAGATGACAAAGCCTGAGCGGCAGGCGGAATACGCGGCTGTCAAGGCGGAATTCGAGGGGGCGAAGGCCCTTCATCTGGAATTGAACATGGCGCGGGGCAAGCCCAGCCGCCAGCAGCTGGACATGGTGACGCCCATGCTGCAGGTGCTGACCCAGCCGGAGCAGTTTGTATCCGACGGGGTGGAGACCCGCAACTACGGCGAGGTGGCGGGTATTCCCGCGGCGCGGAAGCTGTTCGCCGACATCCTGGGCTGCAAGCCGGAGCAGGTGTTCGTGGGCGGCAATGCCAGCCTGCAGCTGATGTACGATGCCATCTCCAAGGCGTTCACCCACGGCCTGCTCCACAGCGAGAAGCCCTGGGCCAAACTGGATACGGTGAAGTGGATCTGCCCCGTCCCCGGCTACGACCGGCACTTTAAGGTGACGGGCAGCTTCGGTGTGGAGATGATCAACGTGCCCATGACCGACCAGGGTCCCGACATGGACATGGTGGAGGAGCTTATCAAGGATCCCGCCGTGAAGGGTATGTGGAACGTGCCCAAGTACTCCAATCCCGAGGGCGTGGTGTACTCTGATGAGACCATCCGCCGTCTGGCAGCCATGAAACCCGCCGCACCGGACTTTATGCTGATGTGGGACAACGCCTACTGCATCCACGAGTTCGACTGTGACTTTGTACCGTTCTCCGATATCATCGGCCTGTGCGCCCAGTACGGCAACGCCGACATGGTGTATGAGTTCGCGTCCACCAGCAAGGTGACGTTCCCCGGCGCGGGCGTGGCGGTGATGGCGGCCAGCGAGGCCAACATCCAGTATTTCTCCAAGCTCATCAACATCCAGACCATCGGCTATGACAAGGTGAACCAGCTGCGGCACGTGCTGTACCTGCAGGATCGGGAGCACACTCTGGCGCTGATGAAGCGGCACGCGGCGGTGTTGGCGCCCAAGTTCCACGCGGTGCTGAACGCGCTGGACAGTGAGATCGCGCCCCGTGGCATCGCGGACTACAAGCGGCCGGTGGGCGGCTACTTTATCAGCGTGGACACCATGCACGGGTGCGCCAAGCGCACGCTGGAGCTGTGCAGGGAGGCGGGTATCACCATGACCGGTGCGGGGGCCACGTTCCCCTACGGCAAGGACCCCAACGACAGCAACATCCGCATTGCGCCGTCCCTGCCGCCGGTGGCGGAGCTGGAGCAGGCCATCGCGGTGTTCTGCATCTGCCTGCGCCTGGCGGCGCTGGAAAAGCTGGGCGTGTAAGAATCTGACTGTGTAACTGTGTATAAGATTGAAGAGCGCTGCGGCATGGCTGCAGCGCTCTTCAATCTGTCAAAAACCTGCCCGGTCACAAGTATCGGAGGGAAGGATAGTGTGAAAGGGAACCGTTAGGGTTCCCTTTCGCGTTCAATCACCCGCCGCAGCGGCCAAAATCGCAAAACAAAATACTGTTTTTTATTTTGCGATTTTGCTGGCAGCTTGTCAGAAAAGTCCGAACGGACTTTTTTGACAAGCTGAAGAGCGCTGCGGCATGGCCGCAGCGCTCTTATATTTTGTTGTTTTGTCAGGGACGATTTCCCGCGCCTTTGCCTCCGGCGGAGGCTGCGATCTGAGCAAGCGGCGAAACAAGCGGGGACGGGTAGGCCTGACCCCTTTTGCAATCCCTTTATTCCAGTGCGTCGTGGCTTTCGAACACGTCGTGGATGGAGCCGCAGCGGTCAGCGGTGGGCGGCGTCTCCGCCGGCGCAGCGCCCTTTGCCATTTGCAGCTCCTGCCACTTCTCCCGGGTGATGAGGAGCTGTCGGGGCTTGGAGCCCTCGAAGGGTCCGACATAGCCCCGCTCCTCCATCTGATCCACCAGCCGGGCGGCACGGGAGTAGCCCAGCTTCAGACGCCGCTGGAGCATGGACACGGAGGCCTGCCCCGTCTCCAGCACCACCTCCACGGCGGCGGGCAGCAGCTCGTCGCCGTCCTCGCCATCGGCAGGCGCATCGGATGCGGCGCCCTTGCCCTTGTCGGACTTGGCGTCCACCGCCTGCTGGATCTTCTCGATGACATCCTGATCGTAATGGGCCTCGCCGGCGGTGTCCTTGACAAAGGCCACCACACGCTCGATCTCCTCCGGTGTGATGAAGCAGCCCTGTACGCGGGTGGGTTTGCTGTCGCCCAGCGGGGAGTAAAGCATATCACCTTTACCTACCAGCTTTTCCGCGCCGGGGGTATCCAGAATGATGCGGGACTCCATGGAGCTGGCCACGGCGAAGGCGATGCGGCTGGGAATATTGGCCTTCATCAGGCCGGTGATGACATCGGCGGAGGGACGCTGGGTGGCCACCACCAGATGCATGCCGGCGGCACGGCCCATCTGGGCCACGCGGCAGATGGACTCCTCCACCTCCTTGGCAGCCACCAGCATCAAATCGGCCAGCTCATCGATGACCACCACCACCGTGGGCAGCTTCTTCACGTCCTCGTCCGTCTCGGACAGGGCGTTGTAGCCCGCCAGGTCCTTGACGCCCTTTTCGGAGAACATCTTGTAGCGCTTCATCATCTCGAACACCGCCCACTGCAAAGCGCCCGCGGCCTTCTTGGGGTCCGTGACCACAGGGATCAGCAGGTGGGGGATGCCGTTGTAAGGCGCCAGCTCCACCATCTTGGGGTCCACCATAATGAAGCGCACCTCGTCGGGGGTGGACTTGTAGAGGATGCTGACGATCAGGGAGTTGGTACACACGGACTTGCCGGAGCCGGTGGTACCGGCGATCAGCACGTGGGGCAGGCGGGCAATATTGCCCACGATGTTATTGCCGCCAATGTCCTTACCCACGGCGAAGGCCACGGGGGACGGGTGGCGGGTAAACTCCCGGGACTCGATAACATCGCGGATACGGACGGCGGTAACGGTGCGGTTGGGCACCTCGATGCCCACCACGGAGATCTTGTTGGGCACCGGCGCCACACGGACGCCGCTGGCGCCCAGTGCCAGAGCGATATCGTCGGACAGGTTGGTGATCTTGCTGAGCTTCACACCCTGCTCCAGAGTGAACTCGTAGCGGGTGACACTGGGTCCGTGGACCACGTCGCCCGCGGTGGCGTCCACGCCGAAGGAACGCAGGGCGTCCGCCAGACGGCGGGAGTTGTTGCGCAGCTCCGCGCCCACCTCGGTGCAGTTGTCGGTGTGATTCTCCTCCAGCAGGGTGATGGGCGGGTAGCGGTAGATCTCCTCGCCCTGGGCCAGCTCCTGCTCGATGGCCTGTCCCACTTCCTGGGCGGCAGATTCCACCTCCTGCTGAACCTGAGCCTTCTTTCTCTTCTCGGACACCGGCTCCTTCACCGCTGCGGCCTCCTGTACTGCGGGAGCGGCAGGAGCTGTCGATGCCGCAGGGGCTGCCGGTGCGGCGGGGACGGCGGGCGCGGCAGCGGCGCGGTCCAGCACCTCGTCCGGCGTCCGGACGGCGGCACTGCGGCGGGGGAAGAAGTCCTTCTTCTCGCCGCTCTCCATGGCGGAGGGCGCGCCGTCCAGCGGGATATCGATGTTCACCCGCTTTTTGGCGGGCTTCTCTTTCACAGGCTTCTCCGGTACAGGCGCTTTCCGCGGAGCCGCAGGCTCGAAGCCCTCCAGATCGTCCTCGTCCTCCTCGTCCTCCCAGCGGCTGCTGCGGTACTCCTTCATTTTATCCACGGCCTGCTGCGGCGTCATGTGCAGCGCGCCCAGCAGCGCCGCCACCAGCAGCACCACGAACACCACCACAGACACCACCTTGCTCAGCAGCGCCTCGCTGCCCAGTGCCAGGCCGCCGGCCACCACGCCGCCGCAGGTCAGGGTCTGTCCGTCCTTCCACAGCTGGGGCAGCAGGCCGCTGCCCAGCTCATAGGCCGTGCGGCACAGCAGCAGGTGGCACAGCATTCCCGACAGCAACGGCACCAGCAGGGTGCAGGTGGTGCGCAGGATCACGGGGCGGCCCTGATGCCGCAGCTGGATCACCGCCACGGCCAGCAGCGCCGGCGCCGCCAGAAAATACCCGTACCCCAGCGTGCCCTTCAGCACCTTGGCGATAAACGTCAGGAGCAGGGCGTCCACCTGAAAATAGCTGACCAGTACGCACAGTGCCAGCAGCAGGCAGACCACGCCGCCGACGAGCCGCGCCAGTCCGTTATAGGCGGGCGGCTCCGGCTTGGGCGGCGCCTTTTTCTTTTTTGTGGTCTTCTTTTGCGTCGATGCCATAGTTTTCCTCACTTCATCTCACTTGACGGCCTGCAGCACCAGCGTCAGGATACCCACCGCCCAGCAGTAGTAGGCGAACGCGCCGAAGCGGCCCTTGTCCGCCACGTATTTCAACAGGCGGATGCACAGATACCCCGATACGGCGGCGGTGACGACGCCCAGCAGGTACATGGGCACCTCCGCCGTGTTGATGCCGGCCTTCGCCGCATCGCTCAGGGACAGGATGTTGGCGCCCAGCACCGCAGGGATGCTCAGCAGGAACGAGAACCGCACGGCGAACCTGCGCTCGTAGCCCACGAAGCAGCCGGCGGTGATGGTCATGCCGGAGCGGGACACGCCGGGCAGCGTGGCCACCGCCTGGCCCACGCCCACCAGCAGGGCGTCCAGCCACGTGGCGCTGCGCTCGGTCTTGCGGCCCTTGCGGACCCGATCGCACAGGAACAGCAGAAAACCGGTGACGATCAGCGCCGCGCCCACGAATACCATATTATCAGCAAGGCCCTGCACGCTTTTTCGGATGGGCAGCACCGCGAACAGCGGCAGCGTGCCCACGATGATGAGCAGGATCAGCCGCCGCGCCGGCGGTACCGGCGACGGTGTGGAGCGATGGGCCAAGTCGCCGATGCCGCGGAAGAACTCCACCACCATGTCGCAGATGTCCTTCCAATAGGCGGCGAACACCGCGATCAGCGTACCCAGATGGAGCAGTACGTCGAAAAATTCCGGCACGCTGCCCGCGCCCTCCAGGCCCAGCAGGTTCTGTGCGATAGCCAGATGGCCGGAGCTGGAGATGGGCAGGAACTCCGCCACGCCCTGTACCAGTCCCAGCAGGAATGATGTTACGTATGTCATAACCACACCTCACGTGTTTTTTTCAAATACTTTTCGTTATATATTGTCGCAATTATCCCATTTGTTGTCGGAACGTTTACCATAACAAGGATACTATACCATAGATATGGGGAAAATGCCACTGGAATTTGACATCCGTCGCCCGCGGAGGATAAGAGTTTCCTATTATGCTATTTTTTTAGGCAAAGCAACGCTATTGACGAAATTCACAAAAATACGATGGACAATTTCTACGGCTTGACCGTTGTGAGAAACCTGCTTTTATGATATCCTGATGCAAATAACGCAGAGGGCCATCCCTGCGGTATACCGGATAGTCAACAGGGGAGGCCGCAGGGGCTTCCCCTGCCTGCATATTCCGAGAAAGGCGGTGAGTGAACTGTACCGTGAAAAAATAGAGAGTCTTCAGGCGGAGGAGAGCCGTCTGCTGGCGCAGAAGGCTGCGGCGCAAAGCGCGGCGGCGGAGACGGTGCGGCAGGCGGAAAAGGACGGCGCCGCGCTGGTATCCCAGGCCCAGGAGGCGGCGCGCCGTGCCGCGGCCGACGCCCTGCGTCAGGCGGAAGCCCAGGCCGAGGCGGAGCGGCAGGCCATGCTGGATCGCACCGAGAAGGACTGCGAGGCCCTGCGTGCCGCGGCTATGGCGCGGATGGACGACGCCGTGGACTACCTGCTGGAAAAGGTGGTGAAGCGGTAGATGGCCATTGTCAAAATGAAGCATTTGCAGGTGCTGGCGCTGGAGCGTGACCACGATGCCATACTCCGCCGTCTCCAGCACATGGGCTGTCTGGAGATCAGCGAGCCGGATATACAGGCGCTTCCCGACACTCTGCGCCGGTGCGATACTGCGGCAGCGGACCTGCTGGCCCGCCAACGGCAGCTGCAATCGGCCATAGACATCCTGCGCCGCACCGCGCCGCCCCAGAAAACGGGTCTGCTGACACCGCGTCCCCGCATCTCCGAGCGGGAATATCTGGATGAAGCGGCGCTGGCATCAGAGCTGGAAACGGCCCAGCACATCAATGAACTGGCGGCGGACGTAAACCGCCTCACCGCCAAGGAGACCCAGCTCCGCAGCGAGCAGGCCGCCCTGACACCCTGGCGGAGCCTGGATATCCCGCTGGAGCTGACGGAGACGCGATGGTGCGACATCACCACCGGCACGCTGCCCCCCTTCGCCGTATGGGAGGAGATACAGGGCACGCTGAGCCAACAGGTGCCGGAATCGGAGGCATACCTGCTGTACGCCGACCGGCAGCAGCAGGGCATCCTGCTGCTGACCCACAAGGCCGTGACGGCTCAGGCGCTGGAGCTGCTGCGCAGCTTCGGTTTCTCCGGCGGGCAGCTCAAGGGCCGCCATGGTACGCCGGAGGAAAACCTGACGGCGCTGGCGGACAGTCTGCGTCAGACCGCCGCGGAAAAGGACGCCGCCCTGCAGGAGCTGGCCGGCTTAGGCGGGAAGCTCCCCGACATGCAGTTGTGCAGCGACCGGCTGAACTCCCGTCTCATGCGGGAGGAGAACCGGAAACGGCTGATGACCGATGGCTGCATCGTGGCCTTTGACGGCTGGGTGCCGGCGGAGAAGCTGCCGCAGCTGACGGCGTGGCTGGACACGCTGGACTGTGCCTACGACCTCAGCGACCCCACGCCGGAGGAGATCCCCGACGTGCCGGTGGCGCTGAAGGGCAATATCCTGACCCGCTCCATGAACTGCATCACGGAGCAGTACTCCATGCCCGCCTACGACGGTGTGGACCCCAACCCCGTGATGGCACCGTTCTTCATCTTCTTCTTTGGCATGATGATGGCGGACATGGGCTACGGCCTGCTGATGATCGTCGGCTCCCTGCTGTTCCTGAAGAAAAAGCGGCCCGATGATCGCAGCTTTATGGAGATGATCTTCTGGTGCGGCATCATGACGTTCATCTTTGGTGCGCTGACCGGCGGCTTCTTCGGGGATTTCATCCCCCAGCTGTGCAAGCTCATCGATCCCGCCAGCACCTTCACCATGCCGGCACTGTTCGACCCGCTGAACGACACCATGGCCATCATGGTGGGCTCGCTGGTGCTGGGCGGCATCCAGGTGTTCACCGGCATGACCGTCAGCGTGGTGGAGAAATGCAGGAGCGGGCATTTTTTGGACGCGCTCTTTGATGAGATCACGTGGTGGATCATCCTGGCCGGCGGGGCCATGGCCATTCTGGGCGTGGGCAGCGTCGGCGGCGTGCCGGTGGTGCTGTGCGTTGGCGGACTGATGCTGCTGTACGGCGCGGGCCGCGGCAAGAAGGGCTTCGGCAAGGTCACAGGCGTGGTGGCTGCCGTGTATAACGGCGTCACCGGCTTTTTCAGCGATATCCTGTCCTACGTGCGGCTGATGGCGCTGATGCTGTCCGGCGCGGTGCTGGCCCAGGTGTTCAACATGCTGGGCGCCACTACCGGAAACATCGTGCTGTTCGTCATCATCGCGCTGGTGGGCAACGCGCTGAACCTGGCGCTGAATCTGCTGGGCTGCTATGTCCACGATATGCGCCTGCAATTTCTGGAATTCTTCGGACGTTTTTATAAGGACGGCGGCAAGGCCTTCCGTCCCCTGCGCATGCAGGCCAATCATGTAGAGATCATAAAGGAGGAACACGTACAATGAGTATTCTTGAATCCATCGGCGGACTGGGTTTCGCCATCCTGGGTGCGGCGCTGACCGCCGGCCTGTGCTGCATCGGCTCCGCCAAGGGCACCGGTATGGTGGGTGAAGCCGCCGCCGGCCTCACCAGCGAGGACCCCGACAAGTCCACCAAGTGCCTGATTTTGCAGGTGCTGCCCGGTACTCAGGGCCTGTACGGCTTTGTGGCCCTGTTCCTGGTGCTGGGCCAGGTGGGCGTACTCAGCGGCAGCGCCGTGGACATCACCCTGACCCAGGGTCTGTCCTTCTTCGCCGCCTGCCTTCCCATCATGCTGGGCGGCTGGCTCAGCGCCATTTTCCAGGGCCGCGTGGCCGCCGCCTCCGTCAACATCGTGGCCAAGCGTCCCGAGGCCGCTACCAAGGGCATCATCTACTGCGGCATCGTGGAGTTCTACGCCATTTTGTCTCTGGTGGCCACCATCATGATCTCCCTGAACATCCTGAAGTAAGGTGGGTACCGTTATGAACGGACTGGAAAAGATCGTGGCCCGCATGGAGGCGGATACCAGGGCGGAGTGCGATGCACTGACCGCCAGCGCCGCCGAGAACGCCGCTGCCATCCTGCGGGACTGCCGGGCCCAGGCGGACGCTGTGGCCCGCGACAGCCGCCAGCGGGCGGAGGCTCAGGCGGCGGAGCATCTGGAGCACCTCAACGGCAGCAGCCAGCTGGCCTGCCGCCAGAAGGTTCTGGCCGCCAAGCAGCAGCTGATCGATGAGGCCTTCGCAGGCGCCGCCCAGCGGCTGTCAAGTCTGCCGCAGGCGGAGTACATTGACCTGCTGGCCGCGCTGGCCGCCGAGAATGGCAGCGGCGACGAGGAGCTGCTGCTGTCCGCCAAGGACCGCGAGGCCGTGGGTCCCGCAGTGGTGAAGGCCGCCAACGCCAGAAAGGCCGGCGCCGCCTTCCGTCTGTCGGAGGAGACCCGCGAGACCGGCGGCGGACTGGTGCTGCGGCGGGGCCGCGTGGAGCTGAACTGCAGCTTCACCGAAAAGCTCCGCCAGCTGCGGCAGGAGGAATCCTCCGCCGTGGCCAGGCTGCTATTTGACTGAGAGGGGGCGTCCCTTTGACAAAACCCAGAAAGGACACGGACTACCTGTTCCTCTCCGCCCGCATCCGGAGCCTGGAGAAGGACCTGCTGACCTCCCAGCGGCTGGAACAGCTGCTGCAATCCCCGTCGGTGGAGAACTGCTCCCAGCTGCTGAGCGATCTGGGGTACGCCCCCATCCGCGACGAGGCCTCGCTGCAGAGCAGCCTGAAGCGGCAGCGGGAGGCGGTGTTCGCCGAGCTGGAGCGGTTCATGCCGGAAAAGCAGCTGCTGGACGTGTTCCGCATCAAGTATGATTACCACAACATCAAGGTATTGCTGAAAGCGCCGGAGGGGGCGGAGCGCCTGCTGATGGACGCGGGCACCATCCCCGTTTCGGAGCTCCAGCGCAAATACGCCGACAGCGGGAACTGGCAGTTCCTGCCCCGCGATATGGCAGAGGCCGCCGGAAAGGCCGCCGCCCTGCTGGCGGAGACCGGCAGCGCCCAGCGCAGCGACTGTCTGCTGGACCGTGCCTGCTTCCAGAAGCTGCGGCAGCTGGCGGAGGAAAGCCGCTGCGTCTACCTCCAGACCTATGTCCGCGCCATGATAGACGCCGCCAACCTGCGTGCGCTGGTACGGGCGGAGCGGATGCACATGGATCCCGGCTTTTTGCAGGAGGTGCTGTTCGAGGGCGGCAGCGTGACCCCCGACGCCATCCGCGCCGGTGCGTCCGAGCCCGCCGCCCTGTTCCGCAGCACCGCTCTCCGTGAGGCCGCGGAGCTGGGCGAGGTTGCCGTCAAGGGCGGCAGCCTGACGGACTTCGAAAAGGCCTGTGACAACGCGGTGCTGCGCACCGCCGCAGGCGCCAGACGGGTGCCCTTCGGCGTGGAGGTGGCGCTGGGCTACCTCATCGCCAAGGAGGCGGAGTGGACGGCCGTGCGTATCGTCATGGCCGGACGGCTGGCGGGGCTCAGCGCCGACGCCATACGGGAAAGGCTGCGTGACACATATGTATAAGATCGCTGTATTGGGTGACCGCGACAGCGTCCTGGGCTTTCGGGCTCTGGGGCTGGACGTGTTCTTCGCCGATGACGCAGAGACGGCGCGGAAAACCCTGCACCGTCTGGCGCAGGAGAGCTACGCCGTCATCTACGTGACGGAGCAGCTGGCCCAGAGCATGGCGGCGGAGATCGCCCGCTATCAGAATGACATGCTGCCCGCTGTCATCCTCATCCCCGGCAAGGGCGGGGCGCTGGGCCTTGCGGACCGTGCGCTGCATGCAGCCGTGGAACGCGCCGTAGGCGCGGATATTTCCTGAAAGGAGCAGAAGAATGGGTAAGATCATCAAAGTCTCCGGTCCGCTGGTGGTGGCCGACGGCATGGCGGATGCCAGTATGGCGGACGTAGTGCGCGTAGGCCCCCAGCATCTGATCGGAGAGATCCTGAATATGACCGGCGACCGCGCCTCCATTCAGGTATACGAGGAGACGTCCGGCCTTGGCCCCGGCGCAGAGGTGGTCACTACCGGCGCGCCCCTCAGCGTGGAACTGGGCCCGGGTCTCATCGAGAACATCTACGACGGCATCCAGCGCCCGTTGGAGGAGATCGTCCGCCGCGTGGGCGCCAACATCACCCGCGGCATCCAGGTGCCGCCGCTGGACCGCGAAAAGCTGTGGTCCTTTACTCCCACCGCCGCCGTCGGCGATGCCGTGGCAGGCGGCGATGTGCTGGGCACCGTGCCGGAGACGGAGTCGGTGCTGCACAAGATCATGGTCCCCAACGGCGTCAGCGGCACGGTGTCGTGGCTGGCGGAGGCGGGGCAGTACAACATCACCCGGCCCATCGCCCGCATCCGCACCGCTGACGGTGCAGAGCGTGAGCTGACCATGGTGCAGAAGTGGCCGGTCCGCGTGGGCCGCCCCTACAAGAAGAAATTCCCGCCGGAGACGCCTTTGCAGTCGGGCCAGCGGGTCATCGACACGATGTTCCCCATCGCCAAGGGCGGCACTGCCGCCGTGCCCGGGCCCTTCGGCTCCGGCAAGACCGTGGTGCAGCACCAGCTGGCCAAGTGGGCGGACGTGGACATCGTGGTCTACATCGGCTGCGGCGAGCGGGGCAACGAGATGACCGACGTGCTCCGCGAGTTCCCCGAGCTGACGGACCCCCGCACCGGCGAAAGCCTGATGAAGCGGACGGTGCTGATCGCCAACACCTCCGATATGCCCGTGGCCGCCCGTGAGGCGTCGGTCTACACCGGCATCACCATCGCCGAGTACTTCCGGGACATGGGCTACGACGTGGCCGTCATCGCCGACTCCACCTCCCGTTGGGCTGAGGCCCTGCGCGAGATGTCCGGCCGTCTGGAGGAGATGCCCGGTGAGGAGGGCTACCCCGCGTATCTGGCTTCCCGTCTGGCCCAGTTCTATGAGCGGGCCGGCGTGGTCCGCTGCATGGGCACGGAGGAGCGCACCGGCTCCCTCACTGCCGTGGGTGCGGTGTCGCCTCCGGGCGGCGACCTCTCCGAGCCGGTGGCACAGGCCACCATGCGTATCGTCAAGGTGTTCTGGTCGCTGGACGCCTCTCTGGCCTACCGCCGCCACTTCCCCGCCATCAACTGGCTGAACTCCTACTCTCTGTATCTGGACGCGGTGGCCCCCTGGTTCGATGAACATCTGGGTCCTGAGTTCATGAAGGACCGCAACCGCGCCATGCACCTTCTGCAGGAGGAGAACGAGCTCAATGAAATCGTCCAGCTGGTGGGCAAGGACTCCCTGTCCCCCAGGGACCAGCTGACGTTGGAGATCGCCCGCATGCTGCGGGAGGACTTCCTGCAGCAGAACGCCTTCATGGATGTGGACTCCTACTCCAGCTTCGACCGGCAGCTGCGGCTGCTGGCGCTGATCCTGCACTACGAGGACCTGTGCCGCGATGCCATCGCCAAGAACGTAGAGCTGCCCGCCCTGTTCGCCATTCCCGCACGGGAGCGGCTGGGCTGGGCCAAGTACGCCGCCGCAGAGGAGTACGCCGCCAACTATCAGCAGGTACACGACGAGATGGACAGTGAGATCGCCGCCCTGATCGAGAAAGCAGGTGAGGACGCATGATGAAGGAATACCGTACCATCCATGAGGTCTCCGGCCCCCTGATGGTGGTGGAGAACGTGGAGGGCGTCACCTATGACGAGCTGGCAGAGATCCAGCTCCGCAGCGGTGATGTCCGCCGCTGCAAGGTGCTGGATGTCAACGGCGACCGCGCCGTGGTGCAGCTGTTCGACTCCTCCGCCGGCATCAACCTGCGGGACGCCAAGATCCGTTTTCTGGGCCATCCTCTGCAGCTGGGCGTGTCTGTGGACATGCTGGGCCGCGTGTTCAACGGCATGGGCGAGCCTATCGACGGCGGCCCTGCCCTGCTGGCCGATAAATACATGGACATCAACGGCCTGCCCATGAATCCCGCCGCCCGCGACTACCCCAACGAGTTTATCCAGACCGGCATCAGCACCATCGACGGTCTGAACACTCTGGTCCGCGGCCAGAAGCTGCCCATTTTCTCCGGCTCCGGCCTGCCTCACGCCAATCTGGCAGCCCAGATCGCCCGTCAGGCCAAGGTGCTGGACGACAGCTCCAACTTCGCCGTGGTGTTCGCCGCCATCGGCATCACCTTTGAGGAGTCGGAGTTCTTCGTCCGCGAGTTCAAGCGCACCGGCGCCATCGAGCGCACCGTGCTGTTCACCAACCTGGCCAACGACCCCGCCGTGGAGCGTATCGCCACGCCCCGCATGGCCCTGACCGCCGCTGAATATCTGGCGTTCGAGCAGGACATGCACGTGCTGGTGATCCTGACGGACATCACCAACTACGCCGAGGCGCTGCGCGAGGTGTCCGCCGCCAAGAAGGAGGTCCCCGGCCGCCGTGGCTACCCCGGCTACCTCTATACCGACCTTGCCAGCATGTACGAGCGGGCCGGGCGGAAGCTGGGCTGCAAGGGCTCCATCACCATGATCCCCATCCTGACCATGCCGGAGGACGACAAGACCCACCCCATCCCCGACCTGACCGGCTATATCACCGAGGGCCAGATCATCCTCAGCCGCGACCTGTACCGCAAAAACATCCTGCCGCCGGTAGACGTGCTGCCCTCCCTTTCCCGTCTGAAGGACAAGGGCGTGGGCGCAGGCAAGACCCGTGAGGATCACGCCCCCACCATGAACCAGCTGTTCGCCGCCTACGCCAGCGGCAAGGAGGCCAAGGAGCTGATGACCATTCTGGGCGAGGCCGCCTTGAGCCCCACGGACCTGCTGTACGCCAAGTTCGCCGACGAGTTCGAGAAGCGCTACGTTTCCCAGGGCTTTGACGAGAACCGCTCCATTGCGGAGACGCTGGATCTTGGCTGGGAGCTGCTGCGGATGCTGCCCAGAAGCGAGCTCAAGCGCATCAAGCCGGAGATGCTGGACAAGTACCTGCCGGAGAAGGAGTGACCGCCTATGGCCGGAAAGACTGTCAATCCCACCCGCATGGAGCTGACGCGGCTGAAGGGCCGTCTCAAAACGGCCCGCCGCGGCCACAAGCTGCTGAAGGACAAGCGGGACGAGCTGATGAAGCAGTTTCTGGAGATCGTCCGCCGCAACCGGCAGCTCCGCGCCAAGGTGGAGCAGGGCCTGAAGGAGGCCAACGACGCCTTCACCGTGGCCTCCGCTGTCATGGGGCCGGAGATGCTGGAGCAGTCGCTGCTGCGGCCCCAGCGCTCCGTGTCGCTGGATGTGGACGCCCGAAACATCATGAGCGTCAACGTGCCGGTGTTCACGTTCCACACCGAGGGCGGTGAGGGTTCCCTCCTGCCCTACGGCTTCGCCCAGACCAGCGGCGAGCTGGACGCGGCGCTGGAGAAGATGCAGGCGGTGTTCGCCGATATGCTGGAACTGGCGCAGGTGGAGAAATCCATGCAGCTGCTGGCGCAGGACATTGAAAAGACCCGCCGCCGTGTCAATGCGCTGGAATATGTGATGATTCCGGAGACGGAGAAGAACATCCGCTATATTACCATGAAGCTGGACGAGAACGAGCGCGGCAACACAACCCGCCTGATGAAGGTCAAGGATATGGTCTTGCAGGACGCCCATCACTATCAGCCGTAAACACGAGAAAAAAGAGGAGACACTGTGCGTCTCCTCTTTTTTTATTCCACATCGTCGGCCCATTCCTGCAGCGCCGACTGGATCAGCGTATCGCCGTCGGTCAGTCCCCAGCCGTGCCACCGGGCCAGCGCACTGCGGAACGGATACACCGCGCCGCCGGACTGCGCGTAGTTGCACCAGCTCTCCAGATACTCCCATTCCGGCGTCAGCGTCTCCGCGTCGTACAGCACGTAGGCCCGCAGATCCTCCGCGCCCCGCAGGCGCGACCACTCCGCAGTGATGGTGCTGCGCTGGCTGCTTCCGAAGAAGCTCTGGCTGGTGTAGCTGCCGCTGTCCAGCGCGGCGAAGTCCGCCGTGTACGTCTGTCCCCGCCGGCCGCACAGCACGCGGCCGCCGATGATATTGCCCCGGGTCCAGTTTTCATCGTCACGCCACATCGGCCAGAGCTCCACGCTCTCCGTCAGAGCCAGCCCCTCGGGCCGCGCCGCGATGTGGTGCAGGAACACCACCCGCTGATAGCCGTCCTGGGGCAGCACCACCGCCACATGGATCATGGTGCAGACCTCCTCCACGTCGTAGACGTGGTAGGTATAGCGGTACGTGCCGTCCTCCTGCTTCTCCGCGCTCTGGTACTGCCAGGTATTGGGCGTATCCTCGTCCCAGACACCGGTGGTCACCACCCGATATTTGTCGCCGTCGTACCGCGTGTCGGTCTGTGTAAGCACCTCGCTTGCGCCCGTCAGACCGGCCACCTCCTCTGCAGTCAGGTCGTCCAGCACATTCTGCGGCATGCCCAGCGCCAGCAGCTCCGCCCGGATCGTCTCGTCCTGCGGCGCATCCTGACGCACCTGCCAGTCCATGGGGTACCGCTGGCCCAGCAGCATGGCCAGTATCACCGCCGCCAGCGTCACGCCCAGATACCCCCACAGCACCGTCGTCATCGAAAGGCGCACCGGCGCGGCGTGAATGGTGTATCCGGTGTCCTCCAGCGAGCGGGAGAGCTTCACCAGATTCCGCAGGATCACGAGGTACACCGCCAGCACCGGCAGCACCAGCAGCCAGCCCTCCAGACCGATCATGGCCAGCGCCATCAGTACCGCGTAAAAGGCAGCCAGCACCCCGGCGGCGGGTGCGGACGGCTTCTCCGCACCGGCGGCGCGGGAGACGCCCACCATGCCCCGCCACAGGGCGATCAGCGTCGCCTGCATCAGCGCCATATCCGCATAGGCAAGCGTCAACCCCTCCTCCACCGGCAGCGCCGCCAGCACCATGGCGGCGCTGCGCAGGACGACGGCGGCAATGGACAGGCCGTAGGCCCACCGCAGCGCCCGATTCTCCTGCCGCAGTGTGCGGAAGCCCAACACCAGCAGGATGCAGCCCAGCGTGGGCAGGATGTAGTCCAGATACAGAAGCTGCAGCGTCAGCGTCTTCAGGGCGATGCCCCACACCACGCAGCTCATGGCACTGCGCCACGGGCTGACATCCGCAGGCGGCGGCAGGGTGTCGGCGCTCTCTGTCAGCAGCGCGTCAAATCGCAGATCGTCACTCACAGAAGTCACCTCCCAACAGCTCCCGCAGCTTTTGCCGCAGGCGGTACAGCCGCCCCTCCACGCCTCGCTCCGTCAGTCCCAGCTCGGCAGCCATCTGTGCGGTGGACTGGCAGTAGTAATATTTCCGGTAGAACAACGTCTGTTCCCCGTCGGTCAGGCTCTTGACTGCCCTGACCAGCAACCGGGAGCGCTCCTGCCGCAGCAGGGCATCCTCGGCGCTGCCCGCGCCGTGGGGCATATCGTCTGTCAGTGCCGTCTCCGTCCGCAGGCCGCGGGCGCGGTTGAGCGCGCAGTTGCGCGCCAGCACTGTCAGCCATCCGCGCAGCGTCCCCTTGGACGCGTCGAAGCTGCCCGCCGTCTGCCACAGCCGCACCGACACGTCGGCAAAGCATTCCTCCCTGTCCCGCGCATCCGGCAGGATGGGCGCAATGATATACCGCAGCAGCGGCCCATGGCGGCGCAGCAGCGTCTGTAAGGCTGCTTCGTCGCCGGAGGCGATCCTGTCCATCAGGGATCTATCGTCCACTGTCCCACCACCCTTCGTGTCTCTCTGCCCTATTATACACGGAAAAGGCAGAAAACCCACGAAATGTTTTTTCGGAAAAGGTGTTGACATAGAGGGCCTGATGTGGTAATCTAAGTATTGCCTGATCCGCCGGTGTGGTGGAATGGTAGACACAGGAGACTTAAAATCTCCCGGCAGAAATGCCGTACCGGTTCGAGTCCGGTCACCGGCACCACCGGTACAAGTTCTATATCGCGGAGTAGAGCAGTTGGTAGCTCGTCGGGCTCATAACCCGGAGGTCGGAGGTTCAAGTCCTCCCTCCGCAACCATCTTGAGTGACCAAAATAGATACACTCACCTGAAACCCCTGAGAAATCAGGGGTTTCAGCGTTTTTATGCCCTGTTTTTTCAAAGCGTGATTTATAGATACACAAGGGCAATTCAGAGCGTTAGGCAGGACTTGAACTAAATCCACAGCCTATTTCCGCCCTGTTTTAAAGAGGGCTATGCTTTTTCGGGCGCTTTTTTCGCTCGCCTCCCCAAAATAATATAATAAATTTTTAGATAGTGGTTGGTATCATATTTTGATACCAACCAAAAAACTTTCGGGCCGGTTTCCTACTTCGGATACCGGCCCTTTTTTTCATGGAAAGGAGTTTTTACTGTGAATGACCACAACAAGGAGCAGCAGCTCCGCTACCTCGAGGAAGTCTGCATTCCCTTGCACCGTGCTGGGTTTGAAACCCAACCTCTGGACGAGTCTCAACTGCCTGTCCATTGGAATGGCGCACCTCTCTGCCGTATTACCGGCAAGGGTAGCGTATTCTATCGGCGGGAAGATGTGGATACACCACTGGCAGAGGATGCCCTCCTCCGTGTCGAAGATATCGCCGCCCGAACGATGGAGTATATGACCGCTATGGAAAACGCTCTGCAGCTCGAAGCCAGCGGGCTGGAGGGCGACTACCGCATCCTTGCCGACTTCAACGGTACCGTGTTGGCAGGAAGTCATAGCAAATACGGTGTTCAATTCGTTACATGGGATTGGGACTACGAACGCACGGGCGTGACCCATGGTCACTATTTCATGGAGAACTACGACGGAGCAAAGCAGGACTTTGTCACACGATCCGGCCTCATTCACAAAGAGCAGCTCTTCAGTCCGGAGCAGATGACCGAGATCTACCGTTGCTGCGCAGACTCTGTGGATGGGGAGTTTTTTGAACTCACGGATAAGCAGGAGGAAGTGATCCGCAGTGTCCAGCAGCAGATTGAGGTGTGCGTGCCAGATCTGAACGAGCGAATCCGGCAACAAGAGGAGGCGCTGGAGCAGGCTTCGCAGGAGCAAACAATGTAATACATGGTACGGGCCGGAGTTTTAGCAATAAGACTCCGGCCATTTTTATTATGGAGGAAATGAAATGCCACAGGTAAACAGAAGAAGCTCATTAGGGCACTGGTATGCTCCCGTCCTTGCCCCTGAATATCCCCGCGACCCGCCGGAGTCTCACGGCTGTACGCTCTTTGAGAGATGCAAAGGTTGTCCCTACCCAAGGCATGGCTTCATCTGCTGGCGGAGTGAAGATACCTGCCTTCGGACAAGAATGAACAAGATAAACAGATTGGAGGAAAGCGAAAATGATGTTTCAGGCGGTGCTGAGTAACCGTGATCACCCGGAATACGGTGTGGCAACTATTCCGTTTCCCATTCCCCACGACCAGTACGCACACTGCATGGATCTGCTGGAGGCTTTGGAGATTGGCGATGCAGTCAGGGCTGACTGTAAGGTCGAAAAGATCGACGGCTTTTATACTGTACTAAAACGCACAGAGATGCTTACGGTAAATGTTGAGGAGCTGAACTATCTCGCCAAACGGCTGGATGGCTTCGATACCGGAGAAGCCGCACAGTTTCAGGCGATGGCTCATAAGCTGGAACTTTTTGAGCTGAAGGACCTTATCAACCTGAGCTTCTGCTGCCAACAGGTTACAGTTATCACGGATTTCTCTGACCTCGATGCGGTTGGCCGGGATCACTACATGAACCTGCACGGCGGCAGCGCACGAGTTGACGAGTTGGAGGCGCTGGACGGTGAGGAAACGGCACGGCTGCTTATCGGGAACGGTAGCGGCACGATTACACCCTATGGTGCGGTCTACGACAACGGCATGCAGATGAAGCTGCTCTACGACGGTCAATTCTTTCCTTGCTACTATTACGAACCAAATCCCATTACCGTTGCGGTGACCGCTAAGTCTGATCCAGAGGATACCGAGCATATCACTTGGCTTTACCTTCCGATGGCACAGGAGGAGATCGACCGCGCCCTCCAGCGAGCGGGAATCACCGATCCAACGGATGCCCGCTTGTGGCTGAAAGATAATCAGCTTCCAAATGAGGTGGATGTGCTGCTGGATATGGATCGAGAAAGCATAACTGACCTCAATGCGCTGGCGCAGGTTACAGAAGACTTCTCCGATGAGGACATCCGAAAACTTGGCGCCGTTGTAACAATGGCACGGCCGCGAACAGCAGAACAAGTCAAAAATCTTGTGGAGAATCTTGACCTGTTCGATTTTGCGCCTGACGCGCACACACTGGAGGAGTACGGTAAGTACATGATCCGGCAGTCCGGCCATTTCGATTACGATGAGAATCTGGATGATTTCTACGACTATGAGAAGTATGGCTTTCAGCGCATGAATGAGGAAGACGGGATGTTCACCGACCGAGGCTACATCGCCTACAAGGGCTATTCCAGCTTGAGAGAAATCATGAACGGTGACCAGAGCAGCCACATGAAGATGGGGGATATGACATGATCATTCAGGCAGAACTCAGGCGAAAGCAGTCCGAATATGAAGGCGAAGCTTGCGCCGTGGATAAGGTTATCGAGCTGCCTGCCCAGCGGTTTCAGCAGTTCAGCCGTGTGCTGCTGGCAGACTACGATTTTATAGCAGAAAACAAAAATACTATCCGGCATGATGGTGATGCCAGACACTGCTTACTTATCCTCGATGCGGGCGGAATGGACGGTTTCCTTGTTGACCCACAGGGGTATAACTACGCGCGGTACAGCGCTTTCGTTCCGAATGCCCGCAGTCTGCTGACGCCGGATATGGCAATCGACCGCAGTTACATTTCGCCGTCAGAACCTTGGCGGGACGAGAACCGGGATGAAATGCTCCGCATGACATTGCACATCGATGGGAAGCCGGACTACATCCTCGTCCTCCCCGCTGACGAGGAATACCTGGACGCGGTGAAGGCTTATCTTGATATCGATGTTTTCGCGGATGCCATGCTCTGTGATATTCGCTTCAAGGTGCCTTACATCGGGGAGCTGATCCGTGATACGGATTGCCCCGCCGTGGAGGATTACAACGATTTTGCCGAAGCCTTGGAGGACATCTGGCAGAAGGACGGGATGCTCCTGACCTACGCCGCCGTGCTGGAGGCAGAGAAACCGGAAACCCTGCACCGTGCCTGTGAGCTCCTGCGAAATCTGGACAACTACCAGCGCATCACGGAGGACGCCTACGGTTACGGTCAGCAGCGATTGCAGGAAACGCTGGGACTGGACGATGAAGCCATCTATGAGCTGGACGGCTACATGGATTTTGAAAAATACGGTCAGGACTGCATGGAAAACGACTGCGTGACAAAAACAGAGTTCGGCCTGCTGCGCCGCTTGGACTCGCCGTTCCCGGAGCAGCGGCAGGGGCAGCAAATGTTTCAGTAGACTTTGCGGCAGATGTGTAGTATGTTTGCCGTTACCCAAAAGAAGGGAGGGATACTTATGAACACCAAGATCTCATATCTGTACAGAGATGCCGATAACTACAAGATGCACAATAAATGCGTCATTGCCGGTACACTGACTACGGAACAGACTCGTACCATCAAAGATTGCTGCGAAATGGGCGAATACTTCATTCCAAGGCAAGTAGGACTGCCGGAACGCCGCTTCGACCGGTATGATCCTGCGGTGGATCACTGCTGGTTCGAGCTGGATGAGGACTGCTTCTCAGAAACGATAGAACCGCCTACTGTAGCCCTCACCGCCACAGAACTGGCCAACCGTTTCGAAGGATGTAAAAACAACTGGCGGGATGAAGCGTACACGCCGCAGATGGGAGGCATGAAATTTTGAAAGTCAACGCAAGAACGGAAGAATTCCAGCACATTGAGTTATTTGACAAGTTTGCATTATTCACCAACGCCCGAATCGACCGCTCAACCGTACCGGAAGGCTGGTACTGCTATGACATTCGCGGCTCTGACGACGATCCCGGTGAGCTGTGCTACATGGAAGAAAATGTTGTGGTCAACCACGCAGGCTCGGTGCTGATACCGGAAAAGCTGGCGATGCCTAAGTCCGGACGGCTGGATGTGCGGGATGAGCTCGGTTTTCTCGATGAAGGCAACATGACGCTCTGTGAGTTCTGCGAGGCGCATCAGCTCCCCTATCCCGCGGAGAACATGAAATTTCATATCCGACCTGCCCGCCCGGAGGAGGCGGGCTTATTTTATACCCCGCACCCCGAAGAAGATAAGCGGCTGGGTACCGTCGGCCATGTCCGGATGGACTTCGGGCGCAGCGGCAATGAGTTCTGGCATACCTGGTGGCCGAGGGGCTCGGAGAAACTGAACAGCCCCGCATTCAAGCTGGAACTGCAGGAGGTCGTGGACACGCTGCGGGAGAGTGTGCTGAAAAACCGCTTCGCTATGGAGCGTTTTTGCTATGAACATAGCGGGAAAATCAGCGGCGGCTGGACACAAAACTACGGTTACATCGTGGAAACCGAGCATTACCGCTACTGCCTGCGGTGCAATCCGTCCCCCGGAGATTATAACTGCTACTGTACGGCCTATGATCTGGATGTCCAGCAGCAGAACATGGCGCAGGACAAGCCGCTGGTGGGCTGCGTCACCTATGCCAATGGCGATGCACAGGAGTTTACCGATGCCGAAGCCTTTCTCAAGTGTGTGAGGGAGGAGCTTCCGTATCGCCCCACCACAGGATTCCGTTACGAGGTGCTGACCGACGATCCCGCCGTCCGCAAGCAGGTGGATGACATGATCTTCGACTTCTACGGCGAGGAAGCCCCTTGCCGACAGGAGGATCACGAGCCTCGACCCGAGCAGGGCATGACCTTCGGAGGAATGTAATGGACGCTTCAAAAAAGCAGCGAGAGCCGGTCGCTTTCAAGAGCCTTGCCGAGTTGAAGCGGTTCATCCGACCCGGTGTGGAGTTTAAGACCGTCAGCCACGCCAATCACGCGGATATGGTGGGGCTGACCCGTGTGGTGACCACGGTGCAGACGGTGGGCTTTTATTCCAAGATCAAGGATCAGCCGGAGCATCCCTTCTCCACCTGCAACCACGGCAAGGGCTTCTACACCGATTTTGGAAAAGCCGGCAATTACATCTTTGATGGTACGACGGTCAAGGTGAAGGATACTCGAAAGCAAGATCGCGGTGTGATCTACGAGCTGGAGTTTTACGACAGAGAGCAAAACATGGAGGAAACGATGATGGACAGAAAAATGGTGAATTTTATCAGGGAACAGTATCCCCCCGGCACCCGCATCCGGCTGAACGCGATGGACGATCCCCATCATCCCATTCTTCCCGGCACCGAGGGCGAAGTAGACTTCGTGGATGATGAGGGGCAAATTTTTATGAAGTGGGACAATGGCCGCACGCTGCCGCTCATCCCCGGCGAGGACAGCTTCACCGTGCTGCCGCCCAAGCTGACCACCCTCAAGCTGTATATGCCCCTGACCGCCGATCTCTACGAGCGAAACGAGTACGGTGATCTCGATGACAGCAGCACACTGCTGGAGGGTAGTGAGCTGCGCGACTATCAGGATCAGATCATGGCGGCGCTGGTGAAAAACCGGATGCCGGAGGAGACCGAGCGCGGCATCATGCACTGGTACCATAAGCCTGACAGCGTCAACACAAAGGTCCACTCCGCTGTGTTCACGGTAGACAATCGAGGCGGTGAGCTTTGGGGCGTGGTGGAATGCCGCGTCGCCGGGGAATTGTCGGACACCGAAATGGATACTTTGAAAGAGTTTATCACCGGACAGGCTTCTGATGGTTGGTGCGAGGGGTTCGAGCAGCGGGAGATCTCCGTGGATGACGGCGGTGAATTGTATGTCCACTTTTGGAATTCGGACGAGTGGAGCATCCAAACGGAACAGGAGCTTTTCTCCCCCAAGCTGGCGGAAGGTCTGCCAGAGCTGTGCTTTTCCACGCTGCCCGGCACCGGGACTCTCATCTGCATCAAGCGTGGTGAGAGCGGCTACTATCCAAGCGACTGGTCTACAGATGACCCACAGCAGAACCGCGAACTGGCAGACTACAACAACGAGCGGCTCGGCGTGACAAAGGAGCAGGAGGAAGCCATGAAGAACGGCAGTATGTTTGGTTGGAACTCTCCCGGCGCAGATCCCGCATTCCAAAGGCAAATGCAGCAAGGGGGAATGACGCTTGGCTGAGAAAATATTCTGTGTGTATCTGGCAAAAGATGGCGTTCCCTACAACGAAGCCTACGCCAAGTTGGACTTGCCCGCCACGCCATGGGAACTGTGGGATGTGCTGGACAAGCTTCGGCTTAGAGACGGCGAGATCCTGTACATGGAGATCGACGATTACTATGCCTTTGAGTATCTCGCTCCCCATTTAGAAAAACTGGATATTAGTCTCAATGAACTCAACGACCTTGCCGCACAGCTTGCGGCGTTGGATGAGGTACAAGGAATCGCCTTTGAGGGAATGTTCTCCATGGAGGTGCAGAAAAAAGTAAACGCCAACGGCGGTATCATCACAATGCAGGATATGAGAGATCTGGCGGTCAGCGCAAGAGCCGACTGTTATCATGTAGTGGATGCTGCAGACGATGCTGCCCTCGGCCGGTTTTACGCAGAAAACGATTTTATTCCAGAGCTGGATGGAGTGTCGGATACTGTATTTAAGATGTTGGACTTCGCCGGTATCGGAAGAATGATGCGTCAAGGGGAAAATGGCGTCTTTGTTGGAAGCCTTTATGTACTGTGCGTCGGCGAGTTGACTGCTGCGCCGCCCTGCCCCAAGGAGCTGCCACCGAAGCCAAGCCACTTGTTTCGCCTGACCCTTGGCCTGCACCCTGACTTCAAAGATGCGCGCACGGCGACATTGAACCTTCCGGCGACCGAAGCGGAATTGTCCGCTGCACAGGAGCAGCTCGGCACACTGGAATGGGAAAACGCAGTTGTCCTCGACTATGACGGTGTTATCCCAAATGCCGCCAATTTTGCGGATCTGCCTATGGAAATGAATGCATTCAACAGCTTTTCTGGAGCCGTGCGGGATATTCCTTTCCCTGATAGGCAAATCCCAAAGCTGAAGGCCCTGCTGGAGCAGTTTGAGGTGAAAGATATTGGGACTGCAATGCAGCTGGTGGAACATCTGGAGGATTATAACCTCACGCCGAAACTCAGCTCACCGCAGGAGACTGCCATCGACCAGCTTCATTTCATGACGGACGAACATTCGGTGGAACTGTTGCTCCCTCATGTAAACCTCTATGCCTACGGCTGCGACATCATCAGGGAGGACAACGCAGTTCTCTCGCCCTACGGCCTACTGCACCGCGCAGACTATCAGCCCATGCTGGAGCCGATCCAGCAATCCCATGAATCGGAGATGACGATGTAATGAATAATAAGCAGTTACAAAACGAGAATGAGATATCTCTGCCTTGCACATCGCAGGAGCAATTTGATGCATCCCAATGTGGACCGTGCATATTGAGCGATGAGGAGAAAATGATTCTTTCTGCCATGGTTCTGCAAAAGGGCGAGGCGGAGGCAGGGGCAATTTTCGCAAATTCACCGGGGCGGCTGCGCGATTACACGATCCTCAAAGGCATCAACAGCTATGCTGCATTGGGCAGGTACTACCTTGCCCACGAGACTTCGGTGCCGGAGGAGCTATACGAGTACATGGATCTGGGCGCGATTGGCTGTCGGTATGAGGACGAACACCCTGGCGTGTTCATCGGCAGCGATTATGTGCAATATCCATCTGTCGAACAGAGGGCGTCGATGGAAATGCAGATGATGTGATACCACCTGATTCCCGTCATGATCAAAGTATAAGCTTATTGCGGCAGGCACTGCTTTGCAATGTATGCAATGAGATCCTCCGGCGTGAGCGCAGCACCAGCACATGGAATCTCACGCCATACTCGCTGTATAGAAGGGTCCGGATCGCACATCGCAGCTATCATCGCCAGTCGTATCTCTTTTCTCACCTCTTCCAGAGTCGTATGGTTTTTTCGTGCAACTTTCCTCAATGCGGCTTCCGCGTCAATATTTCTTCTCTTCATTATGTTTCTCCCTTCCAATTTGTTTTGAACGGTACTCGTTCTTATAGAACTATAATAACACCGTGAATTTGGGGGAAAATGACGAAGCCTGTCGAAAAAAACAGAGACCTGCAAAAAACAAGTCTCTGCGTCTGCAACAATTATTGTAATTCCGCGATTAGGGTATCCAGCACATTCATTACCTTGCGTTGCCCCTCTGGAGGGAGTGCTTTCAACTTTTCTGAAATCTCAGTAGCATGAAGCATCGTTGCCGTGTTCAGGGCATCTTGAAGAAGTTCATCTGTCCCTACATTGAGCGCATTGGCAATGGCGACCAGCTTTTCCAACTTTGGAGCCTTTACTCCTCGCTCTACTACGCTCATGTGGTCAACACTGTAGTCCACAGCGGCAGCAAGCGCTTCCTGCGTCATGCAAGCCCTCTCACGGGCAGCTTTGATTCGTTTTCCCAATGCGATCTGATCCATACAGCAATCTCCTTTTGAACGGTATCCGTTCTTAAAGTATATGGGAGATGCCGTTTGTTTCACAGGAGCGCACGGAACGCAGACCGTTCTATAAGAACGGGACAGAACAAAAAACAGTATGTCAAGAGGCCGTATACCCGGATGGGGAAAAGCGGCCCCTTCTTTTTTGCGCTCATTTTGTCTCCTGTTCCGGGATAAGAGCCTCGGAAAGGAGCAGAAATGCGTGAAGAAAAACTATTGAATTATTTGAAAGGTGCCTGTACCGGGCGAAAGTACAGAGCGAGCAGTGCTGAACTGGAAGCTGTTCTCGGAATCAGCGGAACAGATCTGCGAAAGCTGGTAAATCGCATGCGACGTAAGGGCGTTCCTATTGGGAGTGATCGATGCGGATACTTCTACGCTTCCACTGCTGGCGAAGTCTACTCCACGATCCAACAGCTCAAAACCATGGAAAACGGTCTTGCGGCAGCAAGGCGCGGATTGGAGCAGTCACTGGATGCCTTTCCCTTGAGAGAAGGTGCATCTTGAACAGCTTTATCCCTTGGGTGGGAGGCAAGGGCAAACTGCTGTGGATCATCAACAAAATGGCTCCATATCACTACAGGCGGTTCATCGATGTCTTCGGCGGCAGCGGCACGGTCACTATGAACCGTCCTATCCGGCATGGATGCATGGAGGTCTACAACGATTTCAATGGGAACCTCACAAACCTGTTCTGCTGCGTAAAAAACCGAACCCTCGCGCTGTTGGCAGAGTTGGGCTTCTTGCCTTTGAACACACGGGATGACTTCAATGTCCTCTATAAGTTTCTTTCCAAAGGGGAGTTCACAGATGACTACCTGCAGGAAGAAATGGAATTAACAGAGGTCTATCTCAAGCCACCCGACTCCGAAGCTATCCGTGCGCTCCTGTTAGAGCGTGCGCCTCGTGGAAGTATCCGCCGTGCGGCGGACTACTTCAAGTTGGTACGGTACAGCTTCAGCGGCAGTGCCAAGTCTTTCGGCGGCAAGCCCTGCGACATTCGCCGCTTCTTTCACCTGATTTGGGAATGTTCCCGCAGGCTGGCAAATGTCATCGTGGAGAATAAGGACTTCGAAGATGTCATCCGCCAGTATGACCGAGAGGATGCCTGGATCTACTGCGACCCGCCCTACTTTGAGGCAGAGTGCTATGAGGTAGGCTTCCCCAAAGCAGATCATCAACGGCTCCATGATACGCTCCTGACCTGCCGCGGGTATGTCATGGTGTCCTACAACTACTGCCCGTACATCTGCGAACTTTATAAGGAATTTTATATCTTCCGCACCGTCCGTCCCAACAGCATGTCCCAGACGGCAGGCAGTGAATATGAAGAAGCTATCATCACCAACTATGACCCCCGCAAAGCCTGTTGGCAGCTGACTTTGGAGAGCCTGCTGGACGGTGATAACGACACCCGATACGAACTGATGCACGAACCAGAGCGCCCCATCAAAACCACGATCAAAGAAAACGAAGGAGGAATCGTATTATGAACTTTATTCTTACCAGAGACAAGGCCATCACCATCGCGCCCGCAGCGCTGAAGCTGAGTGGCATCCCCGATGATGCGAAGCTGGAACTGACCACACTGGACGGCGCGGTCATCCTGACAAGGTCCAAGATGACCGCAATGGAGTATGTCAAGCTGCTCACGGAGTTGACTGCCCATGTCGGTCAGATGCTTCTGACCCTGCGGGATACCTGCGGCCACTGCGACGAGTGCGACGAGGACGAGTGCGCTTGCAGAGATCTGCCCATCGAGGAACTGATTCGCCCCGCGGTCACCGTCCCCGATTGGGCCAGAGAGGAAGCGGATATCCCGTCCGATGCCAAGCTGGGCTGCTATGTGGATGAGGACTCCGGCGAGATCACCGTCTGCGAGACAGATTATGAGTATGACCTCTCCGATGTCCCGCCTGCGATCCTGTTTGCCCTGCGTCAGTCTGGCTGTTGCCTGTCTGTGCTGGAGGATGTGCTGATGGAGAACGATATCGTCTACGACAAGTGACGACTCCGGTGTTCAAAGGATCGAGGTGATGACACAAATGAATGAAACTTACCTGTACCGTGGGTCTGCAAAAGAAGCAAAACGCCGGGATGAGCTTCCTCTGTGGTGGGAGAGCCACAAGGCCAATATTGCCTGTCGTGAAGCCATTGAGGATGCTATCCGCCGAAACTTCGACGGGATAAACCTGGACCCGGAGTGTCTTACTCCCGTGCTGGAGGAGTACGGCTACAAGCGCACCGAGTGGGTGCTGGCAGCAACCTTGCGGGAACTCAAGTGGGACGGCCGTTTCCGCCCTGCGAATAAGGATTGGGCGACACGGCACCATGTTCCGCAGGATGAACGGCATATTGCCGATATCACCGTTCGAAGCCATCCAGCTGTGCTGGATGGCTTCGTAGGCCTCTATCGCAAAGCGTATCAGAAGCTGGGGCTGTTTGGCTCCGAACATTGTATCGGTGACCGCGCCGAGCAGGATTATACCGGCAAGGTGTTGGTGCTGTCGCCGGATACACTGAAGGAATCCTATTGGAGTCAGGAAAACCAGCTGTGGTACGCCCATGACGGCTTCGGATGCAGCCCCACCGCCATCGGGCGCTCGGTACGCTGCACCTGCCTGGGCGACGGCGAGATGACCCGTTGGAATCGAGATGAGTTCATCGGTGTGCTGGACGAGAAGTTCCTGCCCGAATGGGCGCAGGAGAAGCTGGCGGAGCTGACTGCGCCTCGGCAGGAGGAAAGTGCCATGGGTGAGATGAAATTGGAATGATCGGAGGTGAGACAAGTGCAGCGCATCTTTATCGACAACCATGACCGCATCCTCTGCTACGGCAACCCTGCCGGTTACATCACAGAAAAAGAAGCGGTGGTGGACACCATGTTCCAAACGCAGGAGCTGGAGAGTTTTCTGCAAAAGCAGGCACTCACCATCCGCTGGGAGGACGGCGTCTATGACCGCCTCCTGTTGGGGCAGCGCAGCGGTCGCTTCGACCCGGAGGCTCCGCCCCTGAAGAACTGCCGTGTGTGGCAGCTCTCACGGGACAGCCCCATCAATGTCCGTTTCGTTTCCTATGAGACGATGGTACAGCGCTTCGGTCAGCCAAGCCGAAAAAGCTATGAGATGGTCTATGACGGTCAAGTTGGGACCAACGACTTGGAAGAGATCTACACCATCTTTCGCAATCCTGTCCCCGGCTATGACGGCCGACCCATCGGCATCTCGGATGTGCTGGAGCTGTACGACGCCGACGGCAGCGAGTTCTACTACTGCGACCGCATCGGCTTCCAGCAGATCGAGTTTGCACCCCAGCAGGAAATGGATATGAACCTGTGAAATAAGCACCTGACCGGGTGCTTTTTTCATATCCAAATCAGAAAAGGAGGAATCCCAATGCCCAAAGCCCAAGCCAAGGTAACAGCTCCCACCCCTGCACCGGATACCCCGCTCCCCGTGGAGTACGCCGTGCGCATCTATCCCGTGAAGGACAGCAAGTACACCCTCGCCAATGCCAACGTGGACATCAACGGCATCTTTGCCATCCGCGGCGTGAAGATCATTCGAGGCGAGAATGGCCCCTTCGTCGCCATGCCTCAGTACAAGGACGGTCACGGCGACTACCACGACATCTGCTTCCCCTGCACGAAGGAAGCCCGACAGCAGTTCAACGAAACAGTTCTGAACGCCTACGAGCAGTCGCTCCGTCAGGACCAGCAGCAGGACAATGCTCCTCCCATGGAGCAGTCCATGTAAACCAAGCCTATCCACTACACAAACATCATAATTTTATGGAGGTAACTACACTATGAAGAAGCTCATCAAGAAGACCGTCAATTCCGTCCGCAACGCCGCCATCCGTCTCGCCGCCACCCGCCGCTCTGGTGAGGGCTACATCGACACCGCCGTCAAGATCCTCATCGCCGTAGTGCTGGGCGCTCTGCTGCTGGCCGGTCTGTACGCCCTGTTCGGTGATGTGGTCATGCCCACGCTGAACCAGCGCATCAAGGATATGTTCAACTACGCCGGCGCGCTGGGCGGCTGATCCGTGGCATCCGTCCTGCAGGGGGCGCTGTTCCTCATCGGACTTATGAGCGCGGCATGGACGGATCTCCGGCGCAGGCAGATCTATGACCTTTCCGGTATCGTCATCGCAGGGGCGGGGCTGATTTCCTTCAGCCCCGCCCGGCTTCTCGGCCTGGCGCTGGCCGTCCCATTTTGGCTGGCAAGCCGGAGAGGACGCGGCGGCATGGGAGATGCGTTACTCATCGCCGCCTCCGGTTTTCTGCTGGGCTTTCTGCGCGGAGTCGCCGGACTGGTGCTGGCACTGGTGCTGTACTGCCTTTTCTACCTTGCAATAGCCGCCCTGCACAAGATCCGCAGGCAAGAGCGTCCACCGGAGAGCTATCCATTCGCGCCATTTCTTGCAGTGGGCTTCTTTACCGCATATATCATCTAAGAATAAGGAGGACTTGCTCCATGAGTATTTTCAAAAACCGCACGGTCATCGGCGTCATCTGCATTCTGCTGGCGCTGGTGATCTGCTTCGGCATCACACCGCTGTTCAATCAGAGCATCAGCCAGAAGGCGGAGATCGTCCGTGTGACGAAGGACATTCACGCCGGCGAGCTCATCACCAAGGACATGGTCACCACGGCCGAGGTCGGCTCCTATAATCTCCCCTCCGGTCTTATGACCGTGAAAGATAATGTAGTGGGCAAATACGCCAAAGCGGACTTCGCCGTGGGCGATTATATTCTCGCTGCAAAACTCTCGGAAGCCCCTGCTGCCGAGAATGCCTATCTCTATAATCTGGATGGCTCGAAGCAGGCAATCTCCGTCACCATCAAGAGCTTTGCCACCGGACTGTCCGGCAAACTCCAGAGCGGTGACATCGTATCGGTCATCGTGGCAGACTACCCGGAGGATGGTGAAACCACTATCCCTGCCGAGCTGCAGTATGTAGAGATCATCAGCGTCACTGCCAGCACCGGCTACGATGCCAATACCGGCGAAGCAACAGAGGAGGAAAAGGAGCTTCCCTCCACCGTGACCTTCCTCGTCTTGCCGGAGCAGGCCAAGGTACTGGCAGAACTGGAAAAGGACGCCAAACTCCATCTGGCTCTCGTCTACCGCGGCACAGCAGACGGCGCAAAACAGTTCATTGAGGCGCAGGACGCACTCATCGAGGAGTTGTACACTGAGCCGGAGGAAAGCCCCATTGAGGAGGGCGAAGTCACCGATCCCGCCGCAGCCACGCCGGGGAGCGAGGTGACGGAATGAATTTCAGAAAAGCCAGCATCTTTCAGCGCGATACGGAGAAACCGGAAGTGCAGAATGACAGCGGTGGTGTGCTGGCGGTCTGGGGCAGCCCCGGCAGTGGGAAAACGGTGACAGCGGTAAAGATCGCAAAGGCGCTCTCCGCCAAGAAGAAAAATGTTATCCTTCTGCTCTGCGATATGAGCGCTCCCATGCTGCCGTGCATCTGCCATGCGGACGCTCTGGAGAGCAAAGGCTCCCTTGCCAGCGTCCTTGCCGCCGCCCGCATCAGCGAAAGCCTTATCAAACATAACCTCGTCACTTTCAAGCACAACAGCTATCTCGCAGCGCTGGGACTCCTCGAACTGCAGAACGAATACAGCACTCCACCCTTTGTACAGAAGCAGGTGGTGGAGCTGTTGGACGGGCTGCGTCAGATCGCGCCCTATGTTATCGTGGACTGCGGCAGCTACATTGCCAACGATATCCTCTCCGCCGTGGCGCTGATGGAAGCGGACAATGTCCTGCGTCTTGCCAACTGCGACCCCAAAAGCGTCAGCTACTTCTCCAGTCAGCTTCCTTTGCTGGAAGATGCTGAGTGGGATGTAGACAAGCAATATAAGGTGGCGTCCAATGTGAAGCCCTATCAGGCGGCAGACCATATCGGCAAGGCACTGGGCGATGCGACCTTCGTGCTGCCCTATTCGCAGGAGTTGGAAGAACAGTATCTGGGGCGAGGTCTCCTTGCTGACCTCGCCCTCAAGGACAGCCGCCCGTTCCGCAAGGAACTGGAAAAGATCATCGCGGAGGTGTTTTGATATGGCACTTGGCGAAAAGCGAAACGGCACGATCTTTGCCGCAGACGCAGAACGGCGGGACGCGCCGGAATATCAGGTCACCTCGGAGCCGGAAGTCGTCCCTGTCGTGGTGGATGACACGCCGAACCGCACATTGAACACCGATGTTGGCGCGCTCGGACGGGCACACAACCTGTTCTTTGCTCCTGAGACAGCGGGAAAGGACTTCAATTCCGTGCTGCAAGAGGTGCAGGAGTACATCTCCGGTTCCTACGCCGCCCTCATCACCGAGGGCGGCGAGGACTCTAAGGAGCATCTCCAGCGCTATATCACGAAATACCTGCAGGACAAGCGCGTCGCTGTGGCGGGCATGACACAGGTGGAGCTGGTAGAAGCCATCTATTCCGAGATGGCGGAATTCGGCTTCCTGACCCGCTACATCTACGGAGACGGTATCGAAGAGATCAACATCAATTCGTGGCGTGATATTGAGGTGCAGTATTCGGACGGCCGAAACGAAAAGCTCACGGAACACTTCGACTCACCGGAACACGCCCTCGCTGTCATCCGCCGTATGCTCCACGCCTCCGGCATGGTGCTGGATAATGCCAGTCCTTTGGTCACGGGGCATCTGACCAAAAACACCCGTATCGCCGCTATGAAGTCCCCCGTGGTGGATGAGGATGTGGGCGTTGCCGCCTCCATCCGAATCGTCAACCGCCACAATCTCAGCCGTGAGGATCTGCTCCGCAGCGGTACGGCCACAGCGGAAATGCTGGACTGGCTTTCCGTATTTTTGCGCTATGGGATTTCCATCTGCGTGGCGGGAGCCACCTCCTCCGGCAAGACCACGGCGGCAGGCTGGCTGCTGACCACGATCCCAGACAGCAAACGCATCTTCACCATCGAGAACGGCTCCCGTGAACTGGAGCTGGTGCGGGAGGAAAACGGTAAGGTAGTCAACTCGGTGGTCCACACCCTGACCCGCGACAGTGAAAATGAGCGTCAGCGGATCGATCAGATCGCGTTGGTGGATATCTGCCTGCGCTTCAATCCGGACATCCTGGTGGTGGGTGAGATGCGCGGCGCCGAGGCCAATGCCGCGCAGGAGGCCGCCCGCGTGGGCGTGGCGGTGTTGACCACCATCCACTCCAACTCCTGCGAGGCGACCTACCGCCGCATGGTGTCCCTGTGCAAACGAGCCGTGGATATGTCGGATGAAACGCTTCTCAGCTATGTGACGGAGGCATACCCCATCGTGGTATTCTGCAAGCAGTTGGAGAACAAGCAGCGCCGCATGATGGAGATCATGGAGTGCGAGATCCTGCCCAATGGGGATCGCCGCTACAACACGCTGTTCCGCTATGTCATCACGGAAAACCACATGGAGGACGGCAAATTCGTCATCGAAGGGCATCACACGCAGGTGAACGAGATCTCCGTGAGTCTGCGCAAACGCCTGCTGGAAAACGGTATGCCCAACGAGGAGCTGCAGGCTCTTTTGAAACCCAAGAAGGAGGTGAACGCCACTTGACAGCCCTGCTGCTGACTGCGTGCGTCGGCATGATCACCGGCGCATTTTTCATTATCCGCATCTCACCCATGGACTTTACGCTCGGCGTGTTTCGTCGGTTGACCACCGGCCCTAAAAGCATCCGGGATGCCATCAATGAGACCACCCAGCGCAAAAAGCCCGGCTTCTTCCGCCGTGAGATCATGGAAACGCAGACGATTCTGCAAGCCACGGGCAAGGAGGAGCGCTTTCCTATGCTGTGCGCGGCGTCGCTGCTGTTCTTTGCCATCGGCGCAGGCATCGCCATCATCATGAATAACTTCCTGCTGGTGCCGGTGTTGGCGGCGGGCATGATGTTCCTGCCCTTTTGGTACATCAAGCTGACGGCCGGACATTACAAGAAAGACATCGCCGCCGAGTTGGAAACGGCGCTCTCCATCATCACCACGGCCTACCTCCGCAGCGAGGATCTGCAGACCGCCGTGGAGGAGAATATCAACTACCTGAACCCGCCTGTGCATGGCGTGTTCCGCAGCTTCCTCACCCGCATCAAGCACATCGACCCGGATATGAATGCGGCGTTGGCGGAGCTGAAGTCTGCCATTGACAATGAGGTGTGGCGGGAGTGGTGTGAGGCACTCTCCGCCTGCCAGTATGACCACAGCATGAAAAGCACCCTTAATCCCATTGTGGCAAAGCTCTCGGATATGCGCATCATCAATGGGGAGCTGGAGAATCTCGTGTTCGCGCCCCGCAAGGAATTCATCTCCATGGCGGCGCTGGTGGTGCTGAATATCCCGCTGCTGTACTTTCTCAACAAGGACTGGTATGCAACCTTGATGACCACCGTACCCGGCAAGGCGGTGCTGGCGGTCTGTGCCGCCGCTATCTTTCTCTCCTTTGCCAGAGTGGTCAAGCTGACCCAGCCCATTGAATATCGGAGGTGACGGACATGACGATCTTACTATTCCTTTTCGGCGTGGCCGTTGCCGCGGGCTTATTCTTCATTCTGGCGGATATTCTGAAGCTGCCCCGCCTCTCCACGGAGAAGGCACTCCTGTCCGCAGGGCGAGCCGAGAAAAAGCGGATGAAGTCGCTGGACGCGATCTTCCTTGGCTGGGCCATCAAGCTCTCCAAGTTTATCCGAATGGACGAGTACAAGCGTCACCGCATGGAGCGCACGCTGAGTGCTGCCGGCATGGACATGACGCCGGAGGTCTACTTGGCCTATACTATCCTCAAGCCTGCCGCCGCGCTGCTGGCGGTCATTCCGTGTCTGCTGATCTTTCCTCTGCTCTCGCCCATCGTGGTGCTGCTGTCGATATTGCTTTACTTCAAGGAGAGCCGCAAGGCGGAGGAAAAGGTTGCAGAACGCCGCGAGAAGATCGAGGGTGAGCTGCCCCGCTTTGTTGCCACAGTGGAGCAGGAGCTGGGAGCCAGCCGCGATGTGCTGACGATCCTTGAAAACTATAAGCGTCACGCCGGTCCCGACTTCGCCCGTGAGCTGGATGTGCTGACGGCGGATATGCGCTCCTCCTCCTATGAGGCGGCACTGGTTCGTTTCGAGGGCAGGATGGCATCGCCCATGCTCTCCGACATCGTGCGCGGGCTCATCGGCGTCCTGCGCGGGGATGACGGCCGCGTTTATTTCCAGATGCTCTCCCATGACATGAAACAGCTGGAGCTTCAGCGACTCAAGGCACAGGCAGCGAAGATCCCGCCCAAGATCCGTGTGTACTCCTTCGTCATGCTGGTCTGCTTTATGCTCATCTACATTGTGGTCATCCTCATGCAGATCCTCACCTCGATGGGAGGGCTGTTCGGATGATGAAGCACAAATGGAAGAAACGCTCCGGCGAGGGCTACATCGATACCTGCGTCCTCATCCTCTGCGCCATGCTGGTGATCGCATTGGCGGTGAAGGTACTTCCTGTGTATGTTGCCAAGCAGCAGCTCGACACCTTCGCCGCCGAGCTGGTGCGGGAAGCCGAGATCACCGGCAGAGTCGGGAGTGAAACGACCTCCCGCGCGCAGGTGCTTTCCGAGCGGTTGGAGATCGACCCGGACATCCGCTGGTCCCGCACCGGCCGCATCCAACTCAATGAGGAGGTGACGGTGACGCTGACCATGGATATGGACATCGGCTTTGGTGGGCTTGGCAGCTTCCCCATTGAGCTGACGGCACAGGCCAGCGGCAGATCGGAGGTGTATTGGAAATGAGAAAGCTGCTTTTTTGCTCCCGCTCCGGTGAGGGCTATCCCATGGTCATCGCTGTGACACTCTGCCTGCTCATGCTCTTTATGGTCATAGCGGAATATTTCCGGGTGAACATCATCGTGCAGGGCGTGCGGGACGCGGTGCAGCAGGCGGTCATTGCCACGGTCAATGAGAACTATGACGATGTGTACCACTCTGTGCGGGAGGGCTATGCCGCAGGTTGGTTCCCGGAGGGGGATGGCGAGTGGTTCGAGTCCGTTGACACCGGTGATGTCTACGGCAACCTATCCTATATTCTTGGCCTTACCACAGATGGCGATGGCTACATGAAATACGCCGGAAATGAGCTGGAGTATACGCTCTCCGACCTGTCCGTACATATCTCCAACAACGCTATCGCCTCAGGCCAGAGCGAGGGGTATCTCGCAACCGCCACCCTCCATCTGGAGGTCCCCACCCGCTTTGCCGGACGTGTGCTGCCGCCTGTGAGCCTAAATCTGCAGGTGCAGGCCAAGTATATCCCAAAGTTTTAGTTCTTTTCACTTCTTGCAGTAGACTTCCGAAGAAAGCTGTGGTATGTTCGGGATAAGAAGAAAAATCACTGACCCCTACAAAGGAGGAGTTCAACCTATGACAGACAAAACAAAACGCATCATCCTCATTGCGGCAGGCGTCCTGCTCTGCGCGGTACTGGTGGTGGGGATCGTCAGCCGGCTTGCGGCGGTGCCCATGCCCATCGACCCCGCCATCCCGGGCGATACACCCGACACGAAAGATCCGGTGGTGAACATCAGCGATCCAGAGGTAAAGGTGGATAGCAAGACGGATGGCGAACGGCATGACCCCGGCAGGGATGCTGACAGCTCCGGCACAGATCAGGCCATTCAGGGTGCGCCCACCAAGCCGGACGCGCCGGAGCATCCCGGCAAGACGGAGAAGGACCATGCGGCGGATGATGTGCCGGACGCGGACCGCAACAAGGAAACGCCGCCCACCTACAAGCCGGAGCAGACTGAGGTAAAGCCCCAGCCCACAGAGCCTGCGGGCGGCAGCACCAATGATGCCGGACAAATCTATATCCCTGGATTTGGATATGTAGATTATGAGGGGGACAATGTCGGAATCAAGGACGATTCCATGTATGAAAACGGCAACAAAATTGGAATCATGGGCGGCTAAGTCCGCACGATCACAAGAAAGACACGGCTAAGAAGAAGCCGTGTCTTTCTTTATCTTCATGACGAGGAGGAATGCGCATGAAAAGGCTTTTGCCCCTGTTGCTGGCGCTTGTGCTGGCAATAACCGCCATCGTTCCCGCCTATGCCACAGGGGATGGCAACTTTGACGGCGGTGGAGGCAGCATGGGGGACGGTACCAAGACCAACTACTGGAATCCTGGCATGGACGGCGTGAGAGTGTCTATCGTGGATGTAGGTTCCCATTCTGTGGTGCGAACCCCCATCGACTTAACCAACAAGGTTCCTATAGCAAATATTGCTCACTTCGGAAAGGTGTCCAAGTTGTCTTACAATGCAGGACGAGGATTGTCCGTATCGGTCAGCGGATATTCCTATCGAAACCCAAGTCAGAGCCTGCCCAAGATCATCTCTACGAGCAGCAGCAAAGCCAGCATCGCTGCCATCCGAAGCTATTTCACCGATGAACAGGTTATCCGTTCCATTGCTGGATACGCAGGAATGGACTTCGATACGCTCATTGGCGGAGACTACAAGCTGGTAGTGGAGCCGCTGGCCTATCTCTGCTACAACGGTCAGCAGTTCGCCATGACCGCTACGGAAGCGGCGCTGTATGATCAGGTCGTCAACGGCGATCTCAGAAAGAAGCTGGGGACGCTCACCCATAAAAATCTGCCGCTGGCGATTTTTCTGGAGGAAGCGGATCTCGGCTACGCCGCATGGCCCGGCAGCCGCACGGAGAAGGCGTCCAACGGCGACATCATCTCCTCTCTGGGTATTGGCATCGTCCGCTTCAACGAGGTGACCACGCCGCCCGAACCCGGCGAATATGACTACGAATACCGCGTCAACACAGAAGTCATCACCTCAGTGGAGGTGCGCGGCGGGCAGTCCGACCCGGACAACCCTGTATCGGTACGCTTTAACATTCAGGGCAGGACTTACACTGTCAGCAATGTCTACTACCCGGACGGCGACAGCCAGCTGGCATGGGTGCGCTGGCGTACTCCCGCGGAACCATGCGTCATAACGATTTCCGTCAGCGTGTCTGGCGGCGGCTCGGCGCAGGGCACCATCACCTGCAATATCGTGGATCTGGACGGCAACGACCCGCCCAATCCCCTGGCGGATGACCGCAACAACGGCTTCAGGCCGGCGTCTGTTCCTCAAAAGGAGCAGGTGACCTCGGCGTCCTGGGGCATCTGGTCACCGTGGTGGCAGGAGAATTGGGAGTGGGTAGAAAACTGGCAGAAATGCTGGCACACAGACCGCTGGACGGATGCGGACGGCAAGACCCACAGGGACCGCTGGTACCATTGGGTGGACAACGGATGGTGGGAGGATCACGGCTGGTGGGAGTTTGACTATAACGGCTATTCCGCAAGCCTGACTGCATCCATGCGTATCACGCCGGATGAGAAAAGCCCCACGGCGACCGCATCCACGCTGAAAAGCGGCTATGGCGTTCAGGAGAAGGTGACCGCAAAAGTCACCACAAATCAGAGTGCGGCGGTGACAGCGGCGCAGAATGCCGTGACCTATTTCCCGGAGTTTGGCTATGCGAACTATTGGCGGCTGCTGGAGGCAGAAATCTCTGGGCGAAGCACGACCTTCCAATTCAAAGCCAACCCCTACAGCACCTACAACCGCCGTACCCACTTCACGCCCATCTGGTATCCGGACGGCAGCTATACGCCCTACACATGGCTTCTGGATTGCTGGACGCCGGCAGGAATGCTCTCCATGAACCTGACGGACCGCGTCACCATCCGGGGGAATCTCTGGGAGGAGTGGCATATTGCTCCCGCAAAACAACGATAGAAACGGAGGAATCTATGAACAACACAAAATGCAAACGCCTTTGTGCGGCACTGGTGCTGTCCCTGCTGTTGGTCTGCGTGATGGGTACCACGGCCTTCGCTGCCGGTACGGGCGATGTGGCCGGTGCGGTGGAAAGCACATGGCAGACGGCATCCGGTCAGATCAAGACCGTCGTCAACAACGTGGTGTTTCCCGCGATTGACCTGATCCTTGCGGTGTTTTTCTTCGCCAAACTCGGCACAGCTTATTTCGACTTCAGAAAAAGCGGCCAGTTCGAGTGGACGGCGCCCGCCATCCTGTTCGCGTGCCTCGTGTTCACGCTGACAGCACCGCTGTACATCTGGCAGATCATCGGGATTTGAGGTATAGGCAATGACTTTTTACGAACAGGAGCTTCGGAAGATCGTTGGAGAGCGGTACCCCGACGCCACTTATGTGGGCAGAGCCTGCTATGTGCGTCTGAGCGATATGAACCGGGCAAAGATCCAATTTGTCACTGGAATCGTCGCCAATCAGTACAATGCCCTGCAGATGACGATCCTCAACCGCAGCGAAGGACAGGTGGATACCCTGCGCCTGCGCTTCTTGGATCTGCTGGGGACAAAGATGACCTCAAATCCCAATTTCCGAAACGGCGTGGAGCCGCACATTTGGGATGACTATGGAAAGGTGAGCTGGTATGTATATCACCCCACCCGGCAGGACTATGAAGCGTTGTCTGATGCGGTGTCAGACTATCTGGAGGTATTTCAGGACATGAGCCAGTCCTCTGATCGGGCGTGGGAGCAGACAATGTAACAAAAGCGTGATTTGAAGGCCGTACCAGCTGTACGGCCTTTGCCATATCCCAAAGCAGCTGGTGCGGCCTCACCCGGAAGTGAGGTGAAACCGATCAATGTTCATTTGGGATTTTGTTGCCGCCAAGGTGTTAGGCCAGATCGTGGACTGGTTCTACAGTCAGATCGTGGGCTTTCTCGGCAACTTCTTTTCGGAGATGGGAAACATGGGCGCAGAGCTCTTCACCATGGATTGGGTGCAGAGCATCGTGCTGTTCTTCTCCTATTTGGCATGGGCACTCTACGGCACAGGATTAGTGGTGGCCTGCTTTGAAACCGGCGTGGAGTATTCCAGCGGCCGCGGCAACATCCGTGAGACCGCCCTCAATGCCATCAAGGGCTTCATGGCTGTCAGCCTTTTCACCGTTGTTCCGGTACGGCTTTATGAGCTGTGCGTTTCTCTGCAAGGGACCTTCACCGCAGCTCTTACCGGCTACGGGACTTCTATTGGCGATGTGGCCGGAGAGGTCATGCAGGAGTTCAACGCCGTGGAATCAATATCCGACCTGACGGCAGGGCCGCTGCTGGGCTTCGGCAACATCACCAGCGGGATCATGATCCTGTTCTGCCTTATCCTCATGGCTTATGCCGTCTTCAAGGTCTTCTTCGCCAATCTAAAGCGCGGCGGCATCCTGCTCATCCAGATCGCCGTTGGAAGCCTTTATATGTTTTCTGTGCCCCGTGGTTATACGGATGGCTTTATCCAATGGTGCAAGCAGATCATCGGCTTATGCCTGTCGGCGTTCTTGCAGGCGACGATACTTGTCGCCGGGCTTATGGTGTTCAAGGATCATGCCCTGTTAGGGCTTGGGCTCATGCTCTCCGCTGGTGAGATCCCCCGTATCGCCGGAGCTTTCGGACTGGATACCTCCACCAAGGCAAACCTCATGAGTGCTGTTTATACCGCACAGGCCGCCGTCAACACCACGCGCACGGTCGTACAGGCGGTGGCGAAATGAGCAGACTGACGATGGGCAGCTTGTTCGATGGCATTGGTGGATTCCCTTTGGCCGCGATTCGCAGTGGCATCACGCCGGTGTGGGCGTCGGAAATTGAATCCTTCCCTATTGCGGTCACAAAGCTGCGTTTCCCTGATATGCTCCATGTGGGCGACATCACTAAGCTGAATGGCGCAGAGCTGCCGCCTGTGGACATCATCTGCGGGGGCAGCCCGTGTCAGGACCTGTCCGTTGCCGGCGCAAGGGCAGGCCTTGCCGGAGCGCGTTCCGGTCTTTTCATGGAACAGGTCAGACTGGTAAAGGAGATGCGAAATGCAGACAAATTACGAGGCCGAACAGCTCTCGATGTTCGGCCAAGATTTATGGTATGGGAAAATGTTCCCGGCGCCTTTAGTTCAGGAACGCCAAAGGGCGAAGACTTCCGAATCGTTTTGGAGGAGATCGTCCGCATTAAATGCGATTCCGTTTCAGTCCCTCGACCTGACTCCGGGCGCTGGGAATCTGCTGGGCGAATTCTATTGGGAGCGGATTTCTCCCTGGCGTGGCGGTGCCTCGACGCTCAATACTGGGGTGTCGCCCAGAGACGCAAAAGAATCTTCCTTATCGCAGATTTTGCAGGCAGATCCGCCCCTAAAATACTATTTGTCCCCGAAAGCCTGCCTGGGCATCCTGCGCCGGGCCTTTGAGCGCGGTAAGGAACTGCCGAAGAAGCTGGAGCGTGCCCTAAAGATCCAGGCGGGGCTCATGCGCCCGGACGGACAGCCCACAGGATTAGAAGCGTACCACATCAACCAGCGGGATGAGGGCATCGACCTGCACGGCGTGTCAGGTGCGTTGATGGCAACCACCAATATGCAGATGCAGACCTTCGTGACACAACCGGATGAAGCTGTTGAGGGCTTTGACGGCTACAACGGTGATCTGACTGGCGATGTAGCAGCCACGCTCGGCGTCAACTGCGGGATGTCTACTGGAAGAAACGGAGTCAAGGCCTTTGCCGCCAATCAGCGGGATGAGGTGCGCGACCTTCACGATGTAGCTGGTGCGCTGGGCGCACAACCAGGGATGAAACAACAGACCTTCGTAGCTTCAGGCGTTGTGACCAAAGGCATTGGGGATTGCTTCCTTTCCGAGGAACGACATACGGCACTATCGACAGGAGGTGGTCAGGCAGGACAGGGATATCCCTGTGTGCTGACTGCTGCCTTCTCCGCAGGTGCTGGAGCCTCTGCTGGGGGCATAGGCTATGGCGAGGAGCTATCTCCCACATTGAAAGGATCTGCCGGAGGGAATTGTATGCCGTCCGTTTTGTGTCTCAACGATCAGGGCGGCAGCGTGATGGAATACAGCGAAAATGTGTCCGGCACGCTACGGGCGCAGGAGCATGGACACCAGCCTCTCGTATACGAAAACCACGGCATTGATAGCCGTTACACAGGGCCACATAAGGTCGCGCCGACCATGTCTGCGCGATACGGCACAGGCGGCAATAATGTGCCGCTGGTCGAGCAGGATTCCGATGCTATCTGTATTGCCGGAAACATTGTGGATCGTCAACCTCAAAACGGTGGAAACGGTCTTGGCTGTCAGGACGATTTGGCATATACACTGACCGCCACGGATCATTTATCTGGATATCCAGATAAATGATCTAATCCCGAGGATTGAGTTATCCCGAGGAAGTCAGATGGGCCATCGGCTTTTTGTTGCGAGATAGTGTTTTTGCTGCTGTAATTCATGTTAAAAC
>NZ_DBLZXX010000034.1:0-4653 GCF_057856985.1 Vescimonas sp.
GCCTCAACCGAACGCTACAGTGGAAGGATGGCTGACTGTTTAGCAGCCGGACATGGTTAGTCCATTAAAAGTCTCGTCAGGCCAATTTCCCTTCCATTGTAGCTTAGGCGTGAGTACGAGAAAAGCACGCCTGGCTGGCGTGCTTTACCCGGCAATTATATTTCTAAATTAAATCTTAGTAACATCAAATAGAAATGTAAGTCTCCATACTTTACGGCCACCCACATAGGAAACAAAAGGATGCTGTCACGTCGGCGATCTTTCGCAGCGTCACTGCTTCAAATCCCTCATCCTGAATCGGATGGGCTTGCAGCCTGCAAGCTCAAAGACCTTTTGTATGTCCTACTAACGGATAGCCACAGGACTGATGACACCTTGCAGTAAAGAGCCAAGGCGAAGAAAACTCTCCGCCTCGGCTCTTTGCTGTCCGGATTTACTTGTCCAATTCAGAAAAATTGCATACACATCACATCCGCTGGCACCCGTTGCCATCTGACAACTATCCCCTTATCTGTGCTTGCCGAGATACGCCTCTTTGATCTTCTCATTGGCCAGCAGCTCCGCGCCGGTGCCGGACATGGTGATGTTCCCCGTCTCCAGCACATAGGCCAGGTCCGCGATCTTCAAGGCCATGTTGGCGTTCTGTTCGATCAGCAGTACCGTCACGCCCTGGCGGTTGATCTCCCGGATGATGGAGAAGATGTCCTGCACCACCAGCGGCGCCAGGCCCAGGGACGGCTCATCCAGCATCATCAGCTTCGGCCGTGACATCAGGGCCCGGCCCACCGCCAGCATCTGCTGTTCGCCGCCGGAGAGGGTGCCGGCGGACTGCCAGTTCCGTTCCTCCAGCCGGGGGAACAGCTCATAGACCCATTTCAGGTCCTTTTCGATCTCCGCTTTGTCCTTGCGGAGGTAGGCTCCCAGCTTCAGGTTCTCCAGCACCGTCAGGTCCGCAAACACCCGCCGCCCCTCCGGGCTCATGGCGATGCCCGCGGAGATGATCTTGTCGATGGGCTTGCCCAGCAGCTCCTCCCCGTTCCACTGGATGGAGCCGGACTCCGCCTTCACCAGGCCGGAGATGGTCCGCAGGGTGGTGGACTTGCCCGCGCCGTTGGCGCCGATCAGGGTGACGATCTTGCCGTCCGGCACCTCCAGGTCGATGCCCCGGAGAGCCTGGATGCCGCCGTAGGACACCCGCAGCTGTTGGATTTTAAGCATCTTCCGCCACCCCCAGGTACGCGTCGATGACGCGCTGATTGTTCTGGATCTCCGCCGGTGTGCCGTCGGCAATCAGCTTGCCGAAGTCCAGCACATAGATCCGGTCGGAGATGTCCATGACCAGGTCCATGTGGTGCTCGATCAGAAACACCGTCAGGCCGAACTTCGTGCGGATCTCCCCGATGAAGGCCGTCAGCTCGTCGGTCTCCTGGGGGTTCATGCCCGCAGCCGGTTCGTCCAGCAGCAGCAGCTGCGGATCCGTGGCCAGGGCCCGGGCGATCTCCAGCCGCCGCTGCTTGCCGTAGGGCAGGGAGTTCGCCTTCTCCCCGGAAACGTCGCTGAGGTTCACCTCCGCCAGCAGCTCTTCCACCCGCTGGCGCTGCCGCGCCTCCTCCTGCCGGTTCAGATGGAAGGTCGCAGTGAGGAGATTGCACGTCGCACGGCAGTGCATGGCCGTCAGCACGTTGTCGAACACCGTCTGGTCCTTCCACAGACGGATATTCTGGAAGGTCCGGGCCATGCCCATCCGGGTAATCTTGTCCGGGGTGGGGGCCAGGGCGTGGGTGTACTCCCCGGCGTGCTCGCCCTTGTAGAGCTTGCGCATCTTGCCCTGGGGGTAGTTTTCCACGATCTTCTCCCCCCGGTACCACACCGCGCCGTTGGTGGGCTGGTACACGCCGGTGATGACGTTGAAGGCCGTAGTCTTGCCCGCGCCGTTGGGGCCGATCAGGGAGACGATCTCCCCCTCGCCTACCTCCAGATTCATGTTGTTCACGGCGATGACGCCGCCGAACTGCATGGTGATATTCTCCAAACGAAGGATCTTCTCACTCATTTCGCCGCCTCCTTCTTTTTCGATTTTCCGGAGAGGCGGGCCCGCAGGCTCCGGGCCACATCAGAGAGCTCCCGGTCCCCCATGAGGCCGCGGCGGAAGAACAGCACCACGATCATGATGATGATGGAGAACACCACCATCCGGAAGCCGGTCCGCAGGAAGGGCACCTTGAAGGCGCCGATATACGTCTCCGTGTCCAGGAACCGCAGCCACCACTCGCTGGCCGCCACGTACAGGAACGAGGCGATGCAGCTGCCGGAGATGGACCCGATGCCGCCGATCACCACGATCAGCAGGATCTCGTAGGTCATGGAGGTGGTGAAGGTCTTGGCTTGGGCCTGGTTGGCGAACATGGCGAACAGGCCGCCGCCCACGCCGGCGAAGAAGGAGCTGATGCAGAAGGCCATCCGCTTGTGCTTGGCCAGGTTGATGCCCATGGCCTCGGCGGCCACCTCATCCTCCCGGATGGCCTTGAAGGCCCGGCCATAGGTGGAGTTGATCAACAACACCATGATCCCGATGCACACTGCCACCAGCAGGAAGGGCACAAAGGTGGAAAGGCGCAGCACCACCTCCCCATTGGCGTTCTCGATGTTGAAGCTGGAGAAGGTGGGAAAGCTCTTCAGCGCGTTGGCGCCGTTGGTGACAGGGCCCAGCCGGTCCCACTGGAAGATGGCCCGGATGATCTCCGCAAAGCCCAGGGTGGCGATGGCCAGGTAGTCGCTCTTCAGCCGCAGCACCGGCAGGCCGATAAGCCAGGCGATCACCGCCGCCACACAGCCCGCCAGGATCAGCGCCGCCAGCACACCCAGGATCAGACCCAGGGCGCCGCCGCCGAACAGCTCCGGCAGGGAGAAATTCACTGCCGAGCCGCCGTAGAGGTAGTAGACGCTCTCCCGGTCGGCAGAGGGAATGGTCAGAATGGCGTAGGTGTAGGCGCCCAGCAGCATGAAGCCCGCCTGCCCCAGGGAGAACAGGCCCGTAAAGCCGTTCAGCAGGTTCAGGGAGGCCGCCACCAGCGCGTACACAGCTCCCTTCTTCAGCACGGTGAACAGCATACTGGTGGGCTGCATGGTGTTCTCCAGCACAATCACCAGGACCAGCAGGGCCGCCACGCAGCCCAGGGCGATCCACGCGCCCCGTTTGCTCTTTTTTTCTTGCAGCATCGTGACGCCCCCTTTACACTTTGTCGGTGGACTTCTCACCGAACAGGCCGGTGGGCTTCACCACCAGGATGATGATGAGCAGCGCGAAGGTGAACGCGTCGGAAAACACACTCCAGTTGGAGCTCTTGATCACCGTCTCGCTGAGACCGATGAGGAATGCCCCCACCACGGCCCCGGGAATGGAGCCGATGCCGCCGAACACTGCCGCCACGAAGGCCCGCAGGCCCGGCAGGGAGCCGGACAGCGGCACGATGGAGGGATAGTTGGTGAAGTACAGCGCAGACCCCACCGCCGCCAGGAAGGAACCGATGACAAAGGTGAAGCTGATGATGTTGTTGATCTTGATGCCCATCAGCTGCGCGGTCTCAAAATCCCGGGAGGCGGCCCGCATGGCCATGCCGATCTTGGTGTGGTTGATGAGCTGGGTCAGCACCACTACCAGCGCCACCACCAGGAATGGCGTAATCACCGTCACCATTTTGGTGGAGGTGCCGGCAATGGTGATCTGACTGGACAGGCCGGGCAGGCTGGGGTACATCTGCGGCAGTCCGCCGGTGATATAGGTGGCCAAATTCTGCAGCAGATAGCTGACGCCGATGGCGGAGATCATGACGCTCATCCGGGGCGCGCTGCGCAGCGGCTTGTAGGCTGCCCGTTCGATGACAAAGCCCAGCAGCACCGTCAGCAGGATCATCAGCGGCAGCGCCACGCCGATGGGCAGGCTTGCGCTGAGATAGACCATGATTAATCCCGCCGCCATGAACACGTCGCCGTGGGCGAAGTTGATCAGGCGCAGGATGCCGTAAACCATGGTGTATCCGATGGCGATCAGGGCGTACTGCCCGCCCAGCGAGATGCCGGAGAGCAGGATGGAAATTCCGTATTGCACAGGGATACCCCCTTTTATTACTCTGGGACCAAGGATTCCCTTGGCCCCAGATATTTCCTCAGGATTCGGATCTCTTTCCGTTTTTCAGCTCACAGTCTGAACTGTCTCCAGTCTCCAGACATTGTTGGCTGGATCTGCAACCTTGATATAGGCGGTATCCCGGATGGCATCACCCAAGTCATCAAACTCAATATGGCCGGAGACGCCGTCATAACTCACGTCAGGCAGCGCCATCATCACATCGCCGGAATCGGCGGAGCCGGCGGCCTTCAGGGCCTCCAGCGCCACATAGTAGGCATCATAGCCCATGGCGGTGACAGCGGCGATGGTGTCGTTGCCGCCGTTGTTGGTCATGGCGGTGGAATCCTCGCTCAGCCAGGCCTTAAAGCCCTCGTCAAACTCTGGAGAGCCGCCCTCCTGGTAGAAGGTGGACACGTACAGCTGTACGTCGCTGCCTGCGGCCGCTTCCAGCACCATATTGCTGTCCAGGGTATCGCCACCGAGGATGGGGATTTCAATTCCCAGAGAAGCAGCCAACTTCACGA
>NZ_DBLZXX010000011.1:0-54350 GCF_057856985.1 Vescimonas sp.
GATGTAATCCTGCTCGGCACGGTCACCGACGCAATGCTCCGGGCCGAACAGGCCCAGCTCCTGATACGCTTTCCGATAGAGGTCTACGAAGCCATCCAGTACCCCGCCGCTTATCTTCTTCGGGGTGCGGAGTATAAAATAGGCCCGCCTCATCTGGGCGGGCCGGACGGATATGGAATCTGCTCATATTTTCCATCATTTTCACCTCTTTCTTATGGTATAGCTACACAACATAGCACACATCGGCAGTAATAGCTACTGAAACATTTGCTGTCCCTGTGTCTGTTCGGGAAAAGGTGACTCTAAACGCCGCAGCCGACCAAACTCCGTTTCTACCACATGGTCATTTTCCATGCAGTCAGTACCATACTTTTCAAAGTCCATGTAACCTTCCAGTTCGCGGACGGCCTCATCGTCCAGTCCCAGCGTTTCCTGCAAGCGCTGCTGACCATAGCCGTAGGTATCTACGATGCGCTGGTAGTTATCCAGATTCTGCAGGAGCTCTAAAGCTCCACGCAAAGTTTCCGGCTTCTCGGCATCCAACACAGCGGCATAGGTCAGAAGCATCCCGTCCTTCTGCCAGATGCCTTCCAATGCTTCCGCAAAGTCGTTGTAATCCTCTACGGCAGGGCAATCCGTGTCGCAGATCAGTTCTCCAATATAAGGTACCTTGAAGCGAATATCACGGAGCATCGCATCCGCGAAAACATCGATGTCGAGGTAAGCCTTCACGGCGCTGAGGTAATCCTCGTCAGCGGGGAGGACGAGGGTGTAGTCCGGCTTTCCATCGACGCGCAATGTCATGCGGAGCATTTCATCCCGGTTCTCATCTCTCCAAGGTTCTGCCGGTGAAAGGTAGCTGCGGTCGATTGCCATATCCGGCGTCAGCAGACTGCGGGCATTTGGGACAAAAGCGCTGTATCGGGCGTAGTTGTACCCCTGCGGGTCAACGAGGATGCCGTCTGTTCCCTCCGCATCGAGGATGAGCAGGCAGTGCCTGGCAGCATCATCGTGCCGGATGGCATTTTTGTTCTCTGCGATGAAATCATAGTCCGCCAGCAGCGCACGACTGAACTGCTGAAACCGCTGGGCGGGAAGTTCAATGACCTTGTCTACAACACAGGCTTCACCCTCGTACTCAGACTGCTTTCGCCTCAATTCTGCCTGAATGATCATGCCATGTCTCCCATCTCCATGCGGCTGCACTGACCGCCCTCCATGATCTCCGCCAGACTGGTATAGCCCTTGTAGGCAATATAGCCTCTGCCTGTAAACATTCCGTCCTCCTCATTCATGCGCTGCATGGCGTAGCCCTCGTAGTCATAAAACTCATCCAGATTCTCATCGTAGTCGAAGTGACCGGACTGCTGAATCATGTACCTGCCGTATTCCTCCGGTGTATGCGCACCGGGAGCGAAATCAAACAGGTCGAGATTCTCTACGAGGTTTTTGATCTGTTCCGCATTCTGCGGCTTTGCCAGCGTTATCACAGCGCCCAGCTTTTTCATGTCATCCGAGGATAACTCATCCGCTGCCTGTGCCAGTGCATTGAGGTCCGCAAGGTTTTCCTGTTCCATATCCAGCAGCACATCCACTTCATCCGGCAGTTGAGTATCCTCCAAGCGAAGCCGGACATCCGCAGGATCCGCGATGCCCGCACGCTGGAGAGCACGGTCGATCTCCTCCTGCACCATGGGGAGAAACAGCCATGTGATGTGTTCGGTGTCCTCCGGCTCGGCTTTGGAGGTCACCGCAACGGTGATGGCATTCGGTTCATAGTAATAGCAGGGGAAAAACCGTCCATCGTAGACCTGCTCCAGTTTCATGCCGTTGTCGTAAACCACGCCGTAGGGGGTGATCGTGCCACTGCCGCTCTCGATGAGCCGCCGTGCCGTTTCCTCACCGTCCAGAGCATCCAGTTGCTCCGTTTTGGCGCTGCCGCCGTGCAGATTCATGTAGTGATCCCGGCCAACAGCGGAGAGGTCAGAAAAATCTGTGATGACCGTGGCCTGTTGGCAGCAGAAGGTCAGGTTGATTAGATCCTTCAGTTCAAAAAGCTCCAGCTTGTGAGCCATCGCCTGAAACTGAGCGGCTTCGCCGGTATCAAAGCTATCCAGCCGTTTGGCAAGGTAGTTTAGCTCCTCCACATTGACCGTGAGCATCTCCGTGCGCTTGAGCACAGAGTAAAAGCTGTTGATCTCCTGTACCTGGCAGTCGGCTTTGACCGCATCGCCAATCTCCAGAGCCTCCAGCAGTTCCATGCAGTGTGCGTACTGGTCGTGGGGGATGGGGAACGGGATAGTTGCCACGCCATATTCCGGGTGATGCGGATTGCCGAGCACCGCTTGTATCATCATGTTTCATCCACTCCTTTTTCCAAATTCAAAACCACATCTCCGTACTTGGCCATCAGCAGTGCGCCGGTGATCAGGTGGAACGCCTCATCTGTGACCAATTCCGGAGACGCAAGGTCTGCAAGAGTGATATTGCAGCAGCCGACAGCAATGGCCTTCGCCGCCTGGTAAACACTATAGAGCTCCGGCTCAATCCCTCCGAGACAGACGCTTTGGAAGTCAAAGCCGTCGTTCCCGCATTTCCAGACCATCCTGCGCCAAAGGCTCTCATACGCCGTGAGCAGGAAGAGGGCGGCTTTGTTCCGGTCGGACAAGCGCCAGCAGCGTTCTCGCCAGTGTGTCCATCTTCGCCGGTGGGCATCGGACAGGAAAAATTGAGCCTTTTTTTCTCTGAATTGCTGACGCATCCGTTTTCGGAGCTGCGATCCCATAGAGGGTGCGAAGCAGTCCCTCACGAACGAATTCAACTCCAGTACGCCTGCTTCGATCCGTTCCTCCAGGCAGGTGCATTCGCACAGGCGGCACGGATGCTTGCGGACATAGTTCTGGCAGTATTCGCACGCCACATCTTTGGGCGTGTAATGGAATGGGCTGCGGTATATCCCGCCACCTCGGGGCTTTTGACCAGGCTGAGACATCATCAACTGCTCCAGCGCCTGCAGCGGCATGTCTCGCATGAAATAACACGGCATAAACGAACTCCTCTCTGAAACGAATAAAGGGCCGGAATCTTATTGCTAAGACTCCGGCCCTTACCGTTTGATATTACATTGTTTGCTCCTGCGTCGGTTCTGCGTCCTGCTGCTGGATACGCTCCATGATGTCAGGCAGACACTCCTCGATCTGCTTTCGTACCTCCTGAATCGTCTTTTCCTGATCGTATGACAGTTCAAAACCGCCCTGCAGGGTGTCCGTACAGCAGCGATAGATCTCAATAAGCTGCTCCTCCTGGAAGAGCTGCTGCTTGGGGATCAGTCCGGAGCGAACGGCAAAGTCCCGCTTCACCGCGTCATAGTTGCCGGACGAATATAGACCGGTGTAGTAATGACCATGACATACGCCCTTGCGGTCAAAGCTCCAGTCCCAAGTAACGAACTGGGCACCATATTTGCTCTGGATACCGGCCAGCACGATGCCGTTGAAATCTGCCAGCACCTTGTAGCCGTCCTCCAGACCGTCGGCTTTCAAAAAGGGCGCCGTCTCCATCTGCCGCATATACTCCACTGTGGTCCTGACGATCTCATACACCTTGTCCTTGGCATCGATCCGTTCCGGCTCGTCGATATCCTCATTGCGGTAGGTAATGCCGCCGTTCTCGGTCACCTCACACAGCGGTGCGCCGTCAAGCAGGACACGAAGCCCGCCAGTGTGAGTCCTATCCGTGTGAAATCCTTCTCGGGCAAGGACGATTGCTGTCTCTCTGAGGTAACGGTTCTTTTCTTCTGCGCTGATACTCATATAACTCCTCCCGTGTGCAAAAAAATAAGGCCGGAACAATCATGTTCCGACCTACAAATACAGGCACTGCGACCAGCGCCCTTTTTGAAATGAAAAAGGGCGCCGCTCCATTGGTCTGGCAAGACCAACAAAACGACGCCCAAATCTTTGTGATTCTTTTTTAAGAAAAATACCGCTGTCAGCCGGAAAAATCGCCGCTCAAAAAGGGCGCTGGCTGAATGCATCTGCCTGAAAAGAGAAAACGTCCGGTTCGAATCGGGGCAGACGCCCTGAAACGGCGATTTGCATCTATGGTTTGAAAGAAGAAATCCGGGCCTGAAAAAGCCCGGAAACGGTTGATGCGCCTGGCTTTTCGCCAGACGCATCTATACCGTTTAGTAAATATGGAGGTGACACCCGGATTTGAACCGGGGAATGAGGGTTTTGCAGACCCTTGCCTTACCACTTGGCTATGTCACCGAACCATCAGTCCGTTAGTCAGTATACTATACCGACGGGCGTTTGTCAAGCACGAAACTGCATTTCCTGCCCATTTCTTTTGCCGTCCTGCCGCAGAAAAAACGGCGTCCTGCGTTCCGCAGGACGCCGCGCATCGCGCTTACCGCAGCTCCGGCAGCACCGCCAGCAGCACCAGCGGTTCCGCGCCGTCGTTGTCGATGCCGTGGCTGTGCCCCTCCGGACAGTAGTGGGTCATACCGGCCCGCAGCGCCACGTCCTGCCCATCGTCATGGCACACGCCGCTGCCGGACAGCACGTGGATGATCTCACAGTTGCCCTCGTGGGTGTGCAGCCCGATGGACGAGCCCACCGGCAGCGTCAGCGTCAGGATGCGGCCCATGCCGTCCTGCACCGCCGTGCGCACCTGGGCCTCCCCCGCGCCGCCCTTGAAATGGGGCACCACCTGAGCCGCCGACTTGTCAAAATCCAGTATCATAGCGCCCTCCTCAGCCGCGGCTCTGCCGCATTTTCTCATTGATGGCCTTGCCGGTGGGCGTTACCGCCAGACCGCCCAGCGCCGTCTCACGGAACTCCACGGGCATCCTGCGGCCCACCTCGCCCATGGCGTCGATGACCTCGTCCACAGGGATACGGCTGGTGATGCCCGCCATGGCCATGTCCGCCACGCTGACGGCATTGACTGCGCCGATGACGTTCCGCTTCACGCAGGGCACCTCTACCAGACCTGCCACAGGGTCGCAGACCAGCCCCATCAGGTTCTTCAGCGCCATGGCCACAGCGTGGCCGATCTGCTGGCCGGTGCCGCCCCGCAGGGCCACCAGCGCACCGGCCGCCATGGCGGACGCGGTGCCGATCTCCGCCTGACAGCCGCCGGACGCACCGGCGATGCAGGCGCGGCGGGCAATGATCGCCCCGATGCCGCTGGCCACATACAATGCCTCCAGTAGCTGGTGCTGGCTGATCTCCTCGTACTTGCACAGGGGCAGCAGCACTGCCGGCAGCACGCCGCAGGCTCCCGCCGTGGGAGCCGCTACGATGCGGCACATGCAGGCGTTGGACTCCGCCATGGACAGCGCCTCGGCGATGACCTCGCTGACGTAGCCGCCGGACATGGCCTCGCCGCGGAAGCAGTACTGCCGCATCTTCATGCCGTCGCCGCCTACCAGACCGCTGACGCTGCGCCGCCGTCCGGTGTAGTTGTCGGCAGCGTCCGCCATGGCCTGCCACGTCAGCAGCATCTTGGCCATGGACTGGTTCCGCGACACCTGGCGGTCGTCCATGTCGGCCTCCAGCACGATCTCCCAGAAGGGCTTGCCCTCCTGCTCCATATGCTCAAAGATCTCCTTCATCGAATCCAGAGACATCTTCATCCTCCTCCTTGTCGTAGTAGGTTATGGAAAGGATACCCGGCAGCTCCGACAGGAACGCCACCTGGTGGGGCTTGAGGTGCTGGTCCGTCTCGATGACCATCAGCGCGTCGCCGCCCCGTTTGTGGCGGTACAGGCTCATGTTGGCCACGTTGACCCGCAGCTGGCTGAGGATGGAGGTGACGGCGGCCACGGTGCCGCTGGCGTCCTCGTTGCGGATGACCAGCGTGTTGTACATGCCGGTGAAGTTCACGTCGATGCCGTCCAGCTTATTGACCATGATGCGCCCGCCGCCCAGAGACGACGCCTGCATCACCAGATCCTTGCCGTCGGCGGACCAGGCCTCGATGACGGCGGTGTTGGGGTGAGCGTCCCGCAGCTCAATCTCATCAATGGTGTAGGTGAGGCCCGCCTTTTTGGCCTCGTCAAAGGCGAAGGGCAGCCGCTCGTCGTCCGGCTTCATCCCCAGCAGACCGCCCACCAGCGCGCGGTCAGTGCCGTGGCCCGCGCCGGTCTCGGCGAAGGAGCCGTACAGGTGGATGGCGGCCTTTACCGGCGGCGTACCCAGCAGGGCGCGGGCAATGAAGCCGATGCGGGCGGCGCCCGCTGTATGGGAACTGGACGGCCCGATCATCACGGGGCCCAAAATGTCGAAAATATCCAGCATGGGAAAAGCTCCTTTCGTGGGATAAAGTGCTGAGATTTCCCCCTATCATAGCACACATCCCACGGGAAAGCGAGAGGGAAAAACAAATATTTTCTGCATGATACGGCGTGTCCTCCCCGCCGCTCCGGCGGGAGGAGAGAGATCGGCGGCCCCTGCGCACCGGCGCTGGCGGTCCGCAGGGGAGGGGGAAAAGAAACTTCTTCATCATGAACTGCGTTTGCCGCATTTTCCGGCGGAAAACAGCAAAAAACCCGCTTGCCACGTCCGCGCCGCCGTGCTATCATACGGGTGACATAACAGTGGAAAGGAAATGGAAATATATGGAACTCACGCCGCTGAAGCTGCATCCTGCGTACAAGGAGTACCTCTGGGGCGGACACCGCCTGCGGGCGGCCTATCACAAGGAGGACGCGCCGGAGATCACGGCGGAGAGCTGGGAGCTGGCCCAGCGGCCGGAGGGTGTGTCCGTGGTGGAGGGCGGCACGCTGGCGGGCCGGACGCTGGACGATTTGGCGGCTCTGGACCGGGAGGCGTTCTGGGGCAAAAACTGCGCGGATATGCGGGAATTCCCGCTGCTGGCAAAGCTCATCGACGCCCGGAAGGACCTGTCCATCCAGGTCCATCCCTCCGACGAGACGGCCCTGCGGGACCGCGGCGAGGCGGGCAAGGCGGAGATGTGGTACATCGTGGACTGCGACGAGAACGCCGGCATCTACTTTGGCTTTGCCCGCGAGATCACGGCGGAGGAGTTCCGCCGCCGCGCAGAGGACGGCACCATTTGCGAGGTGCTGAACCGTGTGCCGGTGAAGAAGGGCGACGCCTTTTTTATCCTGCCCGGCACCATCCACGCCATCTGCGCCGGTATCCTCGTCGCCGAGATCCAGCAGAACTCCGACACCACCTTTCGTGTCTACGATTACCGGCGCCGCGGCGCCGACGGGCAGCTGCGGCCCCTGCATCTGGACCGCGCCGCGGCGGTGCTGCGCTATACGCCGATGGCGGCGCGGGCCTGCCAGCCGCTGGGCGTCACGGCCCATGCGGGCTGGACGGAGACGGCGCTGTGCGCCTGCGACTACTTCTCCGCGGCGCGGCTGGACGTGGAGACCCGGGCGGCGCTGACCTGCGGCGGCGACTCCTTCCGGCACCTGCTGTGCGTGGAGGGGGAGGGGGCCGTCGTCCACGGCGGCGTCCGGTATCCCCTGCGGCAGGGAGACTCCTACTTCCTGCCCGCCGCGTTGGGAGACTACGCCGTGGAGGGCCAATGCCGCGTGCTGCTGAGCCGGGTGTGACCGCAACAGACGGTTGCTTGTCTGCGGCGGCGATCTGTGCTACATTGATGGTACAGCAAGGAGGATTCTCTATGGATACGAAGGATATGATACGCAGGCTGAGAACGGAAAAGGGTCTGTCACAGGATGAGCTGGCGGAGAAGCTGTTTGTCACCAGACAGGCGGTGTCCCGCTGGGAAAACGGCGAGACCACGCCGAATACGGAGACACTGAAGCAGCTTTCCCGGCTGTTTGATGTCTCCATCAACACGCTGCTGGGCGCGCCGCGGCAGCTGGTCTGCCAGTGCTGCGGGATGCCGCTGGAGGATGCCGCCACCAGCAGGGAGCCGGATGGCGCCTTCAACGAGGAGTACTGCAAATGGTGCTATACCGACGGCACGTTCACGTATACCAGTAAGGAGCAGCTCATCGACTTCTGCGTGGCGCACATGGCCAGCGAGAGCTGGCCGGCGGAGCAGGTCCGCGCCCACATGGAGGCCGTGGTGCCGAACCTGAAGCATTGGAAAAAGTGAAGCGGTGACAGAAAAAGCCCCGGCCGTAATGGCCGGGGCTTTTCAGTCGTCGGGGCTCAGTTCAGGAAGTCCTTCAGCTTCTTGGAGCGGGAGGGGTGGCGCAGCTTCCGCAGGGCCTTGGCCTCGATCTGGCGGATGCGCTCACGGGTGACGTTGAACTCCTTGCCTACCTCCTCCAGCGTGCGGGTGCGGCCATCCTCGATGCCGAAGCGCAGCTTCAGCACCTTCTCCTCACGGGGAGTCAGGGTGCTGAGCACGTCCACCAGCTGCTCCTTCAGCAGAGTGAAGCTGGCGGCCTCACTGGGTTCGCTGGCGCCCTCATCGGGGATGAAGTCGCCCAGATGGGAGTCCTCCTCCTCGCCGATCGGCGTCTCCAGCGACACCGGCTCCTGAGCAATTTTCAAGATCTCGCGGACCTTGTCCACGGGCATGTTCATCTCCTCGCTGATCTCCTCGGGGCTGGGATCGTGGCCCAGCTCCTGCAGCAGCTGGCGGGAGACGCGGATGACCTTGTTGATGGTCTCCACCATATGGACGGGGATGCGGATGGTGCGGGCCTGATCGGCGATGGCGCGGGTGATAGCCTGCCGGATCCACCAGGTGGCGTAGGTGGAGAACTTGTAGCCCTTGGTATAGTCAAACTTTTCCACGGCCTTGATGAGGCCCAGATTGCCCTCCTGGATCAGGTCCAGGAACAGCATGCCGCGGCCCACGTAGCGCTTGGCGATGGAAACCACCAGACGGAGGTTGGCCTCGGCCAGCTGCTGCTTGGCGCGCTCACCGGCCTTCAGCTGCTTTTTCAGGGCTGCCATCTCATCCTCGGGCAGGGTCTCGCCGGACTCCTCCAGCTCCGCCAGACGCTCCTTTGCTTCGCGGCCGGCGCTCATGGCGGTGGCCAGCTCCACCTCCTGATCGGCGGTGAGCAGGGGGACCTTGCCGATCTCCTTCAGGTACATGCGGACGGGATCGTCGATGTTGAAGCTGTCTACCAGCGAGTTGGGGTCGACCAGCTCCTCCTCCTCGATCTCGGCGATCTCCTCCATGGCGGGCTCACCGTCCTCGTCGGGCAGGGCGGCCAGGAAGTCCTCGGTGCCTACCTCGATGCCCAGCGTCTCCAGCGAGTCGTAGATAGAGTCCATCTGGTCACCGTCCAGATCCATCTCGTCCAGTACGTCGGACAGCTCGCCGGCGTCCAGACGGCCCTTCTTCTTGCCCTTGACGAACAGGTCCTTCAGCTTTTCGTTGGCGTTGAGCAGCGCGGCGGCGGGCAGGGCGGCGATGGCCTTTTCGTCCAGCTTGCCCCTGCTGGCCACCGGATGCTTGCCATCGTCTGCCTTCTCGGGATTTTCCGCGGCCTTCTCCGCCTTAACGGCGGGCTTGGCGCTTTTGGCCTTATCGGCGGACTTGTCCTGAGTCAGCAGGGCGTTGGCCATCTCCTCCAGCTCCTTGGCGGTATATTTCTCGTCAGTCATGTTCGCTTTCCTCCGTAACCTTTTTTATCTTTATATGTATCGCGGGCGGCAGCCAGCGCGTCCATAGCGCTGCGGCCGCTGCGTTTGACACCTTCCTCGCGGATGATGCGGATATAGTCCGCCAGCGCCTGAGGCGCGTTGGCCGTGGACTCCGGCTTTTGCAGGAGGGTGGTGAGGTGGCTCATCTCCTCCGGCGTCAGGCTGGCGCTGAGCGCCGCCATGCTGCTGCCGCTGCCGCGGCAGCGCCACAGCTCCCCGTAGATGCGGCCCAGCAGGGGGGAGGAGAATTCATCCTCCCGCAGCGGCGGCTGGTCGGGGAACAGGCTGTCGTCCTGCATCAGCAGGCGGATGACGCCCTCCTCCGCCATGGCGCTGCGCAGGTCGTCGTAGCGGATGGCGCGGTCCGCCGGCTGGAGCGAACGGGTCAGGTTCAGCTCCTGCCGCTCCCGGGCCTTGCGGTCCCGGGCGGCGCGGCGCTTGAAGGCCCGCTGCACCTCCAGCTTCATGGCCTCCGGCGACAGGCCCGCCGTCTGGGCGGCGCGGTTGGTGTACACGTCCCGCTCCACGGCGTTTTCCAGACGGCACAGCTCCTCGGCCATCTCACCGGCGTAGCCGATGCGGCCCTCGTCGGAGGTGAGATCGTAGCGGGCGGCGATCTGGGTCATACGGAACTCCACGCCGTTCTCACTGCCGGACAGCAGGTTCTCGAAGGCGGCGGGGCCGTAGTTTTTGATGAAATCGTCGGCGTCCTGCTTGGTGGGCTGGCCGTCCACCATGCGGTTGGGCAGCTTCAGCACCTTGACGCTGAACTCGGAATTGTTCAGCAGCTCCAGCGCCCGCTGGGTGGCCAGCTGACCGGCGTTGTCGTTGTCGTAGCACAGCACCAGCTCCTTGGTGAAGCGGCTGAGCAGGCGGGTCTGCTCCACGGTGAGGGCCGTGCCCATGGAGGCCACGGCATTGTCGAAGCCAGCCTGATGCAGTGTCACCACGTCCAGATTGCCCTCGCAGAGGATGATGTTGGGCCGCTTGGTTTTTTTTGCCAGATTCAGCCCGTAGAGGATACGCCGTTTACTATATGTAATGGTCTCGGTGGTATTCATGTACTTGGGCTCGGAGTTGTCGATGACGCGGCTGCCGAAGCCCACCACGTCGCCGCGGGTGTCGATGACCGGTAGCATCAGGCGGTTGCGGAACTTGTCGTACAGGCGGCCGTTCCTGCCGTTGACCACCAGACCGGCGGCCAGCAGCTCCTCCTTGGTGTAGCCCCTGCGGGTCATGGCGGTGAGCAGGCCGTCCCACCGGTCGGGGGATGCGCCCATGCCGAAGCGGACGGCGATGCTTTTCCGGATCTGCCGCTTGTCCAGATACGCCTGCACCGCCGCGCCCTCCGGCGAGCACAGCAGGTCGTAGTACCAGCGGGCGGCATCGCGGTTCAGCTCCAGCACACGGCGGCGCAGCCGGTCCGCGCCGTCCTGCGGGCCGTCGTCCTCCGGCACCGGCAGGTTGGCCCTCTTGGCCAGAAACCGCACGGCCTCGGGGAACGTCAGGTTCTCGATCTCCATGATGAAGTTGATGACGCCGCCGCCCTTCTTGCAGCCGAAGCAGTGGTAGATCTGCTTGTCCGGCGACACGGAGAAGGAGGGGGTCTTTTCGTTGTGGAAGGGGCACAGGCCAAACAGGTTGCCGCCCTTGCGCTGCAGGGCGACATAGCCGGACACCACGTCCACGATGTCGCTGCGGGCGATGAGCTCGTCCAGAAAGCGCTGGTCAAACACGAAGCGTACCTCCTCTCCGGCAGAATGCAGGCTTGCACGGGGCCGTGCAACATTTCTCACAGTAGAGTATACCGCAAAAATCGGCGGCTTCCTCTTTTTTTGCGAAAAAATTTGAAAAAACCTGCTGCGGGCGGGACGGATACCTTATATAATATAATGGGGCGCGGGCGGCGCAGGGGGTGCGGTGCGCGTCTGCGGCGGGCAAATTGTTACGAACTGTCCGCGCGTGCGGCGGCGCGGCGCGGAAAAATGCCGCGTTTTGGCAGAAAATACGCGGCACGAGGTGCAATTATCATATTATTTGCGCCGTAACGCGCAGAATGCGCGAAAAAGTGGGCATCGATGGAGGTGCGTTTGCTCCAGAAAAGTTATGGATATTCCGTGAACTGTGGGAAAATCGGTACGTTTCGGAAAATTTAATCCTTTTTTAACATTTATTTATGAGTTTTTTCGCATTTTTCGGGGTCAAGTCCCTTGATTTATTTCGCGGATATGGTATACTGTCACCGTGAAAGGCGAACCGGACCTTCCGGAGCCGGCTCCGTGGTGTAAGCTGACGGAGACGGGGAAGGCGGGGATGGGAAACCGATCAAAAAATTTTTTATGGAGGAAACAAACATGAAGAAGATCATCGCAACTGTTCTTGCTATGGTCATGGCCATGGCTCTGTGCGTTACCGCTTTCGCCGCTGTGAAGTACACTGCTTATGACAAGACCGGCAAGGAAATCGCTAAGGACGTCACCTATGAGACCTGCAAGGCTACCTACGACAAGAAGGCCGGCGATGGCATGGTCGCTCACTATGACGTGACCATGAACGGCGTGACCAGCTACTATGTTGTCGCTGCTGATGCCAAGACCTATGACCTGAAGCTCACCACTTCCGGCAAGGCCCCCCTGTATCTGGTTCAGGTCGACAGCCCCTACTATGTTGCTAAGGCCACTGCTTTCAAGGCTGTTGGCGATGGCTGCGGTCAGCTGGATGTTGACACCGACGAGACCTACTACACCTCCACCAAGGACGATGTTGTGACCTACTATGTGGCTGACAAGAAGGGCGCTGTGAACGTTCTGGTCGACAACAAGCTGGTTGCCGTCACCGTCCTGGGCGACGATCTGGAGCTGGTCGCTCACGAGTGGGAAGCTACCAAGTACGACAAGAATGACAACGCCACCCAGTACACCTGCAAGAACTGCAAGACCGTTGCCACCGTGTATCCTTCCAAGGATGCCGCTACCGCTGATGGCAAGAAGAACGTCGCCGTTCTGGACAACGGTGACATCATCGGCTTCAACTTCACCGCTAAGGGTGCCAACGCTTCCACCACCACCGATGGTAAGGGCTCTCCCAAGACCTTCGACGCCGGTGTCGCTATGTACGCTGGCATGGCTCTGATGAGCGTTGCTGGTTCCGCCGTTGTGATCGGCAAGAAGAAGGAGTTCTAATTAGAACTTAGTTCTGAACCAAAAAAGAAAGACCGCTTCGGCGGTCTTTCTTTTTTGCGTACTGGGGGACGCAGCGCCCTCACGCACCGCCCGCAGCGACCCGCTGATTTATTTTCAAAAGGAATGTTCCGCGCTTCCGAGCGCGGCCCAGCGGGCCGCACCTACACTTGCCGCCGCTGGCGGCAAGTGCGCGATTCGATAATCGCCCAAACGGGAGGGTGACCATTGCTCTCTGCGTGCCATGTCAGCGGCAGCGAGGGTAGGCGCAGAGGCGATTCGCTGCGGAACCCTTTTGCACCGCAACTGCAATCGGACGAAAGGAATTCCAAAAACCATTGGTTTTTGGCGGCGTTTTTGCAGCCTTTTGCCGCCGTGGGCAAAAGGCTGTCGCGCCGGAGCGCGAAATATCCCTTTGGCAAAAGAACAAGAAGCGGGCCGTCGGGGACGCCGGCCCCTACGAGTGCGAGAAGGGGGGGTGCAGCGAAAGAAACGCGCCGGAGCGCGCGGAACATTCCCCAGTGGGGGCAAATACACGGGCGGCGGCAAAAAAATTGTAAGGTCCGGCAAAAAAATATTGATTTTTCCGGTGCTGTCCTGTAAAATATAGACGACAATCCAAGATTGGTAGCTGTAAGGAAGTGCTTCGCGCACGGGCTGCAACTATCACTCGGCAGAAGCTTGAGTGTTTCGGTCTCCTGAAACGGGGGACTGGGGCACTTTTTGTTATTCCGCTGGGGGAAAGCCATCCCGCAGGGGCGGCAGCACCGCCGCAGGGGTGCGGCGCGGGAAGCATGGCTGCACAAAATGGGGAACACAACAGAAGGAACGACTACGAAAGAGGAGGAGCTTGCAGATGAATCTGGTAACAAACGGACGGCTCATTACCCGCGATGCAGACGGGAAGGGCTATTATGAGCACGGTGCGGTGGCCTTTGAGGGCACGAAGATCGTAGAGGTGGGCGAGGAGGCCGCGCTGCGGGCCAAGTACGCTGACGCCCACATCATCGACGCCAAGGGCGGCGTCATCATGCCCGCGTTTATCAACGCCCACACCCACATCTACTCTGCACTGGCCCGGGGCCTGAGCATCGTGGGCAACAACCCCACCAACTTCTACGAGGTGCTGGACGGTACGTGGTGGGCCATCGACCGCCACCTGATGATGGATGGCACCCGCGCCAGCGCCACTGCCCTGTATATGGACAGCATCAAGCAGGGCGTCACCACCGTTTTCGACCACCACGCCAGCTACGGCGAGATCCCCGGCACCCTGTTCACCATCAGCGAGGAGAGCCGCCGTCTGGGTCTGCGCTCCTGTCTGTGCTACGAGGTCAGCGACCGCGACGGCGAGGAGAAGTGCCTTCAGGCCATCAAGGAGAACGCCGACTTCATCACCTACTGCCAGAAGCAGAACGATCCCATGCTGGCGGCCATGTTCGGCGGCCACGCGCTGTTCACCATCAGCGACAAGACCTTTGACCGCATGGTGGAGGCCAACAACGGCCGCACCGGCTACCACATCCACGTGTCCGAGGGCATGAACGACGTGTACGACTCCCTCCAGAACTACGGCCGCCGCCCGGTGCAGCGCCTGCAGGATCACGGCATTCTGGGCGAAAAGACCATTCTGGGCCACTGCATCCATGTGAACACCGCCGAGATGGACATCATCAGGGAGACGGGGACCATGGTGGTGAACAACCCCGAGTCCAACATGGGCAACGCCATCGGCATCTGCCCCGTATTGCAGCTGTACAAGCGGGGCATCCTGCTGGGTATGGGCACCGACGCCTACACCAACGACATGCTGGAGTCCCTGAAGGTGGCTCTGTGCTCCCAGCGGAGCCAGAACTGCCTGCCCAATGTGGGCTGGTGCGAGGTCACGGATATGCTGTTCAAGAACAATGCCAGGATCGGCGCGCGGTACTTCCCCGATGAGCTGGGCGTGCTGAAGGCCGGCGCGGCGGCGGACATCATCGTCATGGACTACAAGCCGTTCACCCCGTTCTCCGACGAGAACATCGACGGCCACATGATCTTCGGCATGACCGGCCGCCAGTGCCAGACCACCATCGCCGCCGGTAAGGTGCTGATGCAGGACCGCGTGCTGGTGGGCATCGACGAGGAGGCGGAGAACGCCCACATCCTGGAGGCCGCCAAGAAGCTGTGGGGCGACCTGAACCACCGTACCTATTGAGACACCAACGATCACCACAAAGGAGGATGACCTATGTCTGAGAAAATGTATCCCATCCCGTTCAAGTCCCTGATGAACTGGGTGGTGGAGGAATACGCCGCGTCCGGCGAGATCTTCGGCGTGCGCAAGGCCTATAAGGCCACGGGCAAGAGCCTGCCCATCTTCGGCGAGCGCATCGAGACCCCCTTCGGACCCGCCGCCGGTCCCAACAGCCAGCTGGCCCAGAACATCATCGCCGCCTATATGGCCGGCGCCCGGTTCTTCGAGGTCAAGACCGTCCAGAAGATGGACGGCGCCGATCTGGCCGCCTGCGTCCCCCGCCCCTGCATCCTCGCCAACGATGAGGGCTATAATCAGGAGTGGTCCACCGAGCTCACCGTGCCGCAGGCCATGGACGAGTACATCAAGGCGTGGTGCGCCCTGAAGGTGCTGAGCCGCGTCTACGGCTTCGGCGATCCCGACGGCTTCGTGTTCAACATGTCCGTGGGCTACGATCTGGAGGGCATCAAGGGCGAGAAGGTCAACACCTACATCGACGGTATGATGGACGCCAACCGGACCGCGATCTTCGGCGAGTGCAAGGCTGTCCTGAAGGAGCTGTTCCCCGCGGAGAGCGCCTATATCGACGGTATCTCCCCCCGCGTCAGCCGCAGCGTCACCGTGTCCACGCTCCACGGCTGTCCCCCCGATGAGATCGAGCGTATCGCCAGCTACCTCATCTCCGAGAAGCACCTGCACACCTTCGTGAAGTGCAACCCCACCATCCTGGGCTACGAGACGGCGCGGCGCACGCTGGACAGCATGGGCTACGACTACATCGTGTTCGACGAGCACCACTTCAACGAGGATCTGCAATGGGCCGACGCAGTGCCCATGTTTGAGCGGCTGCAGGCGCTGGCGGACAGCAAGGGCCTGGAGTTCGGCCTGAAGCTGAGCAACACCTTCCCCGTGGACACCACCCGGGGCGAGCTGCCCAACGACGAGATGTACATGTCCGGCCGCAGCCTGTTCCCGCTGACCATCGAGATGTGCCACCGCATCTCCCGCCAGTTCAAGGGCAAGATGCGGATCTCCTTCGCCGGCGGCGCGGAGTATTTCAACTGCGACAAGCTGTTTGCGGCGGGCATCTGGCCCATCACCGTGGCCACCACCATCCTCAAGCCCGGCGGCTACAACCGGCTGTACCAGATGGTGGAGAAGGTGGAGCCCATGGCGTATAAGCCTTTTGCCGGCACGGATACGCAGGCCATCTGCGACATGAGCAGCGCCAGCCACACCGATGTCCACCACGTCAAGCCCATCAAGCCCCTGCCCAGCCGCAAGAGCGAGAAGCAGGTGCCCTGGATCGACTGCTTCACCGCACCCTGCAAGGGCGGCTGCCCCATCGCGCAGGATATTCCCGAGTATATGGAGCTGTGCAATAAGGGACTGTACGGCCCGGCGCTGAAGCTCATCACTGAGAAGAACCCCCTGCCGTTCATCACCGGCACCATCTGCGCCCATCGCTGCCAGACCAAGTGCAGCCGTAATTTCTATGACGAGTCCGTCCGCATCCGCGACACCAAGCTGCTGGCGGCCCAGAAGGGCTACAACGCTCTGATGGCCTCCATCAAGCGGCCCGCCAAGGTGGAGGGTAAGCGCGTCGCCATCATCGGCGGCGGCCCCACCGGCATCGCTGCCGCCTACTTCTGCGGCAGAGCCGGTATCGAGACGACGATCTTCGAACGGGAGAGCTGTCTGGGCGGCGTGCCCCGCCACGTGATCCCCGCCTTCCGCATTGCCAACGAGGTCATCGAGAAGGATATCGCCCTCATGGAGCAGTACGGCGTGGAGGTGAAGTGCGGCGCGCCCGCCCCCTCCGTGGACGAGCTGAAGAAGATGGGCTACACCCACATCCTGCTGGCTGTGGGTGCGTGGAAGCCCGGCAAGCTGGACATCGCCGGCGATGTGGCCGGCGCCATCCAGTGGATGAAGGGCGTGAAGGCCGGCAACATCGGCGTGGCCGGGAATATCGCCGTCATCGGCGGCGGCAACACCGCCATGGACGCGGCGCGCCTTGCCAAGCGCAGCGGTGCGGAGCACGTGACGCTGGTGTACCGCCGGACCCGCAAGTATATGCCCGCCGACGAGCATGAGCTGGCGCTGGCGCTGGCCGACGGCGTGACGTTCGCCGAGCTGGCCGCTCCCGTCAGGCAGGCCGACGGCGTGCTGACCTGCGAGAAGATGGTGCTGGGCGAGGCCGATGCCTCCGGCCGCCGCAGCCCTGTGGGCAGCGGTGAGTTCTTCCACATCCCCTGCGATCTGGTGATCTCCGCCGTGGGCGAGCAGGTGGACGACGCGCTGATGGCCGCCAACGGCATCGAGCTGGACAAGAAGGGCCGTCCCGCCTTCCGGACCAACGTGGAGGGCGTGTACGCCGCCGGTGACGCCAAGCGCGGCCCCGCCACCGTGGTGGAGGGTATCGCTGACGCCGCCGCCTTTGCCGAGGCGGTCATCGGCGAGGCCCATACCTACGACATTCCGGAGCAGGCCTACGTCACCAAGGCGGATGCCGAGGCCAAGAAGGGCATTCTGGCCATGAGCGGCTGCGTCTGCTGCGAGGGCGAGCGCTGCCTGCAGTGCGCCACCGTGTGCGAGAACTGCGTGGATTCCTGCCCCAACCGCGCCAATGTGGCGATCCGCATGGCCGACGGCAGCCACCAGATCGTCCACGTGGACAAGATGTGCAACGAGTGCGGCAACTGCACCCAGTTCTGCCCCTACGCCTCCGAGCCGTGCCACGACAAGTTCACCCTGTTCCAGACCGCAGAGGACATGGTGGATTCCCACAACGCCGGTGTGCTGTTCCTGGGCGGCGGCAAGGTGCGCGTCCGTACCTTCGGCGAGCCCAGAGACTACGATCTCGACGGGAAGAACGACCTGCCCGCCGATCTGGAGAAGCTCATCGTCACCATCCGCGACAAATACGGCTATCTCTACAACTGAGCCGAAACGCCATAAAAAGAGACACCCGAGAGGGTGTCTCTTTTTTTGCGGTATCGTCACGCCAGCAGGGTGCGGTCGTTGTCGTATTCGCGGCCGCTGACCTTGCGGAACATGTCCATCAGATCGGCCACGGTGAGCCTGGACTTCTCCTCGCCGGAGATGTCCAGCACGATGCGGCCGTTGTGGAGCATCAGCAGGCGGTTGCCGTAGCGGATGGCATCCCGCATGTTGTGGGTGATCATCAGGGTGGTCAGGTGGTTCTCCTGCACCAGCCGGTCGGTGAGCTCCATGACGCGGGCGGCGGTCTGGGGATCCAGAGCGGCGGTGTGCTCGTCCAACAGCAGCAGCTTGGGCTGCTGGAGGGTAGCCATCAGCAGCGTCAGAGCCTGCCGCTGACCGCCGGAGAGGGTGCCCACCTTGGTGGTGAGGCGGTCCTCCAGACCCAGCCCCAGCTCCTTCAGACGGCGGCGGTAATCCTCCCGCTCGCTGCGGCGGATACCCAGACGCAGGGTGTGGCGCTTGCCGCGGCGCACCGCCAGCGCCAGATTCTCCTCGATCTCCATACCGGCGGAGGTGCCCATCATGGGGTCCTGATATACGCGGCCCAGATAGCGGGCGCGCTTATACTCCGGCATGCCGGAGACGTTGACGCCGTCCAGCTCAATGCTGCCCTCATCTGGCTGCCATGTGCCGCAGATGGCATTCTGCATGGTGCTCTTACCGGCGCCGTTGCCGCCGATGACGGTGACGAAATCGCCGTCCTGCAGGGTCAGGTCCATGTGATCCAGCGCCACACGCTCATCCACGGTGCCGCTGTTGAAGGTCTTGGTGATGTTACACATTCTCAGCATGACGGGAGCCTCCTTTTTTGATACGGGAATTGGTACGGATCTGATCGCGGACATGGGGCACACCCAGGAATACCGCCACCACGACGGCGGAGAACATTTTCAGAAGGTCGGTGTCGAAACCGGCGAAGATGATGACCTGATAGACGATGTAGTAGATGACAGCGCCCAGCACCACGCCGCCCAGCTGGGCGGCCATGTGGCCGCCATGGCGGCCCAGTACGGCCTGCCCGATGACCACGGCGGCCAGACCGATGACTACGGCGCCGCGTCCCATGTTCACATCGGTGTAGCCCTGATACTGACACAGCAGGCCGCCGGACATAGCCACCACGGCGTTGGACAGCGCCAGACCGATGACCTTCATCAAGCCGGTGTTCACGCCCTGGGCCCGGCTCATCACGGGGTTGCAGCCGGTGGCGCGGAGGGCACAGCCCAGCTCGGTGCTGAAGAACAGGACCAGCAGGGTCACCAGCACCGCCGCCCAGCCCAGCAGCACCGGCAGCGCGGCGGGGATGTTCATCTGGGTCAGCAGTACGTCGATGCTGCGGGCTGGCAGGGCCTGGTTCGCCTTGCCCAGGATCTTCAGGTTCACGGACCAGAGCACCATCTGGGTCAGGATGCCCGCCAGAATGGGCGGGATACCCAGCAGCACGTGGAGCAGGCCCGTCACCGTGCCGGCCAGCAGGCCGGCCAGCACGGCGCACAGCATGGCGATCCATGGGCTGTGGCCCGCGAGCAGCAGCATGGTACACACCGCCGCGCCGGTGCAGAGGGAGCCGTCCACGGTCAGGTCGGCAATATCCAGAACTTTATAGGTAATGTAAACGCCGATGGCCATCACGCCCCAGATCAGGCCCTGGGCCAGCGCGCCGGGGATCGCATTCAATAGCTGTGTCATGTGGGAACACCAGACCTTCCTGTTTTTGGTTTATTCCATGGCGGTGTAGCCGTCGGGAACGGTGATGTTCAGGGCTTCGCACATGGTGGGGTTGTACATCTTGGCGGCGGGGGCGTAGGCGATGGCCATCTGGGAGATGTCAGCCTCGCCGGTAAGGATCTGGGCGGCCATCTCACCGGTCTTGTAGCCCAGATCGTAGTAGCTGATGGAGAGGGTGGCCACGCCGCAGCCGGCGCAGATGCCCTGTTCACCGGCCACCACCGGCGTACCGGCATTGAGGACGATGTTGCCGATGGTCTCGGTGCAGGAGGCGGCAGTGTTGTCGGTGGGGATGTAGATGACATCGCTGTCGGCAGCGGCCTTGGTGGTGACGGCGGCCACATCGTTGGAGTCAGCGAAGGAGTAGCGCACGCAGGTAATGCCCTTACCGGTGAGGTATTCCTCCACCACCTGGACCTGATACTCGGAGTTGGGCTCGGCGGAGCAGTACAGCAGGCCCACAGTCTTGGCCTCGGGGAACAGCTCCAGGATCATGTCCGCCTGCTCGGTGAGGGGCGCCAGATCGGAGGTGCCGGAGACGTTGCCGCCCACGGTGCCGTTGAAGTCCTTGAGGCCCAGCGCCACACCGTACTCGGTGACGGCCGTGCCCAGGATGGGGATCTCGGTGGTGGCGTTATACGCGGCCTGCAGGGACGGGGTGGCGTTGGCCATGATCAGATCGACCTTCTGGGAGACGAAGGTGTTGACGATGGTGGTGCAGACATTCTGGTCATTGGCGGCGTTCTGGACGGAGATGTCCACGTTGTCCGCGCCCAGCTTCTCCTGCACGGCGTCGATGAAGCCCTGGGTGGCGGCGTCCAGCGCATCGTGGGTCACCAGCTGGCACACGCCGATGGTGTACTTTCTGGCGGCGTCGTCACCGGCAGAGGCGTCGGTATCGGAGCTGCCGTTGTCGGCGGCGGGCTTGCTGCCGCAGGCGGCCATGCTCAGACACATGGCGGCGGCGAGGAGGGCGGTCAGCAGCCGCCGGGTGGCATTTCGTTTCATCTTGGGTTCCTCCTGATCGTGATTTTGTGAAATTGGGATGCAAAAAAGCCGCCCCGTGGACTTGTGGTCCATAGGGCGGCTTTCATGTCGTTCCGTCTCCGGTGGAGAGCGGCCTTCCTGATCAGCAGCGTTTCTGGGCATCACAAATCGCTTTTACTTCATCCGTAAAGGTAAAGTAAAAGTAAAAGCTATATGCGTATGCCTGATACTGCTTCAACATGTCCGGCGTTCTCCTTTCCCGAAGTTTTCTGTAACTTACCACACGCGGTACGGCGGCGTCAATTGTCATTTTTGCCAAAAAAGTCCATTGAATCCATCGGTAAAATGACGCTTTTTCGCTTTGTGGTGCTAAAGTTTCCGGTAAACCTACCTGTTTTCGGTATTTTTTGCCCGCCTTTTTTGTCGGGGATAACCTACAAGGCGTATTGGCGGTCAGCCCGCCATGATCTCGAATTTCAGCACGCCCTCGGCGGAGGAAGCCCGGGCCATCAGCTCCTCCAGCCCCTCGACCATGTCGCTGGTCTCGGCGGAAATGGTGACGCCGGCGCAGCCGTTGGTGGGGATGGTCTGGTTGATGGTGAGAATATTCGCGCCGGAATTGGCAAAAATAGACAGGTAATTGGACAGCACGCCCGGAATATCCTTGAGCAGTGCGTAAAACGTGATGATATGGCCCGCCCGCATGTTCTGAAACGGCTGCACCGCATCCTTATACTTATAGAAGGCGCTGCGGCTGATGCCCACGAGACGTGCGGCCTCGCCCACGGTGTCGGCCTCGCCCACCTGCAGCATACGCTTGGCCTCCGCCACTTTGATAAAGACCTCCGGCAGCGCCTCCGCAGAGACGAGATAGTACTTTTTTTTCTCCATGTTCCCTCCAATGTGTCCGCGTAATGCGCACATTTGTCTAATATGAGTTATGTTATCACGGTAAAGCGAAAAAGACAAGAAAAATTTTGTAAAAATTCTGTGAAAGGGAGGTACGGCGATGGAGCAAAGGCGGGAACAGGTACTGGGCCTGCTCTGGTGGGCGGCTATGGCGGGAGTGAGCTGGCTGGTATTGCGCTACGCGCTGGTATGGCTGCTGCCGTTTCTGCTGGCACTGGGCGCTGCGGCGCTGCTGGAGCCGCTGATCGTCCGTGCCCAGCGCCGCCTGCACCTGCGGCGGAGCTTTACGGCGGCGGTGCTGACGCTGGTGCTGGTGGGCGGTGTACTGGCGGTGCTGATCGCGCTGGCGGTGCAGTTGGTGGAGCAGGCGGTGGCGCTGGTGTCGTCACTGCCGGAGCTGCTGGCCGCCCTGCCGGAGACCATGGCGTCGCTGGAGCGGCGGCTGGAGGGCTTCTGCGCCGCCTGTCCCGATGGGGTGCGCCAGACGGCGGAGCACATGCTGGACAGCCTGCCCCGGCGGGCGGCGGAGCTGGCGGGGCAGGTGTCCTCCGCCGTTTTACAGGGTGCGGGCCGCGCCATGGCGGCATTGCCGCGGGTACTGCTGGCCTGCGGCACCACGGTGCTGGCGGTGTTTTTTACCCTCAGCGCCTATCCGGCGGTGAGGGGCTTTTTCCGGCGGCAGCTGGGATCGCGGCTGGAGCGGGCCAGGGGAGTGAAGTCCAGCGTGTTCGCCACACTGGGAAAGTGGCTGAAGGCGGAGTGCATCCTGCTGGCGGTGACGTTTTGCCAGCTGCTGGCGGGACTGCTGCTGATGCGGCAGGAGTACGCGCTGCTGCTGGCGGCGCTGATCGCCCTGATCGACGCGCTGCCGGTGTTCGGGACGGGGACGGTGCTGGTGCCCTGGGCGGCAGTGGAATGCCTGCTGGGCGCCGTGCCCCGGGGCATCGCGCTGCTGGCGCTGTTCGCGGTGATCTCCGTGGTGCGCAGCGTGCTGGAGCCCAAGCTGATGGCGGCCCAGGCGGGACTGCCGCCGCTGGCATCGCTGTGCGCCATGTACGTGGGCTTCTGCGCCATGGGCGTGGCGGGGATGGTGCTGGCCCCCATGGCGCTGATGCTGGTGAAGCAGCTGCGGGACGGCGGCTATATCCGGCTGTGGAGGTAGTTGCCACCAAAAAAAGATAGTGGTATAATACCATCAGTTAACAAGGGCAAACACGCCTGTCAGCGCGGCTTTTCGGCGCTTTTTGCCCTTTTCACCTTGGCGGGCACATGCCCGCCTGCGTCTCAAAAACCAAAAATCACTCGAAAATCCATCACCGACAGGTGCGAAGCAGTTTTGCCCGTCAAAACCGTGTTTGCCCTTGTTAACTGATGGTATCCCCAAAAGACTACAAAAGAAACAGGAGGGCCCTGAGATGAGAATTTTGTTCAAGAACGGCACCGTGGTGTCCGGCAAGGGCACGCGGCGGGCGGACGTGCTGGTGGACGGCGAGAAGATACAGCGGGTGACCCGTGACATCCATGTGGACGATGCGCAGGTGGTGGACGCCGCAGGCATGCTGCTGCTGCCCGGATTCATCGACGCCCATACCCACTTCGATCTGGACGTGTGCAATACCACCACGGCGGACGATTTCGCCTCCGGCTCCAGGGCAGCGCTGCGGGGCGGCACCACCACGGTGGTGGACTTCGCCTGCCCCAACAAGGGCGAGACGCTCCACGACGGCCTGCGGCTGTGGCATGAGAAGGCGGACGGCAAGTGCGCCTGCGACTACGGCTTCCACATGACCATCGACGACTGGAACGACACCATCGAAAGCGAGATCGACGACATGTACGCCGAGGGCATCTCCTCCTTCAAGATGTATATGACGTATCCCGCCATGATGATCGGCGACAAGCTGATGTATAAGGCGCTGAAGAAGCTGAAGGAGAAGGGCGGCATCTGCGGCGTACACTGCGAGAACGCAGGCGTCATCGACGCCCTCATCGAGGAGAAGAAGGCTGCCGGCGAGCAGGGCAGCGTGGGCTGCCATCCCCGCACCCGTCCCGATTTTCTGGAGGCGGAGGCCGTGGGACGCCTGCTGCACATCGCCGAGGCCGTGGATATTCCGGTGGTGATCGTACATACCACCAGCGCCGCGTCCCTGCGGGAGATCGAGGCGGCGCGCCGCCGCGGCCAGAAGGTGTACGTGGAGACCTGCCCCCAGTACCTCATTCTGGATGACAGCGTCTACGACAACGAGGACTGGTTACAGGCTGCCAAATATGTCTGCGCGCCGCCCATCCGCAAGGCGGCGGACCGGAAGACCCTGTGGCAGGCTATCCGCCGCGGCGAGGTGCAGACGGTGTCCACCGACCACTGCAGCTTCACCACAGCCCAGAAGCTGGCGGGAAAGGACGACTTCACCGCCATCCCCGGCGGTCTGCCCGGGGTAGAGACCCGGGGCGAGCTGATCTACACCTTCGGCGTCACCACGCGGAAGATCAGTCTGGCCGCCATGTGCCGCGTGCTGGCGGAGAACCCCGCCCGCCTGTACGGCATGTTCCCCCGCAAGGGCATCATCGCCGAGGGCGCAGACGCGGACATCGTGGTGTACGATCCCCAGGCCGACCACGTCATCCGCGCCGAGGATATGGTGGGCGCGGCGGACTACAATCCCTACGAGGGCGTGGTGACCCGCGGCTCCATCAGACAGGTGTGGCTGCGGGGCAAGCTGGCCGTCAACGAGGGCCGTGTGCTGGCGGGGCCGGACGGCAAGTATATCCGCCGCGGCAAGTGCAGCCTGTAAGAGGGGGCGGACCATGCTGGACAAGACCCTTGGCTATGTGCTGTGCTGCCAGTCGCCGGCGCTGTTTCTGGCGGCACTGGTGCTGATCATCCACTATTTCGCGGCGCGCCGGAAGCACCGGTTCAAGGCGGTGCTGAAGCTGCTGCTGGGCATCGTGTGCGCTGTGGGCGGCGTGGTGCTGTATTATCTGGGTATGTACCACGAGTACTTTACCATCCGCGATTTCTACCAGATCCGCCTGTCGGGCTGGATCGGCTTCGGTATCGTGGCGCTTCTGACGCTGGCGTCGCTGGTGCGGGCGTTCTTCGCCGCCGCCGATGCCCGCCGGGAGGAAAAGGCCGCCATCCGCGCGGAGAACCAGCGTCTGGCGGCGGAGGCTGCCGCTGCGGAAGCAGCCGCCCGTGACGCGGCGCGTCAGCAGGACGCGGCTCCTGTTTCAGAGCCGCCTGCACCCGTGCCCGACGCAGCGGCTCCCGCGCCGCAGGAGCCCATGCCGGAGCCGGCAGAGCCAACCGCCGCGGCGGAGACAACGGACGTGTCCCAGGTATAACACATGTAAAAAGAGCGCTGTTCCCGCGGGAACAGCGCTCTTTTTACATGTGTACTCAATGCTCGCCGCAGCCGAAGGTGGGCTTGGGCGAGGGGTGGGACTGCTTGCCGGTGATCTGACTGGGGACGATCTTCACGACCCGCGTGGCGGCAAAGCACCGTTCCATGTAGGCGGCAAGGCCGCCCATACCCTTAGGATCCAGCGATTCTACCAGCAGGAGCAGGGCCTTGGTGCGCTCGCCGTCGTCGGTGACCACCTGCGCCTGCCCCCGCACCACGGCGGAGTCGTAGGCTGTATCAAATTTGTTGGGGACGATGGACATGCGGGACACGGCGGTGAGGCAGACCTGGGGGTTCGTTTTCAGGACCTCCCACTTCTCACCCGCACCGGCGCAGTGGAAATACAGGACCCTGTATGTCTCGTCGGCCACATGGTTGATAGGCACGCAGTAGGGCGCGCCGTCCGCACCGGTCATGGCCAGCGTGGCGTAGGGCGCTTTTTTCAGTACCTCCCAGGCAAAGGCTTCGTCACGTTCGAGATCTTTCAGACGCATGGCAATACCTCCTTATTTCAGATGCAGAATATGCTTGTAGTAGGGCCACAGGCCGATCTTTTCCGGCCACAGCGGCGCCAGCTGGCACAGGTCTGTGCCGGGGAAGTTGTTGCCCTCAATGATGGCGGGGCCGTCCGGCGTCACCGCCATATCCCAGCCCACGTGGCCCACCTGGGGGAACACCTGAGCGGCCTCCTTGGCCATGGCGATGGCCTCCGGCACCATGGGCAGCTGGTAGCCCACCAGCGGGATACCGGTGTCGGGATGGGTGTCGTAGACGTGGAAATAGTCGTCGGTGGCGGGGGTGCTGATGCGCCCCGTGTCCACATCCACGCGGGCGAGGATGCCGCCCTGACCGGAGTTGTCGCAGACGCTGCCGCCGGTGCCCATCTTCACGATGATGTAGGCGATGGTGACGTTCCCGTTCACATTGTCGGTGACGATGCGCATGGTGTTGACGCTGTTGGGGTGGAGGCGGGCCATGTCGGGGTGCTGGATGAGCTGGTGCTCCAGCACCACCAGCTTGTGCTCGCGGATATAGGCCAGCATGGCGTCGGGGGACGCAAAATCCGCCACCCGCAGGCGCTCCACACCGCGGCCGCAGTCGCCGTGGTTGATCTTGGCGAAGATGTACTCTTGCCCCGCCGCGAACTCTGCCATCTGCCGGGGCGTGGCGGTCTCGCCGTTCAGCGTCTCGCGGCGCAGGAAGCGGCGGAACGTCTCGTTGAACCTCAGCTTGTCGTCGAAATCGTCGTGAAAGGCGGGATCGTTCATCAGGTCGGAGATCTTCCGGTTGCGCACGCGGGTGAGATAGGTGTCCCGCTGTTTGCCGGTGAGGTCGTAGAACCCGTACATGGCGTAGTCATAGTACCCCGCACCGTAGCGGGCGGCGCACCAGAGAATGTCGAAGAACGTGCGGACCTTGCTCTGTCCGCACTTGTCCTTGACGACGCCCAGGATGTAGTTCATTTTCTTCCACCGCACGCCGGTGAGGACGCGGGCGATGTACTTGATGTTGGGCATGGAAAACGCTCCTTTCCAATGGTCAGCGGCGGCTGAGGCGGCGCAGCGGCGCGGTGATGAGGCTGCGCTCGTACCGGTTCAGGCCGAACAGCCACATGCACACGGCGTAGACCGCCACGAAGATGAGCCCCGGCGGGATCAGCTGCCAATAGGTGGTGGGATGGACCTTCACGGCCAGCAGTACCGCCGTCACGGCGGGCAGCAGCATGGCCGGTATCAGATGGAAGATGTGCCGCCAGAAGGCGGGAATGTTCAGCCCGATGCGGCGGTAGTAGTACCAGTTCATCAGAATGACGTTGCCCGCCAGCGTGGCAATGGCGGTGCCGATGGCGGCGCCCAGCCCCTGCCATTTCATACACAGGGGGACGGAGATGGCGGCGTTGCCCAGCGCCACCCCCAGATATACCAGCGAGCGGAACCTGTGCATGTTCTTGGCCCGCTGGATCTCGATGCCCACAGTCTGCACGTTGGTCCACAGGCAGGAGAAGAACAGCAGCAGCGTGGTCCAGTAGTCGATGGCGAACTTTTCATCGCCGCCCCACAGCACCACAAAGGACTGCCCGATGGCCACGAAGCCCAGCAGGATGCCGCCCAGCAGGATGAACTGCAGCCGCCCTACGCGGGTGAACAGGGCATCCAGTGTCCGCATGGGCTGCCCCTCCGCCACCAGCCGGTGGACACGGGGCGTCATGACGTTGGAGATGGCGTTGCCGAAGGCCAGGTAGAATGTATTGAGCTGCGCGGCGATGGTGTAGACGGTGACGGCGGTGGTGCCGTGTATCCACGTCAGCAGCAGCCGGTCGATGGACCAGTTGAAATTGTCCACCACGATGCCCAGAAAGACGTACAGCGTGAAGCCGAACATCTCCCGCAGCAGGCCGAAGTCGTACCGCCGGAAGGAAAACGGCATTTTGAGCCGCGTCAGGCAGTAGCCGATGTTCAGGATGCCGCTGAGCACGGTGAAGATGAGGGATACCACCGTCAGCGCCACGGAGCGGTAGCCGATGATGAGCAGGGGGATCATGATGAGGGGGTTCAGCACCTGCTTGCCCATGGCCACGATCTTCTGGAACAGATAGTGCTCGTTGATGGTGACGTGGGACTCGAACACGCTGATGGGGAACGTCAGCGCGGCGTTCACCGTCATGATGCGCAGCAGCTTCTCCGCCAGCGCGATCTCCTCCGCCGTCAGCTTCTTGCCGAAGATGACATCGCAGTAGGAAAGCCCGAAGCCGATGGCCAGCACCGCCGCGCCCAGCACCAGATAGGTGGTGAGGAACATGCCGTTCAGCTTGGCGCAGCCCTTTTTGTCGCCGGCGGCGCGGAAGCGGGAATAGTAACGGACATAGGCGCTGCCCAGTCCGAAGCTCAGCAGATTCAGATAGGAGATGATGGGCAGGACGGCCTGATAGACGCCGAACTCACTGTCCCCCAGCCGGTCCAGCATGATGGGGGTATACACCAGCGAGATGATGGTGCTCAGCGCCATCGACACATAGGACAGCGCGGCGCCTGCCCGTATCTGGTTCACCTTCAAGGCACCGCCTCCTTTCGCGGAATGACACTTCATTATAGCCCATCCCGCCGGCGGTGTAAAGCGGGAACCGGAAAAAGATGGTTCCCATACGGGAGATTTTCTGGTATAATTGTGACAAAAAAGGACGGGAGGGGCAGACATGGCCAACAAAAAGCTGAAGCTGCTGTATCTGGCGCAGTACCTATGGGAGCAGACCGATGAGCAGCATCCCGGGACCATGCAGGAGATCATCGCCTATCTGGCATCCTGCGGCATCAGCGCCGAGCGCAAGAGCCTGTACGACGATCTGGAACTGCTGCGGCTGTACGGTATGGACGTGCAGTCCGTCAAGGGCCGCAGCTTCGGGTATTTCCTGGGTGAGCGGGATTTCCAGCTGCCGGAGCTGAAGCTGCTCATCGACGTGGTGCAGGCGTCGCCGTTCCTGACCCGGGGCAAGAGTCTGGAGCTCATCGGCAAGCTGGAAAAGCTCACCAGCCGCCCCAACGCCCGCCAGCTGCGGCGGCAGGTGTACGTCATGGACCGCGTCCGCACCCATAATGAAAAGCTGTACTACGCCGTGGACGGCCTGAATACCGCCATCAACGACGGGAAAAAGGTGACGTTCCGCTATTTCGACTGGACGGCGGCGGGCGGCAAGGCCTATCGCCGCGGCGGCGCGCTGTACGAGGCGGACCCCGTGGCCCTGTGCGTGGACCGCCACTACTATCTGGTGGCCTATGACCCCGCCATCTGCGACTACCGCCACTATCGGGTAGACCGGATGGAGAACCTGACGGTGACGGATACGCCCCGGGACCCCCTGCCGGAGGGCTTCGATCTGGGCCGCTACGTTCGCCGCATTTTCGACATGTACAATGGCCGCACCGAGACGGTACACCTCCGCTTCGACGGCGGGCTCATCAATGTGGTGATGGACCGGTTCGGCGCCGATGCCCACCTGCGGCCCGACGGACAGAGCGGCGTGGCCGTCACGGCGGAGGTGGAGGTAGGACCCACGTTTTTTGGCTGGCTGTTCCAGCTGGGGACCCAGGCGGAGATCACGGGGCCGGACACGGTGCGGCAGGAGTTTCGGAACTACTGCGCTGCCGTGCTGGCCCGCTACCAATAAAAAAGTCCCGCATCGCAAGATGCGGGACTTCCTGTATTTTTACACGGTGGCGTCCAGCGGGATGCGCTGGCGGCCCACCTGCACCCAGTGGACGCGGACGGCGCCGGAGTCCTGCTCCGTGGCGCAGAAGCCCACGCCGTCCATAGCGCCCTCTACGGGGACGCCGCCGCTGAACAGGGCGGCGAACCGGCGGATGTAACCCAGCAGGTCGCGGATAACGTTGACGGGGAGATCCGGCTCCAGATAATCGAAAAACTTGTGCATGGCGTGTACCTCCTGCGATCGGAATATATCGTTTCCTTGTTCCAGTGTGGCCATCATACAGGAGGAAGTGTCCCGAAAAACGGACAGTGGCGCGGCGGGGTTGTGCTTTTCGCCGCGTCGTGATACAATACTCCCAATAGAAACAGATCGGGAGGCGTATCGCCGTGACAGAGACTGTGAATAAGCCCCAGCTGGCGGCGCGGGATCGCTGCACAGGGTGCGGCGCGTGCAGCAACGGATGTCCCAAGGGGGCCATCCGCATGGTGCCGGACAGGGAGGGGTTCCTGTACCCCCAGGTGGAGGACGGCTGCGTGCTGTGCGGCCACTGCACCCACATCTGCCCTGTGCTGAAGCAGCGGGAGCCCCGCACGGAACCGGCGGTGTTCGCCGTGTGGAACCGCGATGCCGCGGCGCGGCAGGCGTCCACCGCCGGCGGCGTGTTCTCCGCTCTGGCGGAGTACGTGCTGGAGGGCGGCGGCGTGGTGTTCGGCGCGGCGCTGGACGACCGGCTCCGTGTGGCCCACACGGCGGTGAAAAACGCCCACGAGCTGCCTCGCCTGCGGGGCGCCAAGCCGGTGCAGAGCGACATCGGCGAGACGTACCAGCAGGTGCGGCTCTATCTGGATCAGGGCCGCCAGGTGCTGTTTTCCGGCACACCATGTCAGGTGGACGGCCTGTACCGCTATCTGGGGGAGCATCCGGAGCGTCTTGTGACCTGCGATGTGGCGTGCAGCGGCGTGTGCAGCCCCGGGGTGTGGGCCAGACTGGTGAGCTCCATGGCCTACGTCAAGCAGCACCGCCCCGTGGCGGTGGAGTTCTGCGGCAAGCTCAGCGGCGATCAGGAGCGGCGCTTCCGCGTCCTGTTCGAGGGCGGCGGTCGCTACGATGCACCGGCTCCCAAGTCGGAGCTGGGCCGCGGCCTGACCCGCGGCCTGTTACTGCGGCCTGCCTGCTACCACTGTCCCTACGCCGGTACGGATCGCACCGGCGACCTGACGCTGGCCAATTTCGCCGGCGGCGACCTGCCGGTGGAGGAGAAGCGGAAGGGTGTGTCCCTGCTGCTGATCAACACCGCCAAGGGCGCCCAGATATTCGATGTCCTGCCCCTGCACCGGCAGGCGCGGACGCTGGAGGAGGCGGCGGCCTGCGACGCGGCCCTGCGCCAGCCGCCCACGCTGACGGAGGAACGGAGCAAGTTCTTTGACGCGCTGGAGCAGCTGCCCTTCCAGCAGGTGCGCACCCGTTATCTCTCGGCGGTGCAGCATCGGGAGAGCGTGGGACAGCGTCTGCGGGAGCTGCTGCACCGCGGCGGCAAGGAGAAGAAGTCATGAAAACACTGATGCACACCTGCTGCGCCCCCTGCTCCGTATCCTGCATCCGGCAGCTGCGGTCGGAGGGCATCGAGCCGGTGTCCTACTGGTTCAACCCCAACATCCACCCCTATCAGGAGTACAAGGCCCGCCGCGACACGCTGATGGCCTACGCTCCCGCCATCGGCATGGAGCTCATCGTGCAGGAGAATTACGGCCTGCGGGAGTTCTGCCGCCTGATGGCGGAGGATCTGGATCACCGCTGCGGCAAGTGCTACCGCCTGCGGCTGGAGCAGACGGCGCGGTACGCCGCGGATCACGGGTTCGAGAGCTTCACCAGCACCCTGTTCGTCAGCCCCTATCAGGACCACGAGCTGCTGCGGCAGACGGCGGAGCAGCTGGCGGCGGAGTACGGCGTGGCCTTCCTCTATCGGGATTTCCGGCCGGGCTTTCGGGAGGGCCAGCGGCAGGCCCGTGAGCTGGGCTTTTACATGCAGAAATACTGCGGCTGCGTGTTCAGCGAGGAGGAGCGTTACGCCAAGGCCATCGCCCGGGACATGCAGGAGCCGGAGAAGCATCTGTGAGCATAGCGGACGCGGGAGGTCTGTCCCGCGTCCGTTTTTTTCATCCCAATACGGAAGAAATGTCGAAAATGCGGTGTACTTTTCCGCCCGCGCATGGTACACTTTCAGTATAGATTCCTATGGAGGGAGATTCCGTAAAACAGGCGAACGAGCAAAGGAGGAGACACATGAAACGTGTGACAAAGAGCGTGACCGCGCTGCTGCTGGCGCTGGTCCTGTCGCTGACGCTGCTGCCGGCCCAGGCGCTGGCGGCGGACACCGCGCCGGCGCAGACTACCTATATCGGGTCGTATGTCAACCCCGCCTATGCCGGCAAGATCGGCATTCCGCGGCGGCAGAGCACCCTGTCCGTCCAGACGGCGCAGATCACCCAGCCGAAGAAAGCAGGCACCGTCTACACCAGCGAAGCGGCGGCAGCCGCCGATCTGCGCAAGCAGATGGTGTCCCGCAGCGAGGAGCTGGTGGTCACTCTGCGCAGCGCCAGCGATGATGTGGAAACGATTGCCTTAAACCTGTGGAACCTTGCCCTGGACCACGTGGAGGGCAGCGGTACCACCGGCGACTATCTGCGCTGGCAGCATACGGGCATGTCCGGCAGCGTCGAAGGCGAGTCCCTCGATTCGGGCTATCGGTATACCTTCACGTATGTCCCTGACACGAGGTACTTCGACACCATCTGGTTCACCACCAACGCGCAGGAGAAGGCGCTGACCAATTACATCCAGAACACCATCCTGCCCCAGCTGTCCCTGGGCGGCAAGACCACCTACCAGAAGGTGCAGGCCATCTACAACTGGATCACCGCCAACGTCAAATACGATTACAGCCACATGAACGACCCCACCTACTGGCCGCAATACACCGCCTACGCCGCGGCCGTCCAGAAGAAGGCTGTGTGCCAGGGCTATGCCAACCTGTTCTACCGTCTGGCCAATGACGCGGGCATCGACTGCCGTATCATCACCGGCAAGGCCTACAACGGCACCCAGACGGAGGATCACGCCTGGAACATCGTCCGCATGGAGGACGAAAAGTACTACTGTCTGGACGCCACCTGGGACGCGGGCCTCAAGCCCGAGAACTATGAGTACTTCCTGAAGGGTCTCACCAGCTTCAGCAGGGACCACCAGGCGGAGACGGACAAGCTGAACACCCCCTACTGGACCCAGTACGAATCCAGGACCTCCGCCGCGGATTACAAGGCGAGCAGCACCCAACTGCCCGCCCCCGCCGTCACCGGCGGCAAGGACAGTCAGGGCCGTCCCACCCTGAAATGGAACGCCGTGTCCGGCGCGGCCAAGTACGAGGTGTACCGCGCCCGCAGCAAGGACGGCACCTACACCAAATACAGCACTACCACCGGCACCAGCTACACCAACACCGGCTACATTGAAAACGGCAATACCTACTACTACAAGGTGCGCGCCCTGGATGCCAACGGCACGGCGGGCGCGTGGAGCAGCATCGTGTCCGTGACCTACAAGCAGACCCTGCCCGCCCCCGCCGTCACCGGCGGCAACGATGCGCAGGGCCGTCCTACGCTGACATGGAAGGTCGTTACCGGCGCAGCCAAGTACGAGGTGTACCGCGCCCGCAGCAAGGATGGTGATTACATCAAGTATTCTACCGTCACCGGCACCAGCTACACCAACACCAGCTACATCGAAAGCGGCAGCACCTACTACTACAAGGTCCGCGCTTTGGATGCCAACGGCACGGCGGGCGCGTGGAGCAGCGTGGTCAGCGTGACCTATAAGCAGACTCTGTCCGCCCCCACCGTCACCGGCGGCAACGACGCGCAGGGCCGTCCCACGCTGACATGGAAGGTCGTCACCGGCGCGGCCAAGTACGAGGTGTACCGCGCCCGCAGCAAGGACGGCGACTACATCAAGTATTCCACCGTCACCGGCACGTCCTATACCAACACATCTTACATCGAGGACGGCAACACTTACTATTACAAGGTGCGCGCCCTGGGCTCCGACGGCACAGCGGGCGCGTGGAGCAGCATCGTGTCCGTGACCTACCGCGCCGCCTCGACAGGCACACTGTCCGCTCCCTCCGTCACCGGCGGCAAGGACAGTCAGGGCCGTCCTACCCTGAAATGGAACGCCGTCTCCGGCGCGGCCAAGTACGAGGTGTACCGTGCCCGCAGCAAGGACGGCGACTACATCAAGTATTCCACCGTCACCGGCACGTCCTACACCAATACCAGCTACATCGAGGACGGCAACACCTATTACTACAAGGTTCGCGCTCTGAAATCCGATGGCACGGCAGGCGCGTGGAGCAGCATCGTGTCCGTGACCTATAAGCAGACTCTGTCCGCCCCCACTGTCACCGGCGGCAACGATGCGCAGGGCCGTCCTACCCTGACATGGAAGGCCGTCACCGGCGCGGCCAAGTACGAGGTGTACCGCGCCCGCAGCAAGGACGGCACCTATAGCAAATACAGCACTACCACCGGCACCGCCTATACCAACAGCTCCTACCTCACCAGCGGCGCCACGTACTACTACAAGGTCCGCGCGCTGGACGCCAATGGTAACGCCGGCCCGTACAGCGCGGTGGTATCCGTTACCTGCCGCCTGAAGCTGACAGCCCCCACCGTCACCGGCAGTACCGACAGTCAGGGCCGTCCGACCCTGAAATGGAACGCCGTCACCGGCGCAGCTAAGTACGAGGTGTACCGCGCCCGCAGCAAGGACGGCGACTACATCAAGTATTCTACCGTCACCGGCACCAGCTACACCAACACCAGTTACATCGAAAACGGCAATACCTACTACTACAAGGTCCGTGCCCTGGGCTCTGACGGCACGGCAGGCCCGGACAGCACCCCCGTCTCCGTGACCTACAAGGCTCCCTTCGGCGCGCCGCTGGTCACCGGCAGCAAGGACAGTCAGGGCCGCCCCGCCCTGAAGTGGGACAAGGTTACGGACGCCGCCAAATATGAGGTGTACCGCGCCCGCAGCAAGGACGGCACATACAGCCTGATGTCCACCCAGTCCGCCACCGGCTATACCAATACCTCCTACCTCGCCAACGGCACCACCTATTACTACAAGGTCCGCGCCCTGAAGGCGAACGGCACCGCCTCGGCATACAGCTCCGTGGTGACCATCACCTACGGCACCGTGCCCACCCCCGCTGCCCCTGCGATGCGCTCGGCCAAGGCTGACTCCGCCGGCATCACCGTGAGTTGGGACACGGCGGCCAACGCCGTGACCTACAACGTCTACCGCACGGCGGACGCCGGCAGCAGCTGGACGCAGGTGGCCTCCTCCGTCAAGGGCACCAGCTACAAGGACACCACGGTGCAGAAGGGCGTGAAATACGGCTATAAGGTGCGTGGCGTGGCCGCCGACGGCAAGACGCTGGGGCCCATGTCCTCCACCGGCGTCACCGCCAAGGTGACGGCGGCCTCCACCACGCCGGACTACGTGAAGCTGACCAGCGCCAGGCGCGTTACCGGCGGCATCCAGCTGACGTGGGAGAGCACGGCCGACGCCAAGACCTACAACGTCTACCGCAAGGTGGACGGCGCGTCCGGCTGGACGCTGCTGGCGTCCTCCGTCAGCGGCACCACCTATAAGGACACCAGCGGCAAGTCCGGCACCACCTACGCCTATACCGTCCGCGGCGTGGCCGCCGACGGCAAGACCCTCAGCCGTACCTACAACACCGACGGTCTCCGCGCCACTATGCCCTGATACCGCATCCCCACAAAAAGGTCCCCTGCACGAAAGTGCAGGGGACCTTTTTTGCCCGCATTGCCGTCAAAAGGGGATAGAGGCGGCGGGCACACCGGCCTGCTCCGCGAACAGCCGTCCCGTGGGCGGCAGGATGCTGAACAGGAGATACGCCACCGCCAGCAGGATCACCGCGCCGTACCACGGCAGGGCGTCGCCGCCCAGCCGTCCCAGCGCCAGCGCGTGGACGCCCAGCGCCATGGCCGCCGCCAGCAGCGCCGCCGCGGCAGGAGCCGCCCCTGCGGCGGCAAGGGCCAGCCCCAGCCCCGCACCCAGCAGGATGGCGGCGCACAGCCCCGCGCCGCCGCTGCCCTCCAGCCGCCGCAGCACCGCCGCCGCAGGCAGCATGGCCCAGAACACCAGCTTCCCCGTCTCCCAGGGACTGGCGTTGGCGGGGCCCAGCGCCTCCGTCAGCGGGTTGGGGAACCGCAGGCGCAGGCAATACAGCAGCACCCCGCACACGGCGGCGGTGCCCAAAGCCAGAAGATGGCGCACACCGCGCATCCGCCTCACCTCCTATGACGTAAGACTATGCGCCGCAGCGGCGGAATATTTCCCCTGCGCATTGACAGAGAACGGCGAAAAAGATATACTGAACAAAGACTATCTCTTAGACAAGGAGAACGTTATGGCGAAGAAAACAGGTCGTAAAGACCAGATATCTGCGGCCTCACTGCATCAGGAGCTGCGGCGTCCGTGGCTGGTGCCGGTGCTGGCTGTTTTTTACTTTCTCATCACCTGTCTGATGAAGCACGGGGCCAACAAGGGCATCACCCTGCTGCTGCTGGCTGCGGCGGTGGTGTGCGTCGTGGTGAAAACGGCGCAGCTGGGCCGCCGCATGAGCTGGCCCGCGCTGCTGTTGGGACTCTATATCTGCATGGACGGCATCTCCACGCTGTACGCCCCCTCCGGGAAGTTCGCCCTGTACGAATTTCTGAAGGTGGCGGGGGCGGCGTGTCTGGCTCTGCTGCTGACGGCGCTGGAGCCGGAGCGGCCGGGCCGCACGGGGCGCTGCGCCGCCACGGTGCTGGAAACGGCGGGAGCGCTGGTGTCCCTGGTCAGCATCGACACCGTGTCCACCCAGCTTCTCTACAAGCTGATGGTGTCCTTTACCGCCCAGTTCGGCGCGTCCATGCAGCTGAACACCCTGCTGCAGGAGCAGCGTCTCAAGACCATTTTTGAAAACCCCAACGTGTTCGCCGGCGCCGCCGGCGCGGCCATCCTGCTGTCGCTGGGCCTGGCCGACGGTGCGGAGGACCGGAAGGAGCGCTGCCTGCACCTTTCCTGCCTGCTGCTGAACAGCACGGCGTTCCTGCTGGCGGTGAGCCGCGGCGCCATGGCGGCCATCGCGGCGGCGTTCCTGCTGTACCTGCTGATGGAGCGGGGCCAGCGCCGCGCCGTGTCCTTCATCCTGATGGTGGAGACGCTGGTGCTGGCGGCTGCGGCCTCGCTGGCCGTGCTGCCTGCCTACGCTGCGGCGGGGGAGAAGGTACAGATCCTGCCCCTGCTGGCCGTTGTGGCCGCAGCGGCGGCCCTGTGCGCACTGGACATCTTCGCGGGCCGTCCGCTGGCCCAGCGCATGGCCCGGCGGATGAAGACCGTGAACATCGTGCTGCTGGCGGCGCTGGCTCTGGTGGCCGCCGCCGTGGTACTGGCGGTGAACTGGACCGGCCCCATCGACATGGCCGCCGGCGACAGCATCACCCGCGGCGCGTACCTGAGCGAGGGCGCCTACACCCTGCACGTGGAGGCCGACGGCCCCGTGAACGTACAGGTCCAGACCCAAACCTGGGAGGACGCCGTCATGAACCGCAAGCAGACGGCCTATTCCGGCGCGGCGGACGGCGCGTCCTTCAACGCACCGGCGGATAACCGCTCCGTCACCTTCATCGTCACTGCCGACGCCTCGGTGCATATCGATGCCATCCGCTACGACGGCGCGGCGTCCGGCCAGCTGAGGCTGAACTACACGCTGCTGCCGGAGGCCATCGCGGGCCGTATCCAGACCCTGCGTTCCGAGGGCAACGTGGTGCAGCGCACCGTGTATATCCAGGATGCCATGAAGCTGTTCTCCCGCAGCCCCGTTGTGGGGCTGGGCATGGGCGCCTTTGAAAACGGCATCTACAACGTCCAGAGCTATCACTACGAGACCAAGTACGTCCACAACCACTATGTCCAGAGCATGGTGGACACCGGCATCATTGGCCTGCTCCTGTGGGTGGGCACGCTGGCGGCCAGCGCCATCGCCGTTTTCCGCCTGTGGCGGAAGGAGCGGGAGCAGCAGGCTTACGCCATGTCCGCCGCGCTGGGCGCCCTGCTGCTGTTCCTGATGATCCACGCCGCCGTGGAGGTGATCTTCTCCAGCGGCTACTTCCTGCCCTTCGGCTATGGCGCGCTGGCCGTTGTCAACCTGTGCTGCGGCGATCTGCTGCCCCTGACCTTCGCTAAGGAGAGCGCCCGCCGCTGGATGGCGCGGGTGGAGGGCCTGGGCCTGGCCGTGTTCGCGGTGCTGCTGTGCATGAACCTCTGGGCCGCCAGCCTCGTCCAGCAGGGCAGCTACGATGCGGCCCAGGAGGCCGCGGATCTGGACCCCTACGAGTGGGCGGATCACAAGCTGTCCTACGTATACAGCGCCTCGGCGGAGAGCGATCTGCCTGCCGGTATGCAGGAGACGCTGGAGCGCTATATGGCGGATCTGGAGAAGCTGAACTCCAACTCCGTGCCCAAGTATCTGGCGGAGGCGGATTTCCGTCTGGGCCGCACGGAGCAGGGCTTCGCCATGCTGGACAAATACGTGGACTACACTCCCTCCGACCCTGACACCTGGGACGCCAGCTTCCGGCTGGTGATGCAGTATAACGACAACAGCGCCGCCTTCCTGGCGGGCGCATCCCAGCTGCGGGACAAGCTGACGGAGTGGAACGCCCAGAACCTGGGCGCCATCACCCTGAAGGACGACGTGGCGGCCTACCTCAGCGAGATGCTTGGCTGAGCCGCCCCGCTCCGGTGAAAGGAGGACGCCTATGCCGTCCGTGCTGTACACAGCCTCCACATTTTCCCATATTCTCAACTTCCACCTGCCCTACCTGCGCCGCTTCCGCGAGCTGGGCTGGCAGGTGGAGGTGGCCTGCGGCGGCCCCGTCCGCGACATCCCCTTTGCCGACGGGGCGGTGTCGCTGCCGCTGGAGAAGAAGATGTCCTCACCCGCCAATTTTCAGGCGGCGTCCCAGCTGCGGGCCATGGTGATCCGGCAGCAGTACGACCTCATCATCACCCATACGTCACTGGCGGCGTTCTTCACCCGCTGGGCCCTTCGGGGCCTGAAGCACCGCCCGAAGCTCATCAACGTGGTCCACGGCTACCTCTTCGATGACGAGACCTCGGGGCTGAAGCGGGGCCTCCTGACCAGGGCGGAGACCATGACCGCGCCCCAGACGGACCTGCTCCTGACCATGAACGCCTGGGATACCCGCTGGGCCATGGCCCACCGTGCCGCGCCCCGTGTGGAGGAGATCCCCGGCATGGGTGTAGACCTCACCCGCTTCCGCACCGCGCCGGACGCACGGCGCACCATGCGGGACAGGCTGGGCCTGTCGGAGGGCGATGTGGCCCTGCTGTACGCGGCGGAATTCTCCGGCCGCAAGAGCCAGCACACCCTGCTGGAGGCCCTGCCCGGCCTGCCGGAAAACGTGAAGCTCCTGCTGCCCGGCAGCGGCGCCCTGCTGGATGACTGCCGCGCTCAGGCGGCTTCGCTGGGCGTCGCGGACCGCACGGTATTTCCCGGGCAAGTCCACGACATGCCCCGGTGGCTGGCGGCGGCGGATATCGCCATATCCTCCAGCCGGTCGGAGGGACTGCCCTTCAACATCATGGAGGCCATGGCCTGCGGCCTGCCCGCGGTGGCCAGCGCCGTCAAGGGCCACACCGACCTGATCGGGCCGGAAAACGGCCTGCTGTACCCCTACGGCGCCGCCAAAGCCTTTGCCGCCGCCGTGGAGCGTCTGGTGTCCGACGCCACCCTGCGGGCGGAGCTGGGACAGGCCGGACGGGAGAAGATGCAGCGCTACGCGCTGGACGCGGTGCTGCCGCAGGTGATGGACCGCTATCTGTCTGTCATGGAGGGAAAAACGCGATGATGCGGGAAAATCAACGTCTGCTCAACCAGCTGCACGTTTTTACCGATGGACTGGCCGTATTTCTGGCCATGCTGGTGTCCTATTGGCTGCGCTTCAGCCTGTTCCGCGGCGTGAAGGGCATGCCTCTGAACTACTATATCTGGCTGGGCGTGGTGGCCGCGGCCCTGACGCTGGCGGTGTTCGCCGTGGCAGGGCTGTACGAGTCGTTTCGTACCGTGCGCTTCCACATGGAGGCCAGCCGCGTAGCGGCGCTGGAGCTGCTGGTGTCGCTGATCGTCATGGCTGCCATCTACGTGCTGCGCCTCGGCGAGACCTCCCGTTGGACGGTGGTGTTCTTCTACGCCGTCAGTACCCTGCTGCTCACCGGCAAACGCGCCGCCATGCGCCTGCTGCTGCGGCGCTGCCGCGCCATGGGCTACAACCAGAAGCGGGTGCTGCTGGTGGGTCACGGCGAGGGCGCGGAGGCGTACCTGACCCGCGTCGCCATGGATAAGAACCTGGGCTTTCGGGTCATCGGCTACGTGGCCGAGCGCGGCTGCTGGGATGCCCTGCCCTATTGCGGCAGCTACGAGGAGCTGGACGCCATCTTCGCCAGCGAGAAGCCGGACGAGGTGGTGGTGGCCCTGCCCACCGAGGAAGGCCGCTGGATGGGCCGCATCATCAACGCCTGCGAAAAGGACGGTACCAAGCTGTCCGTGGTGCCGTCCTACGTGCGCTACATGCCCGCAAACCCCCAGTTCGACAGCGTCAACGGCCTGCCGCTCATCAACCTGCGCCGTATTCCGCTGGACAATCTGGGCAACGCCTTCCTCAAGCGGGCGGCGGATATCATCTGCTCTCTGGTACTCATCATTCTGACCTCGCCGCTGATGCTGATCGCCGCCATCGGCGTGAAGCTGTCCTCCCCCGGCCCCATCATTTTCAGGCAGGAGCGTGTGGGCAAGGACAAAAAGAACTTTTACATGTATAAATTCCGCTCCATGCGGGTGAACAGCAGCGAAAACACCGGCTGGAGCAAAAACGTGGACGACCGCAAGACCTGGTTCGGCTCCCTGATCCGCAAGTGCTCTGTGGATGAGCTGCCCCAGTTCTTCAACGTCCTCAAGGGCGACATGAGCCTCATCGGCCCCCGGCCGGAGCTGCCCTTCTTCGTGGAGCAGTTCAAGGAGGAGATCCCCCGCTATATGGTAAAGCACCAGGTGCGGCCCGGCATCACCGGCTGGGCGCAGGTCAACGGCCTGCGGGGCGACACATCCATCAAAAAGCGCATCGAGTACGACCTGTACTATATCGAAAACTGGACGCCGGCCTTTGACCTGCGCATCCTCATCATGACGGCCTTCTGCATGTTCAACAAGGAGAAGGTCAACAAACGCGGCAAATAAAAAAGAGAGGGCGCAGGCCACATCTTCATAAGTACAAATTGTGGCACAAGGGCGGCTGATGCGAAATGCCCCGTCGCAGGGATTTCCTGCGGCGGGGCATTTTTGACATCTTTAGGCAAAGAAATAAAACCACAGCTCTAACAAGGGAACGAAAAAATCTTTAACACGAGTAAAACCTCCTATTGCAATATGCTGGTAAAAGCTTGCTGGCCGTTTTACTAGAGCAATAGGAGGTTTAATGCGTTTTAAGAAAGATGAATACAAAAATTCCGCAAAGTAAACTAACTTTGCGGAACTCGCAGCTCATAAACGTTGCATGAGCGCACTACCCATCAGTTGTGTTGGTATAAACGTTTCTTGTACAGGTAAAAAGCAGATGTTTTGTACGGCCTGTGACTTATGGGCTAATGATGGGTGATGGTACAGATTCAAAGTCGTCTTAATATCTGAGTGTCCGAGCATTTCGCTCACACTTTTCACATCTATTCCCCGTTCAACACAGCGAGTTGCATAGGTGTGGCGCAGAATGTGAAAATTTCGATAGTGAACTCCGCATTCCTTCAAAAACAGCTTGTACTGGTATTGACAGGTACGAGGGGCCATAGGTGCGTCCGTGCCTGTCATTAAAAAACTATCTATTGAATTAGAAAGACGCACTTGTTTCAGCAACGCTAACATATCTGCAGGAATGGGTATCCGTCGTAGGGATGATAAACTTTTAGGGGGCTGGATCACCAGTTTGCCTACTCCATCTACGGTCAATCTCTGTACTGTGCGCTGGACAGAAATTACTCCCGACGAAAAGTCAATGTCAGACCACCGTAGTGCACACAACTCTCCTAAACGCAAACCACTGTTCAATGTCAGCAAAATAGCTATTCCTAGAATACTCGGTACATCGAGTACTCTATTGGCAATGGAGTTTATCTCTGCATCTGAAAAGATTTCCGGCATATTTTGCCGATACTTCGGGAGTTTTGCGCCATGTGCAGGACTGCTGCAATTGAATGTAGTCTCTGCATACTTTAAAACGCCCTTCAATAATGTGCCTATATCTTTCAACGTCTTCTGTGACAGCTCGCTATCTATCTGTTTTTGCTGCAAAAAAGATGTGAATGCTTTTGTTGATAACTGATCTACACATACACGGCCCAACGATGGGAGAATATGCTTTCGCAGCATCTGCTCATAGCGCAGGTAAGATGAGAGCTTTATAGTGTTTTCCTTTTCGGCCAAGAAGCCTGTTACGGCCTCTTGGATAGTGACCACACCTCTTTGCTGAATGGCATTCTTCTCAGTTTTAGGATAACCCCTGTAGCGTGAATCATTGCTCCTAATAATTATCTGTTCTGAGTTTTTGGCCTTAGATGCCTTGCGGATGTAGATGCCTCTTTGCGACCACTGCCGTGTTCCTGCATTACAATACTCTCTTTTGCAATGCTGCATAGTCATCCTCCTTTGCCTATCAATCTCAAATTTGTCTACAATATTCGAATGTTGGAGAACTTCCATTAATCAATCGATTATTGCACTTTCCTGTTGACTTCTGCCAATAAGTGTAGTACATTTATATCACAAGATGCTCCGCAAAGTTAGTTTACTTTGCGGAAGTGCGGCAGGAAGGCCATTACATTTCTGTATTATGCCTTAATATACCCTGCTGATACACATAAAAACTTCATAGGCCCTGGGATGTCTTACAGCGGTTATCCGAACTGCGTTCTGTGCGCGGTCAGGTAATTGCATAAAAGGAACGGGAATAATAATCCCACGCGAACGGCACCGTGGGCGCAAGAATGCACCAAAACAGCAGTAGCTGTTGGACGAAAGTCCGCCATTGAGGGATGCCCCTTGAGAAGGTAGGTAGCAAACGAGGAGCAGCAGCTCCGTGGCGCGAGGCGGGAGACTTGTATGATTAGGGCCATTAGCGGTGGGCGGATTCTCCACGCGTTGTGACAGGAGTGCTTGTTGTGACAGCTATCATAGCTTGTTTACGCACTTCTATTTTGGGTGCTTGCCGCTTCTTTCAGTTTAGCTGAAGGAGGCGGCATTTGTCATCATTGAGGGGGAAAATATGTCAAACAGAGATCCACGCCAACGATTTGACTATCAAAATTGGTTAAATAGTCAGGTCGCCGAACGAGCTAAAGCCTCGCTGACAGCGCGGGATGCAGCGTTCGCCGAGAACAATGCCGGGGTGACTCGTGCGGCCCTAACGCAGTATCTAAATGTATGTGCCGCTGCGCTGGGGCATAGTCCCAGCCCCACAGAGATCGACGGTGGTGCGTTTATCGAGCAGCGATTCGGCAGCTGGGATAATGCCATGACAGCCGCAGGATTGCCCCGGCCAAAAACCACACCTAAACTTAACAACACACTGCGTTACCGCATGGAAAAAGAAAAGCTGCTGCCGCTGTTTCTGGCGGAGCGTAAGGAGAAGAAGCGGCAGAAGCAGATCGAGAAGAACCTGCGGCAGGGCCAGCTGGCCCACGAAAAGGCCGTGAAGCGCCGCGCAGAGCGGGAGGCAGCCGAGGCCGAGAAAACCGCCGCCGAAAAAGACACCAACCCTTGTCAAGCCGAGACAGTCTGAACGGAGACTGTCAGCTTTCCATAAGGGCGGGAGGGGTTCGCCGACCCCTCCTGCCGTCCTCAAACTGTTACCCGGTAAGCACGTCATGATGGCACATGACGAGTTTATAAAATTTTTAAGGAGGAAAATGACATGAAGAAGAGAGTACTGTCTCTGCTGATGGCAGTCATGATGCTCGTAGCCCTTGTGGTTCCGGCATCTGCCACAACAGACACAAGCGGCACTGTGACGGTGTACGTCACCACGGGTATGTTTACCACAGGCGGTATAAATGAATACCCGGCTTATAAGGGCGGCACGATCTATTCAAACCCCAACTTTAGCATCATGGGATATGAACTTAACATCAATACTATCGCGACGGATTATGTCAGTTCTACGCAGCTGATTTACGAGGCTCCCGAATCTGCAACTACCCTGAAGACTCCGAACATTTTGGATGCCATCCTTGCGGCGTTCTTTGATGCGAACGTGGATATATTCTCCGACGTAGTCGCCGGGTGGGATGCAAATCCTGTTAGCGGACCTGCTGGTGGCTATATCAATGGCGTTAATCCCAACTACGCCGTATATGACAATCCCGATACCGAAACTATTAACGGCGTTGTCTACGACAAGTATAGCGGCCAAGGTTGGAATATTGCCTACGGCATGGACCTGAATAATATCAGCGCGGCTGAGGTGTATGGTACAAATGTCGAACTGGTAAATGGTATGGTCATTATTTTCGACTTTAGCCCCTATACCATTTATGAGGTTCACACCGACAACTAAATAATCACAGCGGATAAGGAGATGGGGCGGGAAATCCGCCCCATCTCTTTATCAACGCAGAAGGGTATGTGTAATATGTCTACGAAAAAGAATTTTTTGGCAAGGGTACAGGCGTTGCTTTTAGCTGCCGTGTTGACACTCAGCTTGCTGCCGGTAAGTGCTTTTGCCGCAGAAAATGATCTGCCGCAGGAGGTAGCGCCTTCAGTGGGGCAAAATGCCGAGGTCGAGTACATCGGCGAAAAATTGAACGTTTCCACAAGCGGTGAAGACTCCGTAGAAACAGGCGCGACAGACCCTCTTGCTTCTTCGGCCTACTCAAAGCAAGAAGACGCCGCGCCTACTACGGAAACATTAGCTCTGATGGAGGCGCAAAGCATTGAGGAGACACCTCCGTCCCCTCTCGAATTTTCTTTTTATGATGTCAGCACGACCAAGACGACCTCGCTAGAGTTGCGCCAAGCAGAGGACGGAACCTATACGCTCTATATTCCCGTGAGTGGTGTCGTAGATCGGAATCACTGCATAAAAATAATCGCGCCTGAGAGCTACACGGAAATTTTTTCGTTAAAATACGACAGTTATGTGCCGGGTGCGTATGAAATAGCCCCTTCTCCATGGGAAGCAAAATCTGAGGAAGGAATACTTACCGCCGAAGCCTATTCGGTTGGGAGTGCGCCTTCTTTGGGAAATACGGAATTGATGTTTTCACGGAGTATGCAGCTGTATGTTGATGGGGCGACTTACGATATATCTGTGCAGCCGTATTGTGATCTTGAAACAACAGGGCTTGTAGAAAGCAAGCCCCTCCCCACATATCGTTTGGACGGCACACGTCCTTACAAAGAAATAGAACTGTTCAAGTATTATGCTACTGCTGTAACAGGCAAAGAAATAACTGTTACGCCAAATGTAAACAGCAATGTCAGTGCTCTCCTTGATCCTAAAGGTCATAATGGATGTGCGTCGGTGGATGGCGTCAAAACTAAAGCATACACCATCACCGAAAAGACCACCGTGACTATCGTGACGCGTGGTTCCGAAGAATGGGGCGTGGAGGGACGCACCTATACACTTCTGCTCGACCCGATTGAGAAAGATTATTTTCCGGAATTAACCTATAACGGCAAGACTCTAGCGAAAACAAACACCATGGTATCAACGAACATTGGTGCGAAGTATTCAATAACGGTAACGGCTTCTGCGCCGGACGCAGACCTTCAATGGAGGACTCTTAGCGGGAAAATCGTCAGCACAACCAATACGGTTGAAATAGACACATCAAATCCTGCAACTGGAATGCAAAACAAGCACATATTTGAGGCATCCGTTGTGGTGGATGGCTTAAAATATACCAGTACGGCGAGCTTTCTTGTCACGGTAAGGGGAAATAGTCTAAAGGATCCTGTTATCACGAGTCAGCCTGTCTCAGCGACATACGAAACGGGCAACAAGGCTTCTCCTTTGTGTGTCGTGGCGGAAGGATCTGCAGGCGGCAAACTTTCATATACATGGTACAAAAACACTAAATGCAGCACCGACGGGGCGGAGTCTGTCGAAAACAAAAGCAAAAACAAAAACGAATACATTCCCGACACAGGAGCGGGCGGCATATATTACTATTACTGCGTCGTGCAGGATACATATGGTACGGGCAAAAACAAAATCACCAGCAAGAAAGTGACCTCAGATATTGTACGGGTCGAAGTAACTGGCGGAATGCCGGAAGGCGTTACAGGAAGCGGAACCGAAAAAGATCCTTATATTCTTTCAACGGGCGCACAGTTGGCAGCGCTGCAAAACCTTGTAGCCAACGGGGATGGCAAGCCCTTCCGAAATACCTACTTCAAATTTGCAAATGATATTGAACTTCCGCAGGATTGGGAGCCGCTGGGCAGCCTGAAGGAAGGCGCTGCCCTTCCCGATCGGGGCGTCAATATCAATGCTTTCAGCGGGATCATAGACGGCGACGGGCATAAGATCATCATCCCAAAGGGCGGACTGCCTTTGATTGGATATGCACGGGATGCGGTCGTAAAAAACCTTAATATCTATGGTGAAGAAATCAATGGTTACGGCCTCTTAAACAGCTATGTGGTTGATTATGGGGACAACGGCGACTATAATGTTGGCGATGTTCCTGAAACCATTCGGATCGAGAATTGCCGCTTGCTAAAAGGCTCTTCCACCCTGAAGTCGGGCTTTATCGGGGGTTATGCGTCAGGCAAGAACTATGTGTATATCATTGATTGTACCATAGAGGAAGGTGTCACGATAGGATACACCGGGGCCGAAAGTGGTATTGGTTCATTTGGCGGTGAGTTCAATGGTATGCTCATAAACTGTACCAGTTCTGCCACGGTAAAGGGCAAGAACCGAGTTGGCGGCCTAGTCGGAAATAAAGGCCAGTCTATGGGCCTATTCCAAATTCAAAACTGCTCTTTTACCGGCGCTGTCATCGCTACTGGCAATTATGTCGGCGGCATTTTGGGTTCGGGATATAATGCCTGGTCTGCACCGAACTCGCCTTTGGCAACAGTCCGCAATTGCTTTGTCAGCGGCAGCATTACAGGCGCCGATAAAATCGGCGGTATCACCGGCGGTGAACCCGGTGTCGTACAAGCGTGGGGCAATGGTGCTGGTGATGTAGTCGATAATGTATTCTACGGTACGATCACAGCCACTGGCGAGGGGAAATTTGTTGGCGGCATCATTGGCTATATGCAGTCGCTGAATAAGTATAATTGGGTCAGCGACAACTATTATTGCGAAGATAGCGGTGCGGCTAAGGGTATTGGCGAGATCGCTATCGTTGATACCAGTGCCGAACACGAAACAGACAGCAACACCCGCTATGTGAATACCGCAATTGAAGTCCCTGATATTTTCGGTTTTGATCAAAGGGGTGGTTATAATCGTACTGATGACCCTGTAGGTAAAGACGCAGATAAACTGGTAAAGCGTGTCACGAAGGAAGACCTGACAAATGAAACCGTTGTTGCACTGCTCAACAGTTCTAAAACCAGCTTCCGCAACTGGATTCAAGGTGCGACCGGGCCGATTCTCCGCCAAGAGGCCGTTGCCTACGAGCTTGTTGTCGGAGGCGAAATCAAAAACCAGCACTATGTCGGTGATGCCCTGAATCTGTCCGGCCTTACGCTGACGGCCAAGTGGTCTGACGGTACGACTACCAATGTGCCGCCGAATGATCCCAACCTCAAGATCACCGGCTACGACAGCAGCAAGCACGGTCAGCAGACGGTGACGCTCCAGTACGGCGCGGCTAAGGTAGAGATCGTCGTCACCGTGCTGTATAAAGAGCCGGAGGACATTACCGTGACCATCACCCTGCTGGGCGACAAGGCCCACGGCGACAACGGCCAGGTACACGGACTGTCCAAGGGCGGCCTGACCGCGTGGGTCAGCGGCCACAAGGTGGAAGTGACCACCAACATGACTGTGTGGGACGCACTGCAGCAGCTGCCCGGCGTAACATGGGATAACCCCACCGGCAACTACATCAAGAGCGTGACCTACGGCGGTGTGACCATTGGCGAGTTCACCAACGGCAAGAACTCCGGCTGGATGTATACGCTGAACGGCAAGTACCCCATGCTGGGCGTCAGTGAGCAGTATCTGAAGAAGGGCGACGTCATCGTGTTCCACTACACGGATGACTACACGCTGGAGGCGGCGGACATGGGCCCCGCGCCGGAGGAGAAAAAGACCGCTGATGAGGTCATCGCCCTTATCAACGCCATCGGCGTGGTGGATCTGACCAAGGGCGATGTCATCGCCAAGGCACGCGCCGCGTATGACGCGCTTTCCGCGGCGGACAAGAAGCTGGTGACCAACTATCAGACGCTCCTGGACGCTGAGGCGGCCTACGCCAAGCTGGTGGCCGAGCTGGGCAAGAAGGCGGACAGCATCTACAAGACCACCGGCGACTATCTGGCAAAGCTGGGCACACCCGGCGTGGGCAGCATCGGCGGCGAGTGGATGGCGCTGGGGTTGGCCCGCAGTGGTCGCACTGTCCCAAAGGGCTACTATGACGCTGTGGTCAAGTATGTCAAGGACAACATCGACAGCAACGGACGGCTGGACAAGAACAAGGCCACCGAAAACGCCCGCATTATCCTGGCGCTGACGGCCATCGGCAAGGATGTGACGAATGTGGACGGCCATGACCTGCTGGCCGGGCTGAATGAGATGTCCTACCTCTCCAAGCAGGGCATCAACGGTGCGATATTCACGCTGATCGCGCTGGACAGCCACAACTACACGCCTGCCGGCGATGTGACCCGCGACAAGCTGGTACAGGCTATTTTGGACGCGCAGATCAGCAGTGACGGCGGCTGGAGCCTGGACGGCAAGAACGCCGATGTGGACATGACCGCCATGGCTATCCAGGCGCTGGCAGCCTACTACAAAAGCAACAGCAGCGCGAAGAAGGCTGTGGACAAGGGACTGAGCTGGCTCAGCTCCGTGCAGCAGAATGACGGCGGATTCACCAGCTGGGGCGCAGCCAACAGCGAATCCTGCGCGCAGGTCATCGTTGCGCTGACTGCACTGGGCATTGACCCGACCAAGGACAGTCGGTTCATCAAGAATGGTGTCAGCGTGCTGGACGCGCTGTGCAGCTTCGCGGTGAATGGCGGAGGATTCAAGCACCTCGCCACCGAGACAAGTGCCAACGGCATGGCGACGGAGCAGGGGTTTTATGCACTGGTGGCATATTACCGGCTACTGAACGGCCAGACCAGCCTGTATGACATGACGGATGTGAAACTGGAGGGCGTCAAGGCCGAAGAGCCGGTCGATGATACCGACAAGTCGGATGATACTGCCGACACGGAGGTCGAAGATACTTCAAGTGGCGGACAGGTGGTGCTGTGGGTAGTCATCGGCGTGGTGGCTGTCGGTGGTATTGCCGCACTGGCGGTGACCAGCAAAAAACGGCATGGCAGAGATGCGGAGTAATACTTGAATACACCAACGCAGGGGCGCGGAAGCGTCCCTGCGTAAGGTGCTTTTGTGAGGGTTTCAACATGAAAAAGAAGTCGTTTTGTTTGTTGCTCTTAACGGCAGTGCTGCTATTTTGTGCTGCCTGTGGCCAGACGCAGACAGAACAGCCGGAGGATACCGGCGACAAGGATCAGTACATGACTGAGCCTGTCCCGGATGGCAAGCCCGATCCGGTAGAGCCGCAGGATACGACGGTGGATACCACTACGACCCACACCTGTACTTTCTCCATCTCTTGCGAGACCATTCTGGATAATATGGACAAATGTGTGGAGAACAAGAAGTTTCTCGTACCGGCGGACGGCGTTATCTTTCCTGCCACGGAGGTAGAGTTCAGCGAGGGCGAGAGCGTATTCGATGTTCTCCAGCGGGTATGTCGGGACAACGCCATCCACATGGAATCCAACTGGACTCCGGTATATAACAGCGCCTATGTAGAGGGGATCAATAACCTCTATGAGTTCGACGTGGGCAGTTTGTCCGGCTGGATGTACAACGTCAACGGCTGGTATCCCAACTACGGTTGCTCCCGCTACCAGGTGAAGGACGGCGACGTCGTGGAGTGGCGCTATACCTGCGATCTTGGCTATGATCTCGGCAGCGGTATGGGTGGATAATGGAGGCGCCATGATATAGAGAACGCTGGTATAGGAAGCGGGATTTCCAGAACGCATTGGCCTCTGGAGATATTCGAGAGACCATCTAACCGTGCGGGCAGACAACACAAAATAATGTACAAAAAGCCAGGGATGGCCCTTTGTGACCATCTCTGGCTTTCACATTCCCATTGACGTGTTTGTGGTTGTGTGGTAGTTGTGTTTGCTACCAAAACCGAAGGGAGAACACGACTATGAAAAAGTTGATACTGCTGACCATCTGTACCATCTTGCTGCTTACAGGCTGCGGGCAGGCTGCTGCGCCGGAAGTGGGCACCGTTCTTGCGATAGTGCAGGAGGAGACTACCCCCACAACTGACACACAAGATGTGCCGACGGGAATAGCGGAAGTAGCTGTCGAACCAACCATATCAGAAATCCCCGCGCAGTCGCAACACGCGCCCGTTGTTGCGCCGCTGGAGGAACCCGCGGTCACTGTGCCAGCCGAGCCGCCAACGGCAGACGCACCCGCACAGACACCCGAACCTGCACCCAATACAGGCTTAGACACCGTGCCGGCGCAGACGGCAGAGGAAGTGCCCTCTGTGCCTCCCGCCACCGGTGGCATCTACTCCGTTGAGGAGGCTGTGCGTGTGGGCAACGAGTACGCCAAGGCACAGTACGGCGTGACCATCGACACCAGTATGACCACCGCTGACTCCAGCTACTATCCCGGCACAGCGGACAGTGTAGCGCGGCTGACCGAACACGGCGGACAGGCCGCATTGAATGCCGCCGTCTGCGGCAATGTGGATGCCACCTTTGCATGTCTCGCGGCATTGGACAACGCGGATGTGGTCAGCGCATACGCACGGTTCAACTGCACCGTTCGCTATAACGCGGCAGGAGATGAGTACATCGTAGTGGTGCTGTACGGCTGATATACACGGAGCAGCTTCTGCGTCGGTGTAAGCAAAAAATAGGGAGCCGGTCGTTCGACTGGCTCCCTATCATATTCATACCTCATTCAGTTTTACTCTCAGCGTATCGACGATCTCGTTTCTTTCCTCGTCTGTGCGCGCGGAACGGTATCGCTCCACCGCCGCGTCGCGGAGCTGCTCCGACTGCCGTGACCATACTTCAAAATCCGCTTTGCTCATTGTCCCCTTACGGACACGGGCAAAGTATTTTTTATAGGCGCGGATCTGTATCTGCCATAGCGGATCGTTCTTGGACTTCTCCTTAAAACTTGTCATAGCCCCCACGTCCCGGCAGGTCTTACCTCCCAGCTGCTCAGACGGCCTGTCGCAGTAGGTATAGCTCATTCCCGGCTTTTGTAAGAACCACCGTCCGCAGTGGGCGCATCGCTTTGGCACGAAGCCCCGCTGCAAACCTTTCATAAACTCCACATACACGAAATCCAGCAGCCCGTCAAAGTACATTCGCTCCACGATCTCCGGCTCGGTACAGTACATCCCCTTGAGCATGTACTGCGTCTTTACCTGCGGCGCATCTACCTCTCTGTCCGCGCCGAGGCTGACGCCGCTGATAAACGGCTCCAAGTGCGCCTGCAAAATGTGTTCCGCCAAGGGCAGCTTCCGCTGCCCTTTCTTCTTTTCGAAAACGGCCTTGCTGAAAAGCTCATCCAAGAACCACGCGTAGCGTTCCTGTACGAAGCGGATGGCCTTGACCTGCTCCTGCATGAAGGGGATCAGCTTGCTCCTGCGCTGCAGTACAAATTCCTCAATCTCTTCTCTTATTTCGCCGGTGAATAGTTCCTCCACCGAGACCATCTCTATATCCTGTGCCAGATACAAGTAGCTGCGGTACAGCGGCAGCCGCCCAAACCATTTCAGAGCATTGAAAAACGTTCCCAATACCGCCTCGGTATGGCTCTGGGAGATCACGCTCTCCAGCTCATCCAATGCTTCCTGAAACGGCGTGACATCCATGTTGAGGATCTCCGTCAGCACAAATCCGTATGGCAGCGGGTACACCTTCTCCTCCACCCAGTATCCCGCCGCACCAAACTCGACGCGTGTGTTGGTGTACATCCTGTCCATATCGAACATATCTTTTCCCAATATTCCCACGGCGCGTCCCTCCTGCGATTGATAATCTATTTCGAATAATAGTGTATCTGCTAATATCGTAAATTATCTATTGCTAAATGTCAAGGGAAATGGTACCATCGCAGCACTCGAATATTCACAGACGATATAGATTAGCAAAGGAGGACTGCTATGACATCAAGAAAAACTCTTTCTACCATCGACGCGGACACGCTGCTGTCCACTACATTGCCGCCCACACGGTTCATCATAGACCGGCTGCTGCCGCAGGGGTTACACATCCTTGCCGGAGCACCGAAGGTGGGCAAATCGTGGCTGGCGCTGTGGCTGTGTCTGCAAGTGGCGCAGGGAACAAGCGTGTGGGACTTCCCGACCCATAGAGGCACTGTGCTCTACCTCTGCCTGGAGGACAGCCTTACCCGTATCCAAAGCCGCCTGTTTCAGATTACCGACGACGCGCCGGAGGCACTGCACTTCGCCACCCTCGCCGCAAGCATCGGCGAGGGGCTGGAGGAGCAGCTCACCAACTTTCTTACACAGCACCCCGACACCTCGCTGGTGGTCATCGACACATTACAGCGCATCCGCACCGGCAGCGACAGCGGCAATCCCTACGCCAACGACTACCGTGACATCTCTGTACTGAAAGCGTTGGCGGACAAGCACCACATCGCTATCCTGCTCATTCACCATCTCCGTAAGATGAACGATGATGACCCCATGAACATGATCTCCGGCACGACGGGCATCAGCGGAGCGACAGACAGCAACTTCGTGCTGAAGGAACGTAGGCGCGGCAGCGGTGAAGCGACCCTGTACTGCACCGGACGGGACATAGAATACCGCGAGCTGCCGTTGGTATTCGATAAGAGCGGCTACACATGGCGGCTGACAGAGCCGGTGGAGGGGGAACGCACTTCCATCGACCCGGAGGCAATTTCCCTCTCTGCCTTTCTGCGGGGGCTGGGCAGCTTCGAGGGAACGGCTACGGAGTTGAGTGCGCTGCTGGAAGCAAAGACAGGGGAGAGGCTAACGCCCAGTGTGCTGTCCAAGCGGCTGGTGAAGTACGCGGAGGTACTGGAGCAGAACGGTATCCGCGTGGTCAGCGAACGCACACGGACAACGCGGATGCTGAGTATCCTTTGCCTTCCGTGTGACGGGAGTGACGGCAGTGACGGGAAAAACTGATATGGTACCTGTGTTGAATTTGCCGTCACACCTGTCACAGCCGTCACAGAGCGAAAATGTACCGATTTTTGGCAGCGGTACACGATGCTATTTTGCTCCGGAAAATCACGATTTTGGAGCAAACCCAGGGAAGGAAAAGGAAAGTTCACAGCCACACCGCGCCTCGCGCCGGTTGCCCGCGGTGTTGCCGCCTGTGGGCCGATGTGTGGCCTCGCAGGGCGGAGGTGGGGTACGGATACCACCCGGCCCATTTGGGCGCGTGTTGGGGAGCTTTTCGGTGCGCCGAAAGCGAAGCAGGAGAAAGGGGCGGCGTCGTGGACGCCCCCACCCCGGTCACTTCTGCCCGCAGTGCGGGCGGTTGCGCCGTTCCACCAGCGGCGTCGTAGAAGGGAATTTTCGGCGGGCGGTGGGGTCGAGAACAGAAATGATCCCGCAGTTACGGGAAAAGCTGCGGGGTCGCGGCAAAAATTCAAGGAGGAAAGCCGAGATGACAAATAACAAGGAAAAGTACGCTTTTTGGCTTATGCCGGAAGCGAAGAAAATGATAGAAATAAACGCGCCGCTGGCTAACTGCGGCAGCCAAAGTGAGTTCGTGGAAAAGGCGGTTCGGTTCTATGACGGCTACCTGAAGGTGCAGAACGCCGGTGCGTTCCTGCCTCACGCAGTGGCTGACGTGCTGGAAGGTTCGCTGGGCGTGTTTGAAAACCGCATGGCCAAGCTGCTGTTCAACCTGGCCGTGGAGCACAGCATTACCAACCACCTGCTGGCAGCAGACGTGGACATGACACGCGAGGAGTACAACAAGCTGCGCGGCGGCAGCGTCCGCGAGGTCACCAGCACACGCGGCACGATCTCGCTGAAGGATGTGATTCAGGAGGACTATTATGACTGAATACGAAGAATACAAGCAGACCGGTATGCTGGGCAGCTACCAGCCGGAACGTACTCTGCTGCGTGAGACAGACGATGGTGTGCAGCCTGTATTCCGTGATACAACTTATCACTATGACGAGGATGCTGTCATCGTGGAGCGTGACATGATGGTGGGCAAGCACTGCTTCCATGTCACCTCTATCTTCCCCGGCCAGCCAACAACTACCGCCACGAAGAAGTTGCTGGTCTGCATCGACTCAAGTATAGAGAAGGAAAAACGGTAATTCTTTCAGTAGACTTTGGACGAGCCTTGCGGTATGGTGTGTGTACCGCATCGGCTTGCCCTTGAGAAAGGAGGAAACATGGCAAGTCAAATCACAGCCAACATCATCAAGAACGGAGAGCCGGTGGACATCCTGTATGGTCGCTTGAGCCAGGAGGACGACCACGCTGGTGACAGCAACAGCATCGTCAATCAGCGCAGTTATCTGGAGAAGTACGCCGCCGACAATGGATTTCAGAACCCCGTGTTCATGGCGGATGACGGCTACAGCGGCACCAACTTCGACCGTCCCG
>NZ_DBLZXX010000035.1:0-4248 GCF_057856985.1 Vescimonas sp.
TGCCTGATCCATGTGATCCCTCCTGTTCCGATTTTAAGAATCACAAGCTCCAGGGCCCAAGCGCAGGCCCTGGAGCTTGTGACCGTCATTCCCACTCGATTGACGGGGGCTGTTTTGCCTTATTTTTCGCGGTATTTCGGTCTATCTACCTGTCCTGCGTTGCGGTGTTTCTCCATAGTCTCCACCGCTTTCAGGTGGCGTAATGCCAAAATAATTCCACGCGCAGATTATACCACGGTCAGGTAGGACAGCGCAACCCAGGACGTGATTTCCTTGAGAAGCGCCTCCTGGACGCCCTTGTGGGTGGCGATCTGCTTCACGGTGTACCGGCGGTTCTTGCCGCTCACGTAGTCCGGGACCTTGGCCCCTCTGGAGGTGGCGAGGCCGCCGTAGACGGCTCCAGCCTGGATGGTGACGGTGCTGCCCACCGTCACGGCTTTGGACGCCGTAGAGCTGCTGGTGCCGGTCTTGGTGGCGTAGTCCAGAGAAATCCACCCGGCTCCGCTCTTGAGCTTGCCCCACTTGGAAGCGCCGGTGCCGCCGGCCTCCGCAACGATGGTGTAGATGCCGGGCTTGATAGCGCCCTTGCTGCCGTAGTTGGTGCCGGGGCCGGAACGGATATTGAGGTCCGTCGCTGTCACTTTCACCGTGTAGTTTACGGCGGTCTGGGCGCCGCCAGAAGCGCCGGGGGCCGGGGCGGTGGAGCCGGAGCCGCCGCTCAGCCGCTTAGTGACCTCGGCGGCAATCTCGCCATGCAGGTTGTAGAGGTAATCGCCAGGGCAAGCCTTGTTCGCAAACCAGCGATGAACCGTCATCACCATTTCCCCGGCCTTGGGGGTATAGGCAAGGGTCTTCGCCTTGTCCCCGAACCAGAGCAGCTTCTTGGCCCCGTTCCGGCGGCAAATGTCCGTCACCAGGTCCAGCAGAGCGGCATAGGCCGCCGACGTGACCTTGTAGGGGTCCTTGGTCTCGCTGGCCGTCTCAATGGTGACGGCGCGGTGGTCGTTGGCCCCGCTGGAGGTACACCAGCTCCGGTCCTTTTCCTCCACGCACAGTCCGATGGAGCCGTCATGCCCCACGACGTAGTTGCAGGAAGCTCCGTTGTTCGGGTCGTACTTGGTAAAGGTTCCGGCGTTGCAACCGCTCTTCGCCGTCACTTGGCCGACGAAACAATGGATGCTGATGGTGTCGATTTTATGATTGCGGGGGCTTGTCCGGTTGGGGCTGATTTTCGTATAGGTTACAAGGGAGCTGTTACTCATGGTCGGTTTCCTCCTTGTCCTCCGTGACTTCGGTAGTGGTCTCAATGGCGATGCCCTCCAGGGGGATGATGCCCTGGGTCAGCTCATAGACGGCGGCCTCGATGAGCGCGTCAAGCTCATTCTCATTCACAGTGACACCGCGCTCTTTCAGCCAGGCAATAACGTACTGCTTCTTCTCTTCTCCGCGCCCGCTGCCCTTGAAAATCTGCTCAGCAGCGGAGACGGCGATTTTGACCCAGGCGTTGATTTCCGCCTGCTGGGATGCCGTGGTCTTGGACTTGATGAACGGGATGAGCACACAGGTAACGATGACGCCGATCAGGGCGGCCACAGCTTCGATGATAGGGGTGATGTCGTACATGGTAAATCCTCCTTGTTTTTATCCGAGGGTGGGTCCGCTGGTGTCGGACCCGCCCTCCGTGTTGTTAGTCTGGAATGGGTTTCCGTCAGCGTCCAGCCCGTGGCGGTTTCGGCTGACTTTTTCGGTGGTGGATGCCGCCGCATAGCTCACCAGATAGCCGATGCAGGCGGTAAAGATGGTGGTGGTAACATCGCTCGCGGTCTGCTTGTCCAGGTAGGCGAGGACGTAGGAAGCTACGGCGGTGGCCGTGGCAATAAGGACGGCCCACGCAGCGAGCTTCTTTTTGAACTCCCACGGGCGGCGCGTCTTGGCGCGTTTCCCCTCATACTTACCAGCCATAGCGTCCCCCTCAGTCCATCAGGGAGGAAACGCCTTGCCGGGTGAGGAAGTCCTTTTGCTTGTGTTTGATGTCGGCGGCGTAGTCCAGGGCGTCGTGCATATCCCCGTTGCAGTGGGCGTCAGGGATGCGCTGGACGGCCCTTGCAGTCGCTTCCCCCAGGGCAATAGCGGCATTGGTCCCCTGGACAATCAGGACGAAGAGGTCCTTTTGGCCCTGTTCCTGGGCCGCCTGTTCCTTTTCCCGCTTGTCGATGCGGCGCTCCAGCCGCCAGATGATAAGGCCCATGATCGCGCTCGGAATACCCATAGCCGCGACAAAGGCAAGCGCCATCTGGCCCAGGCTGACGTTTACTTCCATTGGTCTCACCCCTTTACTCCGTCACGACCTTGTAGTAGTCGTCCAGGAGCGCCGGGGGCGCCCAACCATCCTGCTTGGTGAAGACGCGCAGGACCTCATACTCCGTGCCGTCGTGGGTGAAATGGTCGCCTACCTGGAACGTGTGATTGGCCTCCAGTTCATCCCAATCCGGGACATCCCCCGGCTCCGGCCCCGGTTCGGGTTCCGGCTCTACCTCTTCGTAGAGCTTGTACTCAGAGGGGACCAGGTGGGGGTAGTGCGGCTCATAGAGCGTGACGCCCGCCTCCTTGATGGGGGTGTAGAGCTGCTGGTCCACGGGGTCCCGGCGTACCGCACCATAGGGGACGTGCTCGCCCCAAATGAACTCCAGGTACTCTCCAGGTTCCTCCGGCTCGCTGCGGAGCGGACGGAACAACGTCCGTCCGCCCTCGCTACCAGGCGCCCAATTCGCCTGCGCCTGGTGCTGCGTGGTGCAGATGTAAAGTTCGCCGTCCGGCCCCACGATAGGTTCATCCTTGAAAATGGTCCCCATGGTGGCGCTCCAGATACGGGCCCCATCTGCCGCCGCGATGGATTTTAGATCGGCGTCGGTGTAGTCTCCGCTCTCGACCTGTCCGGCGCGGATGAGGTTCGCCCGCGCCCGGTTCACATGAAGTTCCGGGAGGCCGGGGCCGCCCATCTCCACCAGAGCGTCATGGGTGGCAAGGATGGCCGCCCACAGCTCATAGGTGTCCACGCTCTTTTCCTGCTTCTGGTAGGCGCGGGCTTCGTCAAGACTTCTCATAGTCATTCCCCCTTAGATGTAGCTTGCGGACAGAGAGTAGCAGGCGATGCTTTCATACCCTCCGGCCTTGGTGATCTGGACGCGGACGCCCACAGCAAAGCTATCCGCAGTCTTCGCGGAATTGCTGAAAATGTGCTTGAGGCCGAGCTGGGCAGTCTCCCAGGTCGGCTCTTCGTCGTTGTAGTTGTTGCAGACCTGGATTGTCACGCCGTCCTCATGGGCGTTGTACCGCATGGAGACAAGGACTTTCTGCGCGGCGGCGCTGGTGTCATCCACTTTCCAGTCAAAGTCGATGATGGAGACGGACCGGGTAAAGGTGATGGTACGGGTGACGCTGTTCCCGGCGCTGTCCGAGACCTTGATAGTCATGGTGTGCGGTCCGGTGAGGGCGGCGAACTGTGCCGCCGTGAGCGCAAAGGTGTACTGATGGTTCCGCTCTGCCGGGGTGATAGTTTTAAGGGCCACACCGTCCAGGCTCTCTACGATGGTGAGCGTGTCTCCGGCGTCCCCGTCGTTGACCGTGTACTGGAACGAGGGCGGCGTAGTCACCACGCCGAGCTGCTGATCGCTGCCGCTCACCGTCGGGTCTACGTTGTGGGTGACGGTCCGGGTAGGGCTGGTGGTGTATGCGCTATAAGCGTTCTTGCTGTCCTTGGCGCGGACCCGGTATGCTACCGTGTTCATCGCCGTGGTGATCGTGTCGCTGAACTGCGTCGCGGCTCCGTCATAGATTTTGGACCACCCACCGTTGTTGTACTTCCGCTCCAGCTCATAGCTCACGGCGTCGGTGTCCGGGTCCACCGACGCCGCCCAAGAGACGGTGAGACCTTTACCGCTCCGCACGTCCTCTGGCACGGTGATGGACGGGGGCGTGGTGGGGGCATTATTCCAGATGATGGTGTAGTACCCCTCGCTGTCCGGTGCATCAGATACCAAGATGTCAGATGACAGATTCAAAGCCGGGCGCACACCCCCGTCGCCGCGGTACGCGCCGTTGTCGCTGAGGCTCCCGTCCGAGCACACGTAGCGCACGCCGTCCGCGTTCGACGAATACGGGGAGCGGAGCCACCACCACCAATTCTGCGACGCGCTCAAGTCACCGGCGGTGTACTCGCTGTTGCTCACGGCCTGGGCGGTAGGCTTG
>NZ_DBLZXX010000036.1:0-4123 GCF_057856985.1 Vescimonas sp.
TCGACTATTGATGTGAGGTCACATACGTGCTATACTGTCCTTACAAAAGAAAAACAACGGCAGTTGCAGGGAGTTGGCGCTCCCTACAACCTGCGCAGGTGGTAACAGCACCTACACAACGGACAAATCCGCACCGCATGGGGTTATTATACCCGTTTGACCCTGATTTTGCAAGCGGAATCCGGTCTATTTGTCATACTCATGACACCGTGTAGTGCCTCGGCCTGCACGGTGTTTCTCTTTTCTCATTTCACAGAAAGGAGGAAAACGCATGAGTCAAGATCGTATTCCGTTTCCCGCGTCCCCGGCATGTTCTACGTCCCCGGCTCATAGGCTGTGGCGAGGGGGAATGAACATGGAAGTCAAACACACCCATCCGCAGTATGAGGATCCGCAGGCGCGGCAGCAGCAGATGAAGGATGCCTACGCCGCCTGCATGGCGAAGCTGCGGGCGCTGCGGACGGCCCAGCGGGAAAAGACCGCATGAAAACAGACGCGGTATACGCCCGCCAGTCCGTGGAGAAAAAGGACAGCCTGTCCATCGCGGGACAGATCGACCTGTGCCGCCGCACGGCGGGCGGCGGGGAGCTGCGAGTCTACAAGGACGCCGGCTACTCCGGCAAGAACACCGAGCGTCCCGCCTTTCAGCAGCTGATGAAGGACATCCGCGCCGACCGCATCGGCACGCTGTACGTCTACCGGCTGGACAGGTTTTCCCGCAGCGTGGCGGACTTCGGTCAGCTGTGGGAGATGCTGCAGGAGCACCATGTGGAGTTCGTGTCGGTCAACGAGAACTTCGACACCAAGACGCCCATGGGGCGGGCTATGCTGCACATCATCATGGTGTTCGCCCAGCTGGAGCGGGAGACCACCGCGGAGCGCGTGCGGGACAACTATTACCGCCGCGCGGCACTGGGCGCATGGCCGGGAGGTCCAGCACCCTACGGCTTCGACAATGGCCGTGCACGCGGACGGGATGGTAGGGAAGTCCCGTCCCTCATCCCCAACGACAAGGCGGCGGTGGTGCAGCGGATCTTTCAGGAGTATGCCGCCGAGGGCATGTCACTGGGGCTGCTGGCCCGCAAGCTGACCGCCGAGGGTATCCCCGCCCCCAAGCGCGCCACATGGGACAACGTGACGCTGTCCCGCCTGCTGCACAACCCCGCGTATGTGATGGCAGACGAGCAGGTGCGGCTCCACTATCTGGGTCAGGGCGTGGAGGTCACCGGCCCGCCGGAGGCCTTCGACGGTGTACACGGCGTGCTGCTGGTGGGCAAGCGGGAGGCCAACGCGCGGAAGTGCACCAAGACCGAGAACCATCGGGCGTCTGTGCTGAACAGCGTGGGCATCGTGCCATCGCCGCTGTTTCTGGCGGTGCAGGCAAAGCTGGCTCACAACCGTCAGGTAGGTAACAGCGGCAAGGGCAAGCACACATGGCTCTCCGGCCTGCTGAAGTGCGCCAAGTGCGGCTACAGCCTGTCCGTTGTGGTGGACAAGTCCTATCGCTATCTGGCGTGCAGCGGGCGGTATAATATGAACCGCTGCGACGCCGCCATCCACGTCAAGCTGGCAGAGCTGGAAACGGTGGTGCAGACGGAGATGGAAAAGCTGCTGGCGCAGTGTCCCCGGGAGCCCGTTGTGCCGAAGCCGGAGGATAGCTATACCCGGCGGCTGCTGGAGCTGGATCGCCGTGCCGAGCGCCTGATGGATGCCTTTGCCGAGAGCGAGGATCTGCCCGCGTCCTATCTGCAGAAAGCACTGGGGAAGATCGAAAAGGAGCGCGAGGCGCTCCGGCAGGCCCAGCGGCGTGAAGCAGGCCGCGTTCCGCTGCCGGAAAAGCTGGTGTTCAGCGAGTTGTCCTTTGAGGAGAAAAAGACCGTGGCCGCCCAGTTCATCCGCCGCATCGAGGTGGCAAAGGACAGCGCAGAGATCATCTGGGCGGTGTAAATCTAAATTGATACAAAAGAGGAGTAACCATTATGAACGACGAACGTAAAGCAACTATTGAAGTAGACATGACCGACGACGAGTGGATCGAACTGTTGTGTCTGTGTGAGGAAATCAATCTGACGCCGGAGGATCTGGCTGTGGCATTCTGTCAGGAGGTCATCCGGCAGCAGGCGCTGCTGCGTATTATCGCCGCCGCTGTTCGCGCCGATGTAGCCAATCAACTCAATCGATAACGGGAGGAATTGCACCTATGAAAATCGAAAACAAAACACCTATCGCGGAGGAGATCATCCGCAACAACCCCACCGGCCACGGCCTGTTCGCCGGTATCGGGGACAACTTCAACAGCGTGGCCCAGGTCATCTGTGAGCTGATGGACGACGCGGTTTCCAACCTCCGCGCCAACAGCGGCGATCCCGAGCTGTCCATGAGGGTAGTGCTATCGCTGGAAAATCTTGGCGATGCCGTGGAGATCACCGTGACGGACGGCGGCACGGGCATTGCTGACCTCGGTAGCGCCCTGACTATCGCATGTCGGGACGGCGCGCAGACGCCGCTGAACGAGCACGGCTTTGGATTGAAGCACGCGCTGGCCTCCTGCGACAGCAGTCCTGACCAGAAGTGGAGCATCCGCACCCGCACGAAGGACGACGCCGCGGCAAACCAGTACCGCGAGGTCAAGGCGCCATATTCCATGGGCACATCTGAACTGGACAAGCCCATGAAGGTGCGTTTCTATTCAGGTACGGGTGATCTGCCCCACCCCACTGGCACATCGATCTCCGTCCGTTGCCCTATGGCGAAGTTCCGGACGGTGAAGCCCGACCGTAAGGCAGCGCCCTCCGACTTCCACAATCTGGTGCGGTATATCATTGAGGAACTGCGGTACGTCTATGCGGGCATTCTGGCGAATACGCCCATCACCATGGAGGTGTGGGAGATCAGCGGCGGCGAGGAAACGCAGCATACGCTGACGCCGCTGCTGCCGGTGTGGGAAGAGGGCAGCGTGAAGGATTACGGAGATATCCCCTGTAACCTGGGCGGCGGCCCGCTGACGATTCGTTGTAAATACGGCAATATCCTGAAGAATCCGTCCAACGCCATCTACTATAAGTGCAACATGGAGTCCAGCGGCGTGGAGCTGCGCATCAATGGACGCGCCATCGAGCACGGAATGTTTGACCGCGTCTGGGGCGAGGCCATCCATCCCAGCCAGAACCGTTTTTTGGTGCAGGTGGATCTTATCTCGGACAACCCCGCCGCGCTGCCCGCCACGAAGAACACGAAAACTTCGTTCTGTGAAGCGGATCCGCGCCTGAAGAACCTGCTCAGTTGGATCGCGTCCTACGTCCCCGCCCCGGCCAAGGATGTGGACTCGGTGGAGCTGCGGTACGTCAAGGAGTTGACCGCCAGGCGTGAGAATGATCCCACCGCTCTGCGGGTGAGCCGTGAGGAGCCTGTGTTCCAGAAGATCGGGCTGAAGGCCAAGGTTGACCTGTTCGTGGGCTATATCGACCGTGTGACCATCTACGAAGCCAAGGCAGGAAAGACCAAGGCGCTGGACTTGTACCAGCTCCGCATGTATGTGGATGGCTGCGCACTGGACAACAAGCCTGTAGATGAGGCCGTACTGATCGCCAAGCGTCATTCGGCAGAGGTGAAAGAACTGCGGGACATTCTGAACACCCTGACCGCACCTGACGGACGTCCCTACAACTTCCGGCTGGCTACGTGGGATGAAGAGGGCATCGTGATCCGCCAAAGTGCGTGAGAACAGTCAGAGGAGTGAGAATATGACCGATGAAAGCAAAACGCTGCTTTATGAAGACCCTCATTGTGATGATGAGGACGAGGAGATGGACAGGCGCATCTCTCAGGTAGCTTTTATCGCGTATCAGCAAGCCAAGATGAAGGGCTTGCCCGTGGCTCGCTATGACGCGGAGAAAAAGGCGACCTATTTGCTGTACCCTGACGGACACTGCGAGTATGTGGACAAGCCACCTGAGAAAGCGCCGTCATCCGCTGGACTTGCGCCGCAAAATCAGGTACAATGGGAGCAGAAATTCACAAAAGAGAAAGGACGAACGACCATGACATATACTTCCGCACAGGCCAACAAGCTGCTGAAAAAGCTCAACGACGAGCACGCCGCCCTGCTGGACAAAGAGAGCCG
>NZ_DBLZXX010000012.1:0-45945 GCF_057856985.1 Vescimonas sp.
CAGCTCGTTGGCCAGCTTCCGGCCCTCGGAGATCAGTTCGAAGGTTGTGGGCATCATCACGCCCTGACGCTGCTCGCAGAAAACCCATACGTTTTTGAAGGCAGCGGTATCAGCACTATTAAAAGCCATTTTCGTTTCTCCTTCCTTAGATGATGTGCTTGGCGGCCAGAATGCCTGCCAGCTTGTCGGTGGTAGCCTTGTCAGCGCCCTCGAGCATCATGCCCGCGCCCTTCTGAGGGGGCGTGAAGGAGGTCAGAATGTTGGTAGGAGAACCCTTCAGACCGATGGTGGTGGCATCGATCAGCTCGTGATCCTTCAGCGTCTCATAGGTCATGGTGACCAGAGGCTTGCTGTAGCACTCGAACGCGCCGCCCACGGACAGGTAACGCGGGGTGTTCAGCTCCTTGATGCAGGTGATCATGCAGGGGGTCTTGACCTTGATGGTCATGTAGCCGTCCTCCAGCATGCGCTTCACGGTCAGCGTGTCGCCGTCCTTGGTGATCTCACCGGCATAGGTGACCTGGGGCAGATGCAGCTTCTCAGCGATCTGGGGGCCCACCTGTGCGGTATCGCCGTCGATGGCCTGACGGCCAGCCAGGATGATGTCATCCTCGTCGATGCCGTAGGTGTCGATGGCAGCGGCGATGATCTGGGAGGTAGCGTAGGTATCGGAACCGCCGAACTCACGAGCGGTGACCAGAACGCCCTCGTCCACGCCCATGGCCATCAGCTCACGCAGCATGCCCTCTGCGGGAGGGGGACCCATGGTGAACGCCACGACCTTGCAGCCCAGCTCGTCCTTCAGAGCCAGAGCCGCCTCAACGGCGTTCATGTCATCGGGGTTGATGATGGTCTGCATGGACGCACGGTCCAGGGTGCCATCGGGGTTCACGGCCACCTTACCGGAGGTATCGGGAACCTGCTTCACAGTGACGATGATTTTCATTTTACCTTTTACCTCCTCAATTACTTAACGCCCAGATTGCTGGCGATGACCATGCGCTGGACCTCGGAAGTGCCCTCGTAGATCTCAGTGATCTTGGCATCGCGCATCATGCGCTCCACAGGATACTCACGGGTGTAACCGTAACCACCGAACAGCTGCACGGCGCGGCGGGTCACATCGGAAGCGGCCTCAGCGGCGAACAGCTTAGCCATGGCGGCATCCATGGAGTACGGCTCGTGGTTCTGCTTCTTCATGGCAGCAGCGTAAACCACATACTGAGCGGCCTGCATACGGGTATGCATATCCGCCAGCTGGAACTGGGTGTTCTGGAACTGGGAGATGCGCTTGCCGAACTGCACGCGCTCCTTGGTATACTTGATGGCTTCCTCAACGGCGCCCTCACCGATACCCAGAGCCTGGGAAGCGATGCCGATACGGCCGCCGTCCAGCGTCTTCATAGCGATCTTGAAGCCCTCGCCCTTCTTGCCCAGCATACGATCCTTGGGGATCACGCAATCCTCGAAGATCAGGTCGCAGGTAGAGCTGCCGCGGATACCCATCTTCTTCTCGTGCTTGCCCTGAGAGAAGCCCTTGTCGTCCTTCTCCACGATGAAAGCGGAGATCTCCTTCATGGTGCGGCCGCGCTTGTCGGTGGTCTTGCCGGTGACGGCGATGATGACGAAGGTATCAGCCACATTGCCGTTGGTGATGAAGCACTTGGAGCCGTTCAGGATGTAGTTCTCGCCGGACTCATCCAGCACAGCGGTGGTCTGCTGGCCCTGGGCGTCGGTACCGGCGCCGGGCTCGGTCAGGCCGAAAGCGCCGATCTTCTTGCCGGAGCACAGGTCGGGCAGATACTTCATCTTCTGCTCCTCGGTGCCGTTCTCAAAGATGGGGGCAGCACACAGGGAGGTGTGGGCGGAAACGATAACAGCGGTAGTGCCGCAGACCTTAGCCAGCTCCTCCACGCACATTGCATAGGACAGCACATCGGCGCCAGCGCCGCCGTACTGCTTGGGGAAGTAAATGCCCATCATGCCCAGCTTCGCCATCTTCTCGACGGTCTCCATGGGGAAGCGCTCTTCCTCATCGATCTCAGTGGCCAGGGGCTTTACTTCGTTCTCTGCAAATTCGCGGTACATCTTGCGAACGAGCAGCTGTTCCTTAGTCAGATGGAAATCCATACTCTTTTCTCCTTTTCCTGATTTTTACTTATTGTAGTTGAAGAAGCCTTCGCCGGACTTAATACCCAATTTGCCCGCACGAACCATCTTCCGGATCAGCACGTTTGCGCGATACTTGCTATCGTGAGTCTCGTTGAACAGCACGTCCATAATGTTCAGGACCACGTCCCAACCGATCAGGTCACCCAGATGCAGGGGGCCCATGGGGTGGTTGCAGCCCAGCTGCATAGCAATATCGATATCTTCCGCAGAGGCAACGCCTTCCTGCAGAACGCAAACGCCTTCGTTGCAATAGGGGATCAGGATCTTGTTGACCACGAAGCCGGGAGCCTCGTTGACCACCACGGGGGTCTTGCCGATCTCGGTGGACAGGTTCTTGATGTAATCCACCAGCTCCGCAGGGGTGTTGCCGCCGGCGATGACCTCCACCAGCTTCATGGCAGGCACGGGGTTAAAGAAGTGCATACCGATGAGGTGGTGCTTCAGGCCCTGGCCCATCTCGGTGATGGACAGAGAGGAGGTGTTGGAGGCGAAGACGGTCTCATCCTTGCACAGAGCGTCCAGCTTGGCCAGCAGCTCCTTCTTGACGGCCATGTTCTCGGCGACGCACTCGATGACCAGATCGGCATCGGCGGCGGCGTCGAACTCCTCGACCAGAACGCGGCTCATAATATCGTCAGCCGCTTCCTGGGTCATCCTGCCCTTGGCGACCTTCTTATTCAGGGAGGCTGCCAGCTTATCCTTATGACGCTGTGCGCTGGCCGTGCTGGAAGCATACATCAGGGCGGTGTGGCCCTTCGCTGCGAAAACCTGAGCAATACCACTGCCCATCGTACCTGCACCAAATACTGCTACTTTCATGATAGTTCCTCCTAAATCAAATTTTTACATGAATGACTTAATCATCAGGCAGATGCCTGTCAATTAACCTGTGTTACTTGTTCTGATAGGGCTCGTGCTTGCGCTTCTCCAGGAAGGCGCCCATGCCCTCGATCTGATCGGCGGTCTGGAAGCAGCTGCCGAACAGCTTCTCCTCGATGACCACGGCCTGATCGATGTCGGTCTGAAGACCGTCGTTGATGGCCTTCTTGCAGGCGCGCACCGCGATGGGTGCGTTCTTGGCGATGGTCTGGGCCAGCTTCTCCGCGGCGGGCATCAGCTCCTCCAGCGGATACACGGCGTTGACCAGACCGATGCGGTAAGCCTCGTCCGCCTTAATGTTTTTGGCGGAGTAGATCAGCTGCTTTGCCATGCCGGGGCTGACCAGACGAGCCAAACGCTGGGTGCCGCCGAAGCCGGGGGTGATGCCCAGGCCGGTCTCAGGCTGACCGAACACGGCAGTGTCGGCACAGAGGCGGATGTCGCAGCTCATGCTCAGTTCGCAGCCGCCGCCCAGTGCAAAGCCGTTGACTGCGGCGATGGTGGGGATGGGCAGGGTCTCGATGCGGCGGAACACGTCGTTGCCGTGCTTGCCGAAGGCCTCGCCGCCCTCCTTGGTCAGGGTGCTCATCTCGGCGATGTCGGCGCCGGCCACGAAAGCCTTCTCGCCGCTGCCGGTGATAATCAGCGCATAAATGTCCTGGTCGGCGGTGACAATATCCACCAGCTCATCCAGGTCGGACAATACCTCGGAATTCAGAGCGTTCAGCGCCTTGGGCCGGTTAATGGTAGCCACGGCGATATGCTCCTTCTTTTCCAGCAGAACATGGGTCATATCCATTCCTCCTTCATCCTCGTGCGCCGCAGCCCGCAGGCGGCGGTAGCTGTCGCGGGCGGGATCGCGCCCATAGGGCATGACCCTCCCATACATACTGCATTATAGTAGACTGTTAGAATTTTATCAAGTGCAACTGACGGTGCTTTTTCTTTTTCAGCAGTTCTTACAAAAGTTGCGGCCGTTCTTTGCGCATTTTGAAGGGTGAACTGTCGGAAACGCCTCAAAAATCCGGTCACCTGCGGAACAGAGGTTTACAAACAGGCAGCAGATATGGTAGAATGACCGCCGGTATTCACCATATACAGGAGGAGTTCTGTGCCATGCGTATGCGTAAAAAGAAAAATCTGCTGCCCCGCATGGAGGCGTGCAGCAGCTGTCTCGTCCGCGATCCCTTCACCATGCGCGGCCAATGGCGGACGTTGATGCCCGATGCGAAGGAACTGCGGGTGGAGCTGGGCTGCGGCAAGGGCCGCTTCACCGTGGACACGGCGCTGTCAGAGCCGGATGTGCTGCTTATCGCCGTGGAGAAGGTGCCGGACGCCATGGTGGTCGCCATGGAGCGGGCCATGGACGCCGGCCTGAAGAACGTGTTCTTCGTGGACGGCGATGCGGCGCTGCTGCCGGACATGTTTGCCTCCGGTGAGGTGGACCGGCTGTACATCAACTTCTGTGACCCGTGGCCCAAGAGCAATCAGAAGAAACGGCGGCTCACCCACGGCAATTTTCTCAAGCAGTACCGCAGGGTGCTGGCCGACGGCGGGCAGATCCACTTCAAGACAGACAATGACAAGCTGTTCGCCTGGTCAGTGGAGGAGATCCCTCAGTTCGGCTTTCAGCTGTCGGAGGTCACTACGGACCTGCATAAGGACGGCGCCGTGGGCGTCATGACCGACTATGAGCGGAAGTTCTTCAATGAGGGCAAGAATATCAACCGCTGTGTGGCCACCATGGTCCCGTGGGAGGAGCCCGCAGAGCCGGAGGCTCCGGAGGTCGCGGCAGAACCGGCGGAATAACGGCATAAAGGCGCGGCAGGGTCTCCCCTGCCGCGCCTTTTGCGTCCGCTCACATATTCCGCCGGATAGCGCTGATGGCCCCCTTCTCCAGACGCGATACCTGGGCCTGAGAGATGCCGATCTCGCCGCTGACCTCCATCTGGGTCTTGCCCTGGCAGAACCGCAGGGCCAGGATGCTCCGCTCACGCGGGTCCAGCCGCGAGATGGCCTCCTTCAGCGCGATGCGGTCCAGCCAGCTCTCGTCGGTGTTCCGGTCGTCCCGCACCTGATCCATGACACACACCGCATCGCCCCCGCCGTCCGCGTACACCGGCTCGTAGAGGCTGACGGGGTCCACGATGGCGTCCATGGCCATCACCACGTCCTCCCGCGGGATGTCCAGATACTTGGCGATCTGCTCCACGGTAGGCTCCCGCTGGGTCTCCGCCATCAGCTTTTCCCGCCCCTGCAATACCTTGTAGGCCGTATCCCGCATGCTGCGGCTGACGCGGACGGCACTGTTGTCCCGCAGATAGCGGCGGATCTCCCCCACGATCATGGGCACGCCGTAGGTGGAAAACCGCACCGGCTGGTTGATGTCAAAGTTGTCGATGGCCTTCATCAGGCCGATGCACCCCACCTGAAAGAGATCGTCCACGTTCTCGCCTCTGCCCAGGAACCGCTGTATCACCGACAGCACCAGCCGCAGGTTACCGCAGATCAGCTGCTCCCGCGCCGCTCTGTCGCCCTCCTTGGTGCGGCGCAGGAGGGCCGTCATCTCATCGTTTTTCAGCACCGGCAGCTTGGCTGTGTTGATGCCGCAGATCTCCACCTTTCCCCGCATGTCCGCCCGTCCTTCCACTGTGATAGTGGCAGTATTTCCCGCCGCTGCAGCGGCTATTCCGCGGGGCGGAATGTTCCCGGAAACGACAGCATGGGACAGGCGGCGCGGCGCATAGGCTTGCACGGGGTGAGCGCGATGCTGTGTAAATTTTCCATGCTGCGGCGCAAGGAGGTCATCAATCTCTGTGACGGCTGCCGCCTTGGCTGTGTGGGCGATCTGGACGTACAGGTGCCGGAGGGCACGGTGAAAGGCATCATCGTCTTTGGGCCGTGCCGGTTCTTCGGGCTGTTCGGCCGCGGAGAGGATTTTTATGTCCCGTGGGACTGCATTCAGAAGTTCGGCGACGACATCATCCTCATCGACAAGCCCTTCCAGAAGCGCCAGCCGCCACCGCCGCCCCACCGGAAAAAGGGGTGGTTCGGGTAAAAAAGAGCGCCTCCGGCTCCGCCGGAGACGCTCTTTCCGTTTACTTTTTGAAGCTGTCCTTCAGGGACACGCTGCGGTTGAATACCAGGTGCTCCGCCGTGCTGTCCCGATTGTCCAGGCAGAAGTAGCCCACCCGCATGAACTGGAACGTGGGGGCGTTGACGCCGGTACGTCCCTCTTTCTTGTCGAAGGCGGCGGCCACGGCGGCCATCTCCGGCTCCACCTTGCAGCCTCTGAGCACCGTCAGGCTCTCGGGGTTCAGGCAGGCCAGAAAGTCCTTGTCGGGGCCGTCCGGCGTGGCGTCGGAGAACAGGTTGTCATACAGGCGCACCTCGGCGTCCATGCAGTTCTCCGCGTCCACCCAGTGGAGCGTAGCACCCTTGACCTTGCGGCCGTCGGCGGGGTCGCCGCCGCGGGAATCGGGGTCGTAGGTACACAGCACCTCCGTCACGCGGCCATTCTCGTCCTTGACGCAGCCGGTGCAGGTGACGAGGTACGCGCCCTTCAGGCGGCACTCGGGGCCGTTGGGGGTCAGGCGCTTGTACTTGGGCACCGGTACCTCCATGAAGTCGTCCTCCTCGATCCACAGGTGTCGGGAGAAGGTGATGTCGTGGGTGCCCTGGGTGGGATCGGTGGGGTTATTCTCCACAGTGAAGGTCTCGCTCTGTCCCTCGGGGTAATTGGTGACCGTCAGCTTCACCGGATGCAGCACCGCCATGGTGCGCTCGGCGTTGGCGTTCAGATCCTCGCGGAGGCAGTGCTCCAGAAAGCCGTACTCGATGACGTTGGGGGATTTGGCCACGCCGATGCGCTCGCAGAAATTGCGGATGGACGCGGCGGTATAGCCCCGGCGGCGCAGGCCGCACAGCGTGGGCATACGGGGATCGTCCCAGCCGGAGACATAGTTCTCCTCCACCAGCTTGCGCAGCTTCCGCTTGGACATCACCGTGTGGTCGATGCCCAGACGAGCGAACTCGATCTGGCGGGGACGGGCCGGCAGCTCGCAGTGCTCGATGACCCAGTTGTACAGGGGACGGTGGGCCTCAAACTCCAGAGAGCACAGGCTGTGGGTGATGCCCTCCAGCGCGTCCTGGATAGGGTGGGCAAAGTCGTACATGGGATAGATGCACCACTTATCGCCCTGCCGGTGGTGGCTCATGTGGTTGATGCGGTAGATGACGGGGTCGCGCATGTTGAAGTTGCCGCTGGTCAGGTCGATCTTGGCCCGCAGCGTCATCGCGCCGTTGGGGAACTCCCCCGCCCGCATGCGGGCGAACAGGTCCAGGCTCTCCTCAATGGGCCGGTCACGGTAGGGGGACACGGCTGGGATGCCGATATCTCCGCGGTTGGCCTTGAATTCCTCCGGCGTCAGCTGGCACACGTAGGCCAGCCTCTTCTTGATGAGCAGCACCGCCTGACGGTAGTCCTCCTCAAAGTAGTCGGAGCCGTAGAAGAAGCGGTCGCCCCAGTCAAAGCCCAGCCAGTGGATGTCCTGCTTGATGGCCTCCACAAACTCCTCGTCCTCCTTGGTGGGGTTGGTGTCGTCCATTCGCAGGTTGCACAGGCCGTTGTACTTCTCGGCAGTGCCGAAGTCGATGGTCAGCGCCTTGCAGTGTCCGATGTGCAGGTAGCCGTTTGGCTCCGGCGGGAAACGGGTGTGGACGGTCATTCCCTGGAACTGACCACCCTCTGCGATGTCCTCGTCGATGAAATTCAGGATAAAGTTTTTGCCGGACTCCTCCGTTTCGGGGGGCTTGATTTCCTCGGCCATGATCTTTCTCACACTCCTTGTATGTCGTTATTTGTTTTCGCGTGAAAACAATGGTTTATTATACCCGCCGCTGCCGGAAATTGCAAGGGGTTTGCCCGCACTCCTGTAAAAAACTCACAGCGCATCGAATTCCTCTCGGGTCAGCAGCGTGTCCAGCGCCTCCATGAGGCCGTTGGCCGTCAGATGCTCCGGCAGGCCCAGCCGCCGCTGCAGCGCCGCCCGCTTCTCCGCAGACGCGGGGCCGATGAGCCCCTTTTCCAGCATGTCCGCCTTGGTCAGTCCCGCCCTCTGCGGAGCCTCCGTCCCGTCCTCAAACGTAGCGCCTGCGCGGCGCAGCGCCTCGATCAGCACCTGCGGCGGCATGCCCTCCACGCCTAATTTCCCCTCTCTCCCGCCCTTTTTCTTGCGGCGCTCCTTGCCGTACACGTCCGGCACATAGGCCTGCTTCACCTGCTCCGGCGGCAGGATGCCCTTGAGATGGTTCCGGATGACGAAGCCCGCGCCGTCGGGATCTGTCAGCAGGATCACTCCGCGCTTCTCCGCCAGCCGCCGCAGGTACGCGGCCTTTTCCCCGTTGCGGAACACGGCGAAGCCGCCGGTCTCCACCACCACGGCGTCCACCGCCTGCAAAAGCGTGTTCTTATCGTAGCGGCCCTCCACCACGATGACCTCGCGGACGCGGGGCTTCATCGCCCACCTGCCAGTTCCATGAGGAGCAGCTTCAGCTCGCCCTCACTATCCATATTGCGTTCGCTTTTCATACGGCGGTCCAGCACCTGACAGCGCTTCACCGCCTGACGGCACCAGTCGTGATCCACGTTCCGCGCCGCCTGCAGCAGCAGCTTGGCGGGATAGTCGCTGCTCATGCTCCACAGCTCCTTCAGCCAAACGCGGTCCTTGCCGCCGTCCAGCGCCAGACGCGCCGTATACAGCCGCCGCAGCTCCTTGCCCAGCGCCGCCAGAATGGCGATAGGCTCCATCTGCATCCGCAGCAGCTCCGCCAGGACACCGGCGGCGCGGTCATAGTTCCGCGCCGTGACGGCGTTGGTCATGTCAAAAATGCGGGCGTCCAGCACCGGCTCCGCCACGGCGTCGATGTCCGCCATGGTGATGCGCTCGTGCTTTGCGTAGGCGGCGATCTTCTCGATCTCCGGTATCAGTCCCCGCATCAGACTGCCGCAGGTAAACAGCAGGTGGTCTGCCGCCGTCTGGTCGATGTCGTGGCCGACGGCGGCGAACCGCCGCTTCAGCCAGTTCAGCAGGTCCTTTCGCTCCTGCTGGACGAACTCCACCTCCTGCACGTACTCGTTCAGGGCGGCGCACAGCTTCTTCATCTTCCCGTCCCGCTTGTAGGTCAGCTGTTCGTACAGGAAGATCAGCGTGCAGTAGGGCGGGAAGTCGGACAGCAGATCGATCAGCGCCGTCCGCTGTCCCTCGTCCAGCTTGAAGATGTCCATGTCCGTGACGGTGATGAGGGTGTGCTCCGCCATCATAGGCATGGCCTCTGCCGTCTCCGCCAGCTCCTGTACCGTCAGGCCCTTACCGGTGAGACGGTGGTAGTTGAACTCCTCGAAGCCCGCAGGGATCAGCAGCTCCTTCAGCCGCTGCGCCATGGTCTGGAGCAGATAGCGCTCCTCACCGTAGAAAATATAGAGATTGGCCGGTACGCCTGCCTTCACGGCGGCCCGCAGCGCCTCATAGCCGCCGCTGCGGCTCTCCTTTTTTGCCATGTCAGTCCTCTCCCTTCACCGTGACGCGCACCGTGCCCTGCCTGTCCGTGCGCCAGATGTCCGCACCTATGTCCTCCAGCCGCTCCATAGCCTGACCGGAGGGGTGGCCGTAGCTGTTGTCGCCCACGCTGATGATGCCCACCTCCGGCCGGGTAGCACGCAGGAACGTCTCGTCCGAGCTGTACCGCGAGCCGTGATGGCTCACCACCAGCACCTCTATATCCGGCAGAGGATATGTCTCTGCCAGCTTCCGCTCGGTGCTCCCCGCCATGTCGCCGGTGATCAGCAGGTCGAAATCGCCCGCCGTGGCCAGCGCCGACAGGCCCTGTTCGTTAAGGTCGCCCTCCGCCGCCACCGGCGGATAGACCGTCAGCGTCATCTCCCCCAGCGTCAGAACGGTGGGGGATGTCACGAACACCACGTCCGTGCCCTTGCGCGCCGCCAGCTCCACCAACCGCTGCCGCACGCCGTATTCGTCCTCGATGTCCGGCAGATACAGCGTCTCCACCGGCAGGCGCTCCATCACCTCGTACAGGCCGTTGGTGTGGTCGGCGTGGTAGTGGGTCACCACCACGCACCGCAGCTTGCGCACGCCCAGACTGGCCAGCTGATCCGCCGCCACGCCGCCTGCGTCCACGTAGCTGTTGCTGCTGCCGCAGTCCACCAGCGCCGCCTCTTTGCCGGACCACAGGGCCACGCTCTCGCCCTGCCCCACATCCAGCGCCAGGGCGTTCATGACACCGTACCGGCCGGTATCTCCCAGCCATACGGACACCGCCAGCATCATCGCCGACAGCACCGCCGCCATGGCGTACTTCCGCCGCCGGTCCTTCGTGACGGCGCAGCCGATAAACGCGATATAGCTGTACAGCATCCAGTAGATGAGGATGCGGTTGTTGAAATAGACGGCGTGGAACGGCAGCGCCGTCAGCGTCCGCGCCACCCACAGGATGTACTTCACCAGCGCGAAGGACACCCAGCCCAGCACCTGCCCCAGCGGCAGCCACACGAGCCCCAGCAGGGTGGTGATAAAGGCCGCCATGAAGCTCCAGCCCGCGGCAGGCACCGCCAGCAGCCCGGCCAGCGGCGCCACGATCACGAAAATGTTGAAGTACCATGCGATCAGCGGCGCGGTGAACACCATGGCTCCCAGCGTAGCCGCCAGGTTGGCCGCTAAAAAGCGGATCATCCGCTCCACCAGCCGCCGCTGCCCGTGATACCAGCCGCTCAGCGTCTGATAGAGCCGCGGTGTCAGCAGCACCATGCCCAGCGCGGCGGCAAAGCTCAATTGCAGGCTGACGCTCCCCGCCGTAAAGGGGTTGGCCAGCAGGATGACACCCAGCGCCGCCGCCAGAGCGGTAAGGCCGTCGCTGCTCCGCCGGAACAGCGGCGCAGTCAGCAGGAATATCTGCATGATGCAGGCCCGTACCACCGATGGCGACAGGCCCACCATCACCATATAGAACAGCAGCGCCGGTATGGTCACGGCGCACAGCGTCCGCCGCCGGTTCCCCGGGGTCAGCAGCCCCAGCAGCGTCACCAGAAACGCACAGTGCAGGCCGGACACCGCGAACAGATGGGCAAGTCCCGTCTCCTCCATCACCACGGCGTCGCCCTCCGGCAGCGCCGCACGGTCGCCGGTGAGCTCCGCGATCAGAAAGCCCTGCACCGACTGGTCGTCCCAGATGGCGGCGCCCCTCTCCTGCATGGCCCGCGCCGCCCGAAGCGGCAGCCAGCGGAGCTGTCCTGCGCTGCCCTGCCCCACCTCCGGCTCGTCTCGCTGATAGAGCAGGGCGTATACGCCTCGGGCAGTGAACTGCGTCAGCTCTGTGCCTCGGATATTGGAGGCATCCTGCCACCACGCCGCGCCGGACAGCGTCTGCCCCGGCTCCAGCGTCAGCAGCTCCTCCCCGCCATAATACGTAGCCTTGGCCCCGTGCATCCCATGGAGCCGCACCGTCACCGCAGCGCCTCGCTCCGTCTCCCACGGCCAGGTGCAGACGGTGCCGGCAAACGCCGTCTCCGTGCCGCAGAGGTCCAGCACCGGCTGCTGCACCACCGCCTGATACGCGGTGAAATACACCAGCGACGCCGCCAGCGGCCACAGGATCAGCCGGCCCCGCCGGAACCGCTTCTGCGTCCGCCCCCACAGATACAGGCCCAGCGCGGCCAGCGCCAGCCCCGCCGCCGCCCACAGATACCATCCGGACCACGGCAGCAGCAGTACCAGAAACAGTCCTGCCGCAAAGGAGAACGCTATGGTGGCCAGTACGCGCATATGCTCTCCCCTTTCCGCTTTCTTAACCTTATTATTGTACCAGATATGCCGCGCCGCCGCAAGGGCGCAAAAAAGGACTTCCTGTACCCTCGTACAGGAAGTCCTTTTTGCCGTATCTGCTTTACTTGACCTTATGCAGCTTGTCGCTGCACTTCTGCTGGAACCGCGCGTTGTCGATGACGGCGCGGGTATGGGTGCCCTCGCCGATCAGGCCGTCCTCGTCGGAGGCGCTGACCTTGAAGGTGATCATCTTGCCGTTGGCGGAGACGCCCGTCACCTCGGCGGTAGCGGTGATCTTCATTCCCACGGGAGTGGGGGCCAGATGGCTGGACGCGATCTCCACGCCCACGGTGCCCTTGCCCTCCGGCAGCTCGTTCTGCACGCACCACATGGCGGCGCACTCCATCAGGGCCATCATGTAGGGGGTGCCCAGCACCTCCAGCCCGCCGGAGCCGATGGCTTTGGCGGTCATGTCGGCGGTCACGGTCTTTTCCACGGTATGGGTCATGCCGGTCTCGATCATGTTCGTACCTCCTGATTTAAAATTTTCCTCGCACCTTGGCCGCAGCTGTATCCGCGGCCACAGGCGCGGTGCTGTTTTGTCCTCAAAGAGCCTGCGTGTTACACGCCCAGCTGGGTCCACAGCTTGTCGTAGTATTTCAGCGTCTCCTGGGGCAGGTTCACATACAGCTCGCAGCGATCCAGCACGTCGGCCGGTGCCGCCATGATGTTGTAGAGCTCCTGATCCAGCGCCTCACCGTTCTGCTCCTCGTAGTAGGCGGGGTACTCCGCCAGCGCCTCGGCGTTGGGGGAGGCATACCAGATATAGTCCATGTTGGCCAGGCTGGCGTCCGTTCCGGCGATGAAGTTGATCCACTCCATGGCCTCGTCCTTATGCTGGCTGGACTTCAGGACGCACATGGCGTCCACGAACCAGTTGCTGCCCTCCTCGGGCACCACGAAGGCCAGATCCTCGTTGTTCTCCAGCATGGTCAGATAGTCGCCGGCGTAGTACATGGCGATGGCCGCGTTGCCGCCCTCCATCTTGCCGAAGATCTCATCCATGACGAAGGCCTGATACACGCCCTTGTCCTTGGCGTTCTTCACCAGCTGGAATGCCTCATCGAGCTGAGCCTCGTCGGTGGTGTTGATGTCGTAGCCCAGATAGCACAGGGCCGCCATCAGCGCGTCGCGGGAGTTGTTGATCATCAGCACCTGTCCGGCGTACTTCTCGTCAAACATAGCCCCCCAGCTGGTGATGGGCTCATCCACCATCTTGGTGTTGTAGATGATGCCCACAGTACCCCAGCTGTAGGGCACGGTGTACTTGTTCTCCGGATCGAAGCTCAGGGACTTGTACTGCGGATCAATGAGGTCATAGTTGGGGATGGCGCTGTAATCCAGCTCTGCCAGCATCCCCTCGTCGATAAGCCGCCCAATCATGTAATCGGAGGGCACGATCACGTCGAAATCCGCGCCGCCGGTCTGGAGCAGGGAGTACAGCGTCTCGTTGCTCTCCGCCGTCTGATAGTTGACGTGGATACCGGTCTGGGCCTCAAATTCGCCGATAAGAGACTCGTCGATATACTCGCCCCAGCTGCACACGTTGACAACACGCTGCTCCTTGCCTCCGTCGCCGCAGCCGGCCAGCAGTCCCACGGTCATCATGACCGTCAGCGCAAACGCGATGATTCTTTTCAATGCTTTATCCTCCTGAAATAGAACGTTATAAAATAGTCAGAGCGCATGCTCACCTCTGCTGCATGGCCTTGCGCTCCTGGCGGGATTCCCGCACATTGATGATGACCAGCAGCAGCAGGACCGTACCGAACAGCAGCGCGGAGATGGCGTTGATCTGCGGGCTGACACGCTTTTTTGTCATGCCGTAGATGGTCATGGCCAGCGTGGATACGGACGAGCCCGCCGTAAAATAACTGATGACAAAGTCATCGATGGACATGGTAAATGCCGTCAGTGCTCCGGATACGATGCCCGGCTTGATCTCCGGCAGGATGACCTTCCAGAACGCCTGCATCCACGTACAGCCAAGATCCTGAGCCGCGTCCACCAGATTCTTGTCCATTTGCCGCAGCTTGGGGCCTACGGACAGGATGACATAGGGGATGTTGAAGCATACATGGGCGATGAGCAGGGTACCGAAGCCCATGGTCAGCCGCTCCGGCAGGACTACCAGACTCTGCCAGCTGTTGACCCAGCCGGCAAAAGTGCCCCATCCGTTGAAAAAGGCCACGAACAGCAGGCACAGACTGACGCCGGTGACAATATCGGCGTTCATCATGGGAATGCTGTTCACCATCATCAGCGGGTCGCGGGCCCTGCGGCGCATGGCATGGAAGCCGATGGACGCGAAGGTGCCCGCCACCGTGGCGATGACCGTGGCCAGCAGGCTCACCAGCAGCGTGGTATACACGCTCTGCATAATGATGCGGTTCTGGAACAGCTTTGCATACCACATCAGGGAGAAGCCCTTCCACACGGTGTTGCTGTTTCCCGCGTTGAAGGAAAACACGATCAGCAGCACGATGGGCGCATACAGGAAAATACCGATCAGCGCCATGAAAAAGCGGCTGCCGAACCGCACGTCTCTTTTCTTTTTCACAGCATCACCGCCTGTTCCTCGCCTTCACCGAAGCGATTCATCACCAGCATGCAGATGACCACGATGACCATCATCACCAGCGAGATAGCCGCGCCCAGCTGTGGGTTGTACGCGCCGCCCAAAAACTGCCGCTCGATGAGGTCGCCCAGCAGCAGCTCCGTGCCGCCGCCCAGCATCCGGCTGATGGCGAAGGTGGACACCGATGGCACGAACACCATGGTGATGCCCGACAGCACGCCCGGCAGCGACAGGGGCAGAATGACCTTGCGGAACACCGTCACCGAGTTGGCGCCCAGATCTCTGGCCGCCTCCAACAGTGAGCGGTCCATCTTTCCGATGACCGAGTAGATAGGCAGGATCATGAAGGGCAGATAGTTATACACCATGCCCAGCACCACCGCGCCCTGGGTATCCATCATCGGAAAAAACTCGATGCTGCTGCCCGTGATGCTGTTGTACAGCGCAATAAGCCCGATCTTCTGGAACAGCTGGTTCAAAAGCCCGTTGTTCTCCAGAATGGTCATCCACGAGTACGTCCGCAGCAGGAAGTTGATCCACATGGGCAGCATGATCAGCACCATGGCGATCCGCTGGAAGGCTGCGCCCTCGCGGCTGATGAAATACGCCACCGGGTAGCCGATGAGCAGGCAGATGGCCGTGGCGATGATGGCCAGCTTAAAGGACCGGCCGAACACGGCGGCGTAGCCGCCCATCTGCACGAAGTTGTCCAGCGTAGCTCCGCCCGCTCCGTTGGAGAAGGCATAGACGACCATGATGATGATGGGTGCCACCACGAAAATGGCCATCCACACCACATACGGTATGGCGAAATGGGAGAGCTTAGTCTTCATCCTCGCTCTCCTCCTCTTCCAGCTCCACGCTGGCGTCCGCCAATTCCTCATACTCCTCGGAATAGGAGGAGTAGTCGCCGAACATTCCGGAGTATTCGCTCTTCTTCATGATGTGGAAGCCCTCGGGGTCGATCTTCACGCCGATGCGTGCGCCCACCGGCGAGTGGTCGGTGGTCTGGATGAGCCACTTGAAGCCCCGGAAGTCCACGATGATGTCGTACTGCATCCCCTTGAACGTCACGTTGGTGACGGTGCCGATGAGCTGGCCCTGCTCCACGGGGACAATGTCGATATCCTCGGGGCGGATGACCACGTCCACCGGCTCGTTCTCAGCGAAGCCCGCGTCCACGCAGGGGAACTCCTTGCCGTACATTTTCACGACCTTATCCCGGACCATGACGCCGTTGAGAATGTTGCTCTCGCCGATGAAGTCCGCCACGAAGGCGTTCTTCGGCTCGTTGTAGATATCCTCCGGCGTGCCGATCTGCTGGATGCGGCCCTTGTCCATCACCACCACGGTGTCGGACATGGTCAGCGCCTCCTCCTGGTCGTGGGTCACATATATAAACGTTATGCCCATCTGCTGCTGGATACGCTTCAGCTCGTTCTGCATATCCTTGCGCAGACGCAGATCCAATGCGCCCAGCGGCTCGTCCAGAAGCAATACCTTCGGACGGTTCACCAGTGCGCGGGCGATGGCCACCCGCTGCTGCTGGCCGCCGGACAGCTGGTCGATGCGGCGGCGGTCAAAGCCCTTCAGGCTGACCACCTCCAGCATTTCGGTGACACGCTGCCGTATCTCCTCCTCCGGCACTTTTGCGATGCGCAGGCCGAAGGCGATGTTTTCAAACACATCCAGATGCGGGAACAGCGCATATTTCTGGAACACCGTGTTGATCTGCCGTTTGTGTGGCGGAACGTCATTGATCCTCACCCCGTCAAAGGTCACATCACCGGAAGTGGGTGTGGTAAACCCACCGATGATGCGCAGCGTTGTGGTCTTGCCGCAGCCGCTGGGTCCAAGCAGTGTGAGGAATTCAGAATCGTTGATATAAAGATTGATGTTATCGAGAACCAGCTCGTCGTCAAACGCCATGCAGAGATCCCGCAGGCGAATCAACTCTTTGGCCATTTATCCTCCCCCGTTCATACATAAAATAACCCTCCTCCCCGGAAACCGCCGGCGCCTGTTCCTGCGCCGCTTTTTCCGTCGAAAGAAAGCAGGTACAATATATATGGTATCCCCCCAAAAGTCAATGCCTTTTCCCGCTTTTCCCAAAAAAAATCGCGCGGGGCTGCGTCAGCAGCCCCGCACGACGTTTTCAGCCGAAATATTTTGCCCGGAACGGCACGTTTTCCACCGTGAAAGTCCTGCCCCGCAGGTAGTTCAGGATCCCCGCGTCCGTGGGCAGGTCGAAGGTCAGCTCATAGGCATACAGCGCCTGCCGCGTCTCCCCGTACCGGCGGTTGACGTCGCCCCGTCCGTACTTACCGTCCCCCAGCAGCGGACAGCCCAGATCGGCAAAGGACGCCCGGATCTGGTGAGTACGCCCTGTCTCCAGTCCCACCTCCACCAGAGACAGCTCGCCCCGTGTCTCCAGCGTGCGGTAGTCCGTGACAGCGGTCTTGCCCCCCGGCACCGGTCTGTGGTACACCGCCACCTGCTTTTTCTGCTCGTCCTTCAGAAGGAAGCACTCGATCCTGCCCTCCGGCGGCTTGGGCCGTCCCACGGTAATGCACAGATATCGCTTGTCGATCTCCCGCAGCCGGATCTTCTCGTTGATGATCCGCAGCGTCTCGGCGTTCTTGGCGGCGATGACCATGCCTCCTGTGTTGCGATCGATGCGGTTGCACAGCGCGGGAGCGAAGGCGTTCTCCCAGCGGGGGTTCCACTCCCGCTTCTGATAGAGGTACGCCTGGATGTGGTTGATGAGGGTGTTCACCTTCTCCGTCTCGTCGGCGTGGACCACCAGCCCCGGCCGCTTGTTGACCAGCAGCAGGTTCTCGTCCTCGTACACCACGTCCACCTGGGGCTTGAACAGCGTCAGGAACAGATTCTCCTCCGACGGCTTGTCAAAGAACTCGTCATTGATGTATAATTGCACCACATCGCCCTGGGCCAGCCGCTGGTCCCGCTGGGCCCGTGCGCCGTTGACCTTGATGCGCTTGATGCGTATGTACTTCTGCATCAGCGCCGGCGGCAGCAGCGGCAGCGCCTTGGACACGAAGCGGTCCAGCCGTACTCCGGCGTCGTTTTTCCCGATGGTCAGCTCCCGCATGGGCGCACCTCCCTTGTGTTCTCCGTCCATTGTAACCGCTTTTGGAAAAAAGTCAAAATATTTGTGAGAAAATGTTTGACAAGGGATTTTGTGTCGGCTATAATACTACTCGTGTCATTGCGAGGTGTACTATGCGTCTGAACGTAAACAAGCTGCTGCATACCCCCGGCTCCCGGCAGGAGATCCATTTTGAGATGGACCTTTCCGATCTGGAGTTCGGTGGTACTTATCCTGTAACGCGACCGGTTGTTGTGGACGGCCAGCTGCGGAATCAGGCGGGTATGCTGCTGTGTGAGCTTCAGATCACCACCACGCTCCACTGCATCTGCGACCGATGCGCCCAGGCGTTCGATCAGGAGAAATCCACGGACTACGCCTGTGTGCTGGCCGAGGAGCGTCAGTCCGATGAGGATGACGACATCGTGCTGTTGGACGACGATGAGGTGGATGTGACGGAACTGGCGCGGGACGCCTTTATCCTCGATATGGACACGAAATTTCTCTGCTCTGAGGACTGCAAGGGACTATGTCCCGGCTGCGGTGCCGACCTGAACCGCGAGAGCTGCCGCTGCAAGAAGGCGGTGGATCCCCGGCTGGCCAAGCTGGCGCAGCTGTTGCAGAAGGACGAGTGAATCCATTATAAATTGCTGCTCAGGCAGTTAATACCAAGGAGGTGTCAACATGGCAGTCCCTAAGGGAAAAGTATCCAAGCAAAGACGCAATAAGAGACGTTCTTCCGTATGGAAGCTGGCAGCTCCCGCTCTGGTGGCATGCCCCAAGTGCGGTGCTCTGCATCTGCCTCACAGAATGTGCCCGGAGTGCGGTACCTACAACGGCCGCGAAGTCAAGGTCGTCAAGTCTGTGGCAGCGGACAAGTAAATTCTTATGTGTCCACGCAGGAGGGAAGCGCAGCTTCCCTCCTGCTTTTTTGCGCGTTTTGTCCCCCACGCCGCCCGTTTGATTTTCTTCCGCCCCGCAGGCGCGGAGCCCTTCCCTTCCGCAGGCCCGCTCCCCCACTTTCCCTCATGAGATGCATCGAAATCATGCGTTTTACAATCCGCTCGCCGCTGTTTATACTGGACACGATAAATAGCTTGCGTCCTGCCATAAAAGCGGCTATAATGAAATGGTTATCATGTGGGCGTATGCCCTTTTACGAGAGAGGACGCATCTATGAGCACCATCATCACCGCCATCGACCGGCACAGCCCTGCGGAAAAAGCCGGTATACAGGTGGGCGAACAGCTTCTGACCATCAACGGCCATACCATCGTGGATGTGCTGGATTACCGGTTCTACGGCTACGACCCCCTGTCCCGCGTGGAATTGAAAACTGCGTCGGGCGATGTGCGTACCGTCACCATCCGCAAGGCGGAGGGGCAGGATCTGGGCCTGAACTTCGACACCTATCTGATGGATGAGATGCGCTCCTGCGCCAACCACTGCATCTTCTGCTTCGTGGACCAGATGCCCCCCGGCATGCGCTCCACGCTGTACTTCAAGGACGACGATGCACGGCTCAGCTTCCTGCTGGGCAACTACATCACCCTGACCAACCTGACGGAGCGGGAGGCCCAGCGCATCATTGACCTGCACATCAGCCCCATCAACGTCTCCGTCCACACCACCGACCCCCAGCTCCACTGCACCATGCTGGGCAACAAGAACGCAGAACGCTCTCTGGACTACATTCAGGCCTTCTGCAAGGCGGGCATCGTCATGAACGGCCAGATCGTCATCTGCCCGGGCTGGAACGACGGCGACCAGCTGCGCCGCACTCTGCGTGACCTGACGGAGTGGCAGTTTTCCAGCTGCTCGCTGGTGCCGGTGGGCATCACCAAGTACCGGCAGGGTCTTGCGAAGCTGCGCCCCGTCAGCGCCGAGGATGCACGGGACATCATCGCCATCGCCGAGGAGTTCGGACAGGAGAACCTGCGGCGCTTCGGCACACGGCGCTTCTTCTGCGCCGACGAGCTGTACCTGCGGGCGGGGCTGCCGCTGCCGCAGGAGGACTATTACGAGGGCTACCGCCAGCTGGAAAACGGCGTAGGCATGCTGCGCTCCTTGGAGCAGGACTTCCTCTCCGCCATGCGTCTGGAGGATCCCGCCGCCGCGCCGCCCCCCTTCACCATCGCCACCGGCACCGCCGCCGCGCCGTTCCTGCGGGGACTGCTGGAGCAGGCCAAGGCGTATTTTCCCCGTCTGGAGGGGCAGGTCATCGCGGTGGAAAACGATTTCTTCGGTCACACCATCGACGTGGCCGGTCTGCTGACAGGGCAGGACCTGTCGGCGCAGCTGCAAAGGGTCCCGTCCCTGGGGCGGGTGCTGCTGCCGCTGCATATGCTGCGCCACGGCGAAACGGTGTTTCTGGACGACTATACCGTGGCGCGTCTGGCAGACGAGCTGGGCTGCCCCGTGCAGATCGTAGGCATCGACGGCGGCGACCTGCTGGACGCCATGCTGGACGCCTCCAGCACCGTCAGTTGAAAAGGAGGGTAAACTTATGGCAAAACCTTTGATCGCCATTGTGGGCCGCCCCAACGTGGGCAAGTCCATGCTGTTCAATAAGCTCATCGGCAAGCGCCTGTCCATTGTGGAGGATACCCCCGGCGTCACCCGCGACCGTATCTACGGCGAGAGCGAGTGGGCCGGCCGGAAGTTCCGTCTGGTGGACACCGGCGGCATCGAGCCCAACACCGACAACCAGATCCTCGCCTTCATGCGGGAGCAGGCGCAGATCGCCATCGACAACGCCGATGTCATCATCTTCGTCACGGACATCAAGACCGGCCTCACCGCCTCGGACCAGGAGGTGGCCGGCATGCTCCAGCGCAGCCGCAAGCCCATCGTGCTGGCAGTGAACAAGATGGACGCCACCGGCACCATCGACCCGGATTTCTACGAGTTCTACAATCTCGGTCTGGGCGACCCCATCGCCATCTCCGCCGTCCACGGCCATGGCACCGGCGACCTGCTGGACGCCTGCTTCCAGTACCTGCCGCCGGACGACGGCGAGGAGGAGGACTCCGACGTGGTGCAGGTGGCCATCATCGGCAAGCCCAACGTAGGTAAGTCCAGCCTCACCAACAAAATTCTGGGCGAGCAGCGGGTCATCGTCAGCAACGTGGCCGGCACCACCCGTGACGCCATCGACAGCTACTTTGAGAACTCCTACGGCAAATATAACTTCATCGATACCGCCGGCATGCGGAAAAAGTCCAAGGTGGACGACAGCATCGAGAAGTACAGCGTCCTCCGCGCCACCATGGCCATCGAGCGCAGCGACGTGTGCCTGATCCTTATCGACGCGCAGGAGGGCGTGACGGAGCAGGACACCAAGGTAGCGGGTCTGGCCCACGACGCCGGCAAGGCCTGCATCATCGTGGTGAACAAGTGGGATCTCATCGAGAAGGACGGCAAGACCATGGACCGCATGCGGGAGGACATCCGCCGCGACCTGAGCTATATGCCCTACGCCCCCATCCTGTTCATCTCCGCTCTGACGGGCCAGCGGGTAAACCGCCTGTTCGAGCTGATCAACTATGTCAATGATCAGGCCGCCGTGCGCATCACCACCGGTATGCTCAACAGCGTGCTGGCCGACGCCCAGACCCGCGTGCAGCCGCCCACGGATAAGGGCCGACGCCTGAAGATCTACTACATGACACAGGTGGGCGTCAAGCCGCCCCACTTCGTGATCTTCTGCAACGACAAAAAGCTGTTCCACTTCTCCTACCAGCGCTATCTGGAGAATCAGATCCGCAGCGTGTTCGGTCTGGAGGGCACCCCCATCACCATTACCATTCGCCAGAAAGGAGAGGATGACGGTTGACCTACCTCGTTTGGGCAGCGGTGTTCGCCATGTTCGTGGTGGTACTGCTGGGCTATTTTCTGGGCTGCCTCAACGGCTCCGTGCTGGTGAGCCACTTCATCATTCGCGATGACGTGCGGCAGCATGGCAGCGGCAACGCCGGCCTCACCAATTTCTACCGCACCTACGGCGCCAAGTACGCTCTGGGCGTCATCCTGCTGGACATGGGCAAGACCGTGGCGGCCTGCCTCATCGGCGGTGTCATCCTCAACTATCTGGCGGGCGACTGGACGCTGGGCGTCCTGCTGGGTGGGCTGGGCAGCGAGCTGGGCCACATGTTCCCCGTGTTCTTCGGCTTCAAGGGCGGCAAGGGCATCCTGTCCGGCGCCGTGCTGGTGTGGCTGCTGAACTGGCGGGTGGCGCTGATCGCCTGGGGCCTGTTCGCCCTGCTGTGGCTGACCACGAGATACGTCTCCCTGGGCTCCATCACCGCCGCCGTCAGCATGCCGGTGTCCACCTGGTTCCTCTGCGGCCACAATGGCCTGTACACGTCGCTGACCGTCATCATCGCCGCGCTGGTGCTGTGGTGCCACCGCGAGAATATCCAGCGCCTTCTGCGGGGCCAGGAGCGGAAGTTCCACTGGCACACCGGCCCCGAGAAATAACCATTTTTAGAGAGAGAGAAAGGAAACTGACCCATGAAATACAATCAGATGCGTCAGGTAGTGTTCCCGATCCTTGCCGCGTTCATTTGGGGCACCGCCTTCGTGGCGCAGGACCTGTGCGCCGACTCCATCGGGGCCTTCGCCTTCAACGCCACCCGTTACTTTATCGCCGTGCTGGCCCTGCTGGTGGTCATTCTCATCAGCGACAAGGTGAAGAAAAACAAGCCCACCCTCACCGCTCAGGAGAAGAAAGCCGCCAACAAGCAGCTGTGGCTGGGCGGCCTGTGCTGCGGTGCGGCGCTGGCCATTGCCTCCAACTTTCAGCAGGCGGGTCTGGTGGCCGGCACCGATGCCGGTAAGGCCGGCTTCATCACGGCGCTGTACGTGGTACTGGTCCCCGTGTTCGGTCTGTTCTTCAAGCGCAAGGTCAGCCTTCCCACCTGGATCGCCGTGGTGCTGTCCGTGGTGGCTCTGTACCTGCTGTGCATCAAGGGTGACTTCTCTCTGGCCCCCGGCGACCTGTTGGTCCTGGTGTGCGCGGTGTGCTTCGCCGTCCACATTCTGGTCATCGACCACTTCACCGCTTATTGCGACGGCGTGAAGCTCAGCTGTCTGCAATTCCTGTTCGCCGGCATCATCTCCACCATCTGCATGTTCATTTTTGAGGACGTGGACTTCGCCGCCATCCTCAGCTGCGCCCTGCCCCTGCTGTACGTGGGCATCTTCTCCTGCGGCGTGGGCTACACGCTTCAGATTTTGGCCCAGAAGGACTCCAACCCCACCGTTGTCACCATTCTGCTGAGTCTGGAGAGCGTGTTCGCCGTTATCGCCGGCGCCATCATCCTGAAGCAACAGATGACCGTGCGGGAGTACATTGGCTGCGCCATCATGTTCGCCGCTGTCATTCTGGCCCAGATCCAGTTCCCCACCAAGCAAAAAGCGGAATAATTACATACACAAAAAATACCTTGGACGTTTTCGTCCAAGGTATTTTTTATTCACCCTCACAGTCCAGCACACCGACGGTCGTTTCCATATAAATATCCTCGGCCGCTAACAAAGCCTTCTGCAGCTTATCTCGGCACCGCATGGCCAGCGGAATATCCGCCAGTTCATCTGCCGCATCACTTGCTGCAGCGCACAGGATGACGTACATTTTTTGATAGTCTGCCATATTCCCCCTCCTCATAGACTATGCATAGCCTAATAGTAGCATGCGTAGCCTATAATTGCAATCCTTTTCGGCTATTCTGAGGAAAAACACAGGAGGCCGTTATGACTACCACCGAAGCCGTCAGGGACCGCATCCTGCACCTCTGTGAGGAGCGCGGCCTGACTATCAACCGCCTTGCGACCATTTGCGCCCTGCCGCCGTCCAGTATCAAGAACATTCTCTACGGCAAAAGCCAGAACCCCAAGCTGCTGACCATCAAAATGCTCTGCGACGGTCTGGACATCACTCTCGGCGAATTTTTCTCCACGCCGGAGTTCGACGTACTGGAGCAGGAGCTCCAATAACCGGCAAAACCCCAGCGGTCTGCCTGTGGCAGACCGCTGGGGTTTTCATATTCACTTACCGCAGCCGTCTCCGATCGCCGCCAGCAGCTCCGCCTTGCCGATCCCCTTCTCCGCGGAAAACGGGATAAGCGCCGCGCCCTCGTCCAGCGACAGCGTCTCGCGGATGCGCGCCAGATTCGGCTCGATCTCGCTCTTTTTCAGCTTGTCCAGCTTGTTGGCCACCACGATGACGGGGCAGCCCGTGCCCTTGAACCAGTCGCACATGGTGACATCATCGGCGGTAGGCTTGTGCCGTGCGTCCACGATCAGCACGCCCAGCGTGATGAGGTCCGGCTCGGCAAAATAGCTCTCCATCAGCCGCCCCCACCGGTCCCGCTCCTCCTTGGACACCTTGGCGTAGCCATATCCCGGCAGGTCGGTAAAATAGATCTTCCCGTCGATATCGAAGTAGTTGATCTGGTTGGTCTTGCCCGGTGTTGCGCCCACGCGGGCGAAATTTTTCCGCCCCAGCAGCCGGTTGATGACGGAGGATTTTCCCACGTTGCTGCGTCCGGCGAACGTGACCTGCGGTTTTCCGTCGCGGATAAAGGTGCTTGCCTTTACAGCTGACAGCACGAACTCCGCCTTGTTAAAGTTGATCGCCACAGCGCACCTCCTGCCGTTCCAGTCCGGCCATGGCGGTGAGATGCTCCACCGCCGCCTCCTTTTTCGGCAGCGCCAGCGCATGGGCAAACACGGCGTCCACCGTCTCCGCCGTCACGAACCGCAGCGCCGCCCGCACGGTCTGGTCGATCTCCTCCAGATCTTTTTCGTTCTCCTTGGGGATGATGACCGTCCGGATACCGCTGCGCTTAGCCGCCATGGTTTTTTCCTTCAGGCCGCCGATGGGCAGCACGCGTCCCCGCAGTGTGACCTCACCGGTCATGGCCACATCGTGGCGTACCGGCCGCCCCGTCAGGGCGGACAGCATGGCCGTGGCGATGGCGATGCCCGCCGACGGCCCGTCCTTGGGCACCGCACCCTCGGGGAAGTGGACGTGGATGTCCTTGGTCTTGTAGAAATCCCTGGGGATACCCAGCTCCGCCGCGCGGCTGCGCAGGCAGGTGTAGGCCGCCTGCACGGACTCCTGCATCACCTTGCCCAGATTGCCGGTGAGCTCCAGCTTGCCGGAGCCCTCCATCACGCCGGCCTCCACCTCCAGCAGCTCGCCGCCTACCTCAGTCCAGGCCAGTCCATTGACCACACCGATCTGGTCCTGACGGCTCCGTGCGTTGTCCTGATAGTGGGGCACGCCCAGCAACTCCTGTAGATCCCTTGGTGTAATGTCAACTCGCTTTACATCCGTTTCCACCAGACGCATAGCGGCCTTACGGCACAGCTTGCCCAGCAGACGCTCCAGCGTCCGGACACCGGACTCCCGTGTGTAATCGGTGATGACCGCGCGGATGGCGTCGTCGCTGATGCGCAGCTGGCTTTTTTTCAGTCCATGCTCCTTCATCTGCTTGGGCAGCAGGTGGGTTCTGGCGATCTGCAGCTTCTCCTCGTCGGTATAGCTGGTGAGCTCGATGACCTCCATCCGGTCCAGCAGCGGGCGGGGAATGGTGGATGTGGTGTTGGCCGTGGTGATAAACATCACGCGGCTCAGATCCACCGGCACCTCCAGAAAATGGTCGCGGAACGAAGTGTTCTGTTCTCCGTCCAGCACCTCCAGCAGCGCCGATGCGGGGTCGCCCCGCATGTCGCTGCCCAACTTGTCGATCTCATCCAGCACCAGCAGCGGATTCATAGCCCCTGCGCGGCTGATGGCCTCGATGATGCGCCCCGGCATGGCTCCAATGTAGGTCTTGCGGTGACCGCGGATATCCGCCTCGTCCCGCACACCGCCCAGACTGAGCCGCGCCAGCTTCCGGTTCATAGCCTTGGCCACCGAGATGGCTACCGAGGTCTTGCCCACGCCCGGAGGGCCTACCAGACACAGGATCTTGCCCTTGGCGTCCGGATTCAGCTGCCGCACGGCGATGAACTCCAGAATGCGCTCTTTCACCTTCTCCAGACCGTAGTGATCCCGATCCAGCAGCTTTCGCGCCTGCTCCACATCCGCCCGTTCGCGGCTGAACCTGTTCCACGGCATCTCCAGACACACGTCCAGATAGTTCCGGATAACGGAGGCCTCCGCGCTGCCGAAGGGCTGCTTCGCCAGCCGTTCCACCTCTTTGGTCAGCCGCTTATGTACCTCCTCGGGCAGCTTGGCCCGCTGGATCTTCTCGGTGTACTCGGCGATCTCCTCGTCGCCGTCATCGCCCAGCTCATGCTGCAGCACCTTCACCTGCTCCCGCAGGATCATGTCCTTCTGCACCTGAGCCACCCGCTGGCGCACCTTCTGCTCCATCTGCATCTCCAGCGACAGCACGTCCACCTCGTGGGTCAGGATATCGTTGACGATCTGGAGCCGCCGGTTGGGCCGCAGCTCCTCCAGCGCCCGCTGCCTATCCTGATGGCGCAGGGTGATGTTCTGTGCGATGAGGTCCGCCAGCCGTCCCGTGTCGCGGCAGTCCAGCACCGCTGCGATAAAGTCGTCGCTGAGCTGCGGCGCCAGCTCCTTATACGCGCCGAACAGCGCGTAGGTCCGCCGCAGCATGGCCTCCACCCGCGGCGTGATCTTGCCCGGGAACTCCTCCTCCAGCACCTCCACATTGGCCTGCAGGAACGGCTTTCCCTGCCACATCCGGTGCAGCCGCGCACGCTCCTCTCCCTCCACGATGACCCGCACGCTGTTCTCGGATGTCTTGATGATTTGCAGAATATGGCAGATCGTGCCAACACGGTACAGGTCCTCCTCGGTGGGATCTGCCACCGAAATTTCCTTCTGGGTCACGAGGAACAGCCTGCGGTCATTCTCCATGGCGTTGTCCAGGGCGTAGATGGAGATGTCCCGTTCTACATCGAAGGACAGCGTCTCGTTGGGAAAGGCCGTCAGGCCCCGCAGTGCCAGCACGGGTATGTTCATGGTAATGGGTTCCATAGGTACTCCTTTCTCACCGGAGCGAAAAAGAGGAGAAGCGTGTCGCCTCTCCTCTTTGCCGGTCCGTCAAGAGGCCGGTGCGGTCTGTTTTTCCGCAGCGCCGGTCTTGAGTTTTGCTTTGCGCGTCACCTTTTCGGGATCGCGCTCCACCACCGGCTCCGCGCCGTTGACGCAGTCCGCCGTGATGGTGACTTTTGTGATGGTGGGGTCGGACGGGATGTCATACATCACCTTGGTCAGCATTCCCTCCATCACCGCCCGCAGTCCACGGGCGCCGATATTCCGCTCGATGGCCTTATCGGCTACCGCCTCCAGCGCTCCCTGCTGGAACTCCAGCGCCACGCCGTCGTAAGCCAGCAGCGCCTTGTACTGCTTGACCAGCGCGTTCTTGGGCTCCGTCAGGATGCGCACCAGATCCTCTCTGGTCAGAGCCTCCAGCGGTGAGATCACCGGCAGACGACCCACCAGCTCGGGAATAATGCCGAACTTCAGCAGGTCATGAGGCTGCACCTGCTTGAGAAGCTCACTGGTGCTGGCCTTGTCTGCCTTGCTCTGCACCGTGTTCTCAAAGCCGATGCCCTGCTTTCCCACGCGCTTCTCCACGATCTTCTCCAGACCGTCGAAGGCGCCGCCGCAGATAAACAGGATATTGCTGGTATCGATCTGAATGAACTCCTGATGGGGGTGCTTCCGCCCGCCCTGAGGCGGTACGTTGGCCACAGTGCCCTCTAAGATCTTCAGCAGCGCCTGCTGCACGCCCTCGCCGGACACGTCTCGGGTAATGGAGGTGTTCTCGCTCTTGCGGGCGATCTTGTCGATCTCATCCACATAGATGATACCCCGCTCCGCCAGCTCCACATCGAAATCCGCCGCCTGCAGAAGCCGCAGCAGGATGTTCTCCACGTCGTCGCCCACATAGCCGGCCTCGGTCAGCGTGGTGGCGTCGGCGATGGCGAAGGGTACCTTCAGCACCCGCGCCAGCGTCTGGGCGAACAGCGTCTTACCGGAGCCCGTGGGGCCGATCATCAGAATGTTGCTCTTCTGCAGCTCCACATCCTCGTTGCCGCCGAAATAGATGCGCTTATAGTGGTTATACACCGACACGGACAGGGCGATCTTGGCCCCCTCCTGACCGATGACATACTGATCCAGCACCTCTTTGATCTGCTGCGGCGTGGGCAGATCCTCCACGCTCTCGAAGCCTTCGTCCATCGCCGCACTGTACCCATCGTCCAGAATGGACATGCACAGCTGCACGCATTCGTCGCAGATGCGCACGCCGGGGCCCTGGATCATGCGGTGTACCTGCCCCTCCGCCTTTCCGCAGAAGGAGCAGCGCAGCACCTTTTTTTCTTCCGCCATGCTTGTTTACCTCTTGTAAATGACCTTATCCACCAGGCCGTATTCCCTGGCCTCCTCGGCGATCATCCAGTGGTCGCGCTCAGAGTCGGCTTTCACCTGCTCCACCGGCTTGCCGGTATTCTCGGACAGGATCTTGTTCAGCCTCTGCTTGATCTTCAGGAAGTGCTCCACATCGATCTCCATGTCCGTCACCTTGCCCTGCGTACCTGCGGAGGGCTGATGGATCATGATCTCGGCATTGGGCAGCGCGATGCGCTTGCCCCTGGTGCCGGAGGACAGCAGGAAGGCGCCCATGCTGGCGGCCATGCCGATGCAGATGGTGGACACATCGCACTTGATATACTGCATGGTATCGTAGATAGCCATGCCCGCGGTCACGCTGCCGCCGGGGCTGTTGATGTACATCTGGATGTCCTTATCGGGATCCTGCGCCTCCAGATACAGCAGCTGCGCCACGACCAGGCTGGCGGTGGTATCGTTCACTTCTTCGCCCAGGAATACGATACGGTCGTTGAGCAGACGGGAAAAAATGTCGTAGGACCGCTCGCCGCGGTTGGTCTGCTCCACAACATAGGGAACTAAGCTCATAAAATAAACCTCCTGTAAAAGATAGCTACCAGATTATACCCACCCGCATATGATTTTCAAAAGCGCTCTCTCTTATTCTGCGTCTTTTTCCGCGTCCTTCTTAGCGGGCTTCTTGGCAGGAGCCTTCTTGGCAGCCTTCTTCTCCACGACCTCGCCCTCGGCCTCCAGCTCGGCCTTCTCCTCGGCGGGAGCCACAGCCACGGCGCTGTCCGCCACCAGCTTCACGACCTTCTCGCGGATGACCTGCTCCTTCACATCCTCGGGACGCAGGTACTTCTTCACGGTGTCCAGATCCATGCCGTATTTCTCGGCCACGGACTTCATCTCGCTCTCCACGTCCTCGTCGGAGGCCTCCAGGCCCTCGGCCTTGATGATGGCTTCCACTGCCAGATCCATCTTCACCTGATCGGCAGCGGGACCCTGCGCCTGCTTGCGGAAGTCGGCCTCGGCGGTGTTGGTCATCTTCAGATACTGGTCAAAGGGGATGCCCTGAGAGGCCAGCTGCTGCTTGAACTGCTCCATCATACGCTCGGCCTGCAGCTCCACCATCTCCTCGGGGATGTCGGCCTCGATGCCCTCGGCCACCTTGGCCATCAGCACGTCCTCGAAGGCGCGCTGGGCGGACTCGGTACGCTCGGCGGTCAGCTTCTTCTTGATGTCGGCCTTCAGATCCTTCAGGGTGTCGAACTCGGACACATCCTTGGCGAACTCGTCGTCAATGGCCGGGACCTGCTTCTCCTTGACCTCGTTGACCTTCACATGGAAGACCACGGGCTTGCCGGCCAGCTCGGGGGTATAGTTCTCGGGGAAGGTGATGTCGATGTCCTTCTCCTCGCCGGCCTTCATGCCGATGAGCTGATCCTCAAAGCCCGGCACGAAGCTGCCGGAGCCGATCTCCAGATCGAAATTCTCACCCTTGCCGCCGTCGAAGGCCACGCCGTTGTCGAAGCCCTCGAAGTCGATGTCGGCGGTGTCGCCCTTCTTCACGGCGCGCTCCACGGACACCAGACGGCTGTTGCGGTCGGCCATCTCCTTCAGGCGGGCGTTGACGTCGGCGGCGACCACCTTGACCTCCGCCTTGGGGGCCTCCAGACCCTTGTACTGGCCCAGCTTCACCTCGGGATACACGGCCACGGTGCACTTGAATACCACGCCGTCCTTGGTGCAGGACTCCAGCTCCACCTGGGGATAACCCACCACTTCCAGCTCCTGCTCCTTCACGGCCGCCTCGTAGGCGTCGGGCAGGATGATATTGACAGCCTCCTCGTAGAAGACCTCAGCGCCGTACATCTTCTCGATGATCTTGCGGGGGGCCTTGCCGACACGGAAGCCGGGTACGTTGATCTTACCGCGCATCTTCAGATACGCCTTATTGACGGCGGCCTCGAACTCCTCGGCGCTCGTCTCGATGGTCAGAGCAACTCTGCTTTTCTCCAGTTTCTCACAGCTTTTCACAGTCATTTGTTTATTCCTCCGTTCCGCATCGGCCTGTTTTCATAGCAACACCAATGCAATATAGTATGATACCAGATAAGAATGGGAATTTCCACTGTTTTTTCTCTTATTCGCAAATTTTTTTAGGGACGAAGTCCAGCCGATCCCCTGCCACCAGTGAAAAATCCGTGCCGTAGTGCATCCCCTCCAGCGCCCGCTTGTGGCTGGCGCCGTGGAGATGGCCGTAAAAGCACCGCTTCACGCCGTAGCGCTGCAATAGCCGCAGGATCTCGGGACACTCGTAGCCCTGATACAGCGGCGGATAGTGCAGGAAGCACAGCTTCTCCCGATCCCCCGCCGCCTGCAGCGATGTCTCCAGCCGCCCCGCCTCACGGGCCAGCATCTTGCCGTTGTGGGTCCCCTCGCTGTCCAGCTCGTAGAACCAGCCCCGCGTACCGCACAGAGCCTTGTCCCCGTAGAACAGGCAGTTGTTGTGCAGGATCTCAAAGGAATCCAGCCCGTTCTCGTCAAAGAACCGCCGCATCTTGGCCACGGTGTTCCACCAGTAGTCGTGGTTCCCCTTCATCAATATCTTCTTTCCCGGCAGGGCGTGGATAAACCGGAAGTCCTCCAGCGACTCCTCCAGACTCATGCCCCAGCTCAGATCGCCGCACAGCACGGTAACGTCGTCCTCGTGCAGCGGTGCGAACCCCGCCCTGATCTTGTCCACATAGCCATGCCACTTCTCCCCGAAGATGTCCATGGGCTTGTCGCTGTTCAGCGACAGGTGCAGGTCCCCGATGGCATACAGCGCCATGGCGTCCCTCCTTTCTCCGGCCGCCGCTTCACAGCAGCCTGCGCAGATTGTTCCAGAATATGTCCTCCAGCAAGGCTTTCCCGTACCCCTGCTTCTCCAGCGCCTCGTACAGCTGCGGCACGTCCTCCGCGCCGTTCATCCCCGCCGCCAGCGCCTCACAGCCGTCCAGATCCCCGCCGATGCACAGGGTCTTTTCCCCATCCAGATGCAGGAAGTGCTCCACATGGGCCACCAGCGCGTCCATGGACGCGCCGCCCACAAAGCCGCGGTACAGGTTGAGTCCCACCACGCCGCCGGTGTCCCGTATGGCGCGGAACATGTCGTCCGTCAGGTTCCGCCGCTGGGAACACAGGGCCCTGGCGTTGGAGTGGGACGCCACGATGGGCCGTTCCGTCATGCGGTACAGCTCCCAGAACCCCGGGTCCGACAGATGGGACACGTCGGCGTAGATGCCCAGCCGCTCCATCTCGCGAATAAAGCCCCGGCCCTGGGCTGACAGGCCGCGATCCGGATCGTCGGCGCAGCTGCCGCTGAGGGCGTTGGCGTTGTTCCACACGGGGTTCACCAGCCGCACGCCCCACGCCGCCGCCTGACGCAGCTTCTCGGTGTCGCAGTCCAGCAGATCCGCGCCCTCCACGCTGAGGAATGCCGCCGTCCTGCCGCTCTCCGCCGCCGCATCCGCCTCCGCGCCGCTGCGGCACAGCACGGCCATGTCGCCGTTCTCCGCCAGCTCCCGCAAAAACCAGTCGTGCATCTCGCAGCAGCGCTGCCACGCCGTGCCCTCCGGCAGGCGCTTCACGTCGTCGTACAGGGCGAAGAACTGGCCACGTCTGGCAAAGCCCCTGTCCCGCAGCAGGTCCACGTGGCCGCAGTTCTGCCGCAGGCCGCCGCCGGTCTTGAAAAAGGCCCTCTGTTCCTGCTCCGTCTCACCGTAGTCGGCCACCGGCCCCGTCTCCATGCAGCGCCAGATGGTGTCGCAGTGGGCGTCGAAATATGATATCACCGTTTGGTCACTCCCCTATTCAAAGGCGTTTTCCAGATATTCTATGCGGACGTTCTCCCGGCTATAAGGGCTGTCCGCATAGACCTCCGCCACATCGAAGCGTGCCGGACAGTCCAGCTGCTTCTCACACAGGTAGTACAGTGCTGTCTTTTTCAGCCGTCTCTGCTTGGCCGGGGTCACATACTCCCGGGGCAGACCCATGTCCGTGTTGGAGCGGGTCTTGACCTCCACGAAGCACAGGACGTCCCCGTCCCAGACGATAAGGTCGATCTCGCCGAACCGGCAGTGGTAGCTGTGGGCCGCCAGCCGGCAGCCCCGCTGCCGCAGGTACTCCGCCGCCAGCGCCTCGCCCCACGTCCCCTCAGACCGTCCGCCCTTTTCCGGGGCGGGCTTTACCGCGCTCATCGCTTTGCCTCCCACTTTTTCAGGAAGCTCCGCCGATGCTCCGGACAGGGGCCGTATTTGTCCAGCATCTCATAGTGCAGCTTGGTACCGTAGCCCTTGTGCTTTGCGAACTGGTACTGGGGATACGCCTTGTCCAGCACCTCCGTCACGTAGTGGTCACGGCTCACCTTGGCCAGGACAGATGCCGCCGCGATGGACGCGGACTTGCCGTCGCCGCCCACGATACACCGGTGCGCTGTGGAGATGGCGGCACTGTGTCCCTTGTCCCGATTGCCGTCGATGAGGGCCATGTCCGATGTCACGGAAAGGCCGTCGATGGCCATCTGCATGGCCTTCATGCGGGCACTGAGGATGTCAGTCGCATCGATCTCCGATGCCTCCACCCATGCAACGGACCAGGCGATGGCCCGCTCTTTTATCAAGGGAAACAGCATTTCCCGCTTTTTCTCCGTCAGCTTTTTGGAGTCGTTCAACTCCGGCAGGTCATAGTCCTCCGGCAGGATCACCGCCGCTGCATATACCGGCCCCATCAGCGGGCCCGCGCCGGCCTCGTCCACGCCGCACACCGCGGTATAGCCCTGCTCACGCGCCTCCCGCTCATAGGCCCAGAGGTCCGCCGTCTCTCTCATTTTCCGCAGTCCTCCACCGTCTCCAGTGTAAAGCGTCCCAGCTTGCCGCCTCTGAATTCATCCAGCAGGATACGGGCCATGCGTTCGGTATCCACCTGCGCGCCCCTCATAAGGAAGCCCCGCTTCCGTCCCGCTTTTTCCAGCAGCTCGTAGCCGCTGTCGCCTTCTTCCACATCGATCCTGTACCGCTCCCGCAGCACGTCGGCGTAATGGGCGGCCATATAGTCCATCAGATAGCAGGCCAGTTCCTCGATGTCCAGCACATCATCCTTGATAGCGCCTGTAAAGGCCAATCGCTTGCCAACCTCTGTGTCATCAAACTTTGGCCACAGAATACCCGGCGTATCCAACAGCTCCAGCGTGGCGTCCACCGGCACCCACTGCTTGGAGCGGGTCACACCCGGCCGGTCCTCGGCTCTGGCAGTCTTGCGCTTGGCCACCTTGTTGATAAACGTGGATTTTCCCACGTTGGGGATGCCCAGCACCATCACGCGGATGGTGCGGCCCACCTGCCCCTTCTCGGCGTAGGCCGCCAGCTTATCCTTCAGCAGCTCCCGCACGGCGGCGGCGAATTTCTCCGTGCCCACGCCGCCCCTGGCGTTGGCCTCCAGCACCGCAAAGCCTTGTGCGCGAAAGGCTGCGGCCCACTTCTTCGTCTCGGCGGGGTCCGCCTGATCCACGCGGTTCAGCACCATCAGGCGGGGCTTGCCCGCCGTCAGCTCGTCCACGTCGGGGTTGCGGCTGGACTGGGGGATACGGGCATCCACGATCTCGCACACCGCGTCCATGTGGCCGATCTCGGATACGATCATCCGCTTGGTTTTTGTCATGTGCCCGGGAAACCAGCTGAGCCCTTCGATCTGCACGGCGCACACCTCCTCTGGTAAATATTTCCGTTCATCATGAATGCATCAGGAAGCTTTTATTTCCGTATTTGCCCTTCATGATGAATTTTCCAACAGTATAGCATAATTTTCCCCTGCTGCAAAGGGGGAAAGACGGCAAAAAGCGCCCACAGACGTGGGCGCTTTTCTGATCTCAGGGGGTCGCTTACAGCTTCTCGCGGATCTTGGCTGCCTTACCAACACGGTCGCGCAGGTAGTACAGCTTGGCGCGGCGGACATAGCCGTGACGCACCGTCTCGATCTTCTCAATGGACGGGGAGTGAACGGGGAACACCTTCTCCACGCCGACGCCGTAGGACAGGCGGCGGACGGTGATGGTCTCCTCGATACCGCCGTGCTTCTTGGCGATGACAGTGCCCTCGAAGACCTGGATACGCTCACGGGCGCCTTCCTTGACCTTCACGTGTACGCGGACGGTGTCGCCCACCAGTACCTGGGGTACTTCCTTCAGCTGCTTCTCGTTCAGAGCTTTGATGAGATCCATGGATTTTTCCTCCTAAAAATATAGGTGTTCATGCCGCTATTTATGTGATGGCCGCACTTTTCGGGACACCGGCGACAGAGGACCGCCCTTTTTACGCCATGATAGAATAACACAGAAGCTCGGAAAATGCAAGAGATTTCTTCATATTTTTCTGCAATTTTGTGTGCTTTCTCTCTGAATCCGGGAAATGACGGGGCATTATCGAAAATCCCGTCCCTCGGCGTCCAGAATGGCGCGGCGGCGGACGCGGAGGAAGTCCGGCGTCAGCTCGGGCAGATACCGCTCCACCGCCTTCTCCAGCAGCTGGGGGTTCAATCCGGGATTCTGGGCCAGCGCCGTCACCGTGCCGGTGACAACGCCCTCTCCCTCTGTAAAGGAAAAGTCCTTTATCATGGGCGCGATATCAACGTCTGCCAGATCTTTGCGCTTGGTGCGCTTCTGGATCACCAGCTCCTGACGCCCCAGCAGCTCTGTCAGACGGGCGGCGGCGTTTTCCGGCACGCCGTTATCGTACTCCAGTGTCAGGTCCGCCCGCAGATATGTCAGTTCCCGCACGGGACGGACGGCGGGATAGCAGTCCAGCACCCGCAGGCCGCTGGGCATGCCGGTGTTCAGCTTCTCCGCGATGCCGCTGCCGTCGGTATCCTGCGTCACCTCGAAGTCCAGCAGCTCGCAGTCACTGGACTGGCCCACCGGCAGGGGCAGGACGATGGAGATGATGGGATGGGGGTGATAGCCCTGGGAGTGCTTGATATCCAGCTCTGTGCGGGGAAAGGCGCGCTGGAACGTGCGCAGCAGGTCCAGATGGGAGATATAGGACGCCTGCGCCTCCTTGATAAACAGCAGCCGCAGCTTAGACATCGCACTTTCCTCCTACCAGCAGATTGGCGCCGCAGCCATTGCAGTGGGTGCGGCAGTCCGGTGTGGTCACGGACTCATAGGCTTTATGGCGCTCCCGCAGGAGGTACTGCTCCGTGACGCCGGAGGAGATCATGCTCCACGGCATCAGCTCGTCCTCCGGACGGGTGCGGTTGGCGTAAAAATGCGGGTCAAGGCCGCACTCGTCGAAAGCCTCCAGCCAACGGTCCAGGGAGAAATACTCCTCCCAGGCGTCAAGCTTTGCACCTTTACGCCACGCCGTTTCCAGCACCTTCCCCAGCCGCCGGTCACCGCGCGCCAGCACCGCCTCCAGAAAGCTGGTGTCGGAGTCGTGCCAGTTATAGGTGACGGTCTTGGTCTTGATGGCCTCCCGCAGCAGCGCCACACGGCGCTCGTACTCCTCCTTGGAGATCTGGGGCTCCCACTGGAAGGCGGTGTGGGGCTTGGGCACGAACCAGCTGGTGGACACGGTGATGCGGACGCCGCGCTGCTTGTTCTGGGCGCTCTCCCGCCAAGCGTGCATGACGCGGGCGGCCACATCGGCGATGCCCAGCACGTCCTCGTCCGTCTCCGTAGGCAAGCCCAGCATAAAATAGAGCTTCACGGCGCTGTATCCGCCGGCAAAGGCGGTGCGGCAGCTTTGCAGCAGGTCATCCAGCGTCACGTTCTTGTTGATGACATCCCGCAGGCGCTGGGTGCCGGCCTCCGGCGCGAAGGTCAGGCCCGTCTTACGGCCCTTGGCCAGACGCTGCATCAGCTCCATGGAGAAGTTGTCCGCCCGCAGAGACGGCAGGGACAGGCTGACGTGGCGCTGGTCGCAGAAGGGCTCCAGCTCATCGCACAGTGTGGTCAGCGGCGGGTAGTCGCTGGTGGACAGGCTGGACAGCGTCACCTCCTGATAGCCGGTGTCATCACAGGTGCGGACGCAGTAATCGGCGCACAGGTCGCGGCTGCGGTTGCGGACAGGGCGGTAGACGTAGCCCGCCTGACAGAACCGGCAGCCCCGGATACAGCCGCGGAACAGCTCCAGCGTCACGCGGTCCTGCACGATCTCCGTGCTGGGGACGATGGTCTTGACGGGGAAATAGGACTTGTCCATGTCGTGGACGATGCGCTTTGTCACCTTGGCCGGTGCGCCGTCCTTCGGGGTGATGGCGGCCACGGTGCCGTCCTCGTGGTATGTGACATCGTAGAGGCTGGGAACGTAGACGCCGTCCAGCCGGGCGGCGGCGCGAAGCAGCTGCTGCTTGCTCCACCCCTCCCGCCGGGCGGTGCGGTACAGCTCCACCAGCTCCACCGTCAGGTCCTCGCCCTCGCCCAGGCTCACAAGGTCAATGAAGTCGGCGATGGGCTCGGCGTTGTACATAGCGGTGCCGCCGGCGATGACCAGCGGCGAAAGGCCGGTGCGCTCCGCCGCGTGCAGCGGGATGCCCGCCAGATCCAGCATGTTCAGGATGGCGGGGAACGCCATCTCATAGCCCACGGAAAAGGCCACAATGTCAAAATCGGTGATGGGGTCGCCGGATTCCAGCGCGAACAGCGGCATAGCCGCCTTGCGCATCTCCTCCTCCATGTCGCCCCAGGGGGCGAACACGCGCTCACACCAGACGCCGTCCATCTCGTTCATGACGCCGTACAGGATCCGCATGCCCAGATTGGACATGCCGATCTCGTAGGTGTCGGGGAAGCAGAAGGCGATGCGGGTGTCCACCTGCGTCTTGTCCTTCAGCACGGCGTTATATTCGCCGCCCACGTAGCGGGCGGGCTTCTGCACCCGAGGCAGGATGCGTTCCAGTCGCTTATCCACGGTCATTCTCCTTGCGGTGTATTTCGGTAACAGTTTATTTTACCTGTTTTTTGTCGGTTTGGCAAGGCGGCGGGGCAAAAAAACTTCCGGCGGCAAACTGCGGTACGCCAGCCACAGCGCTCCCAGCAGGAGGAACAGGCCGCTGCCGGTGGTCAGCACCAGCCAGAGGCACAGCGCCAGCAGCGCCGACGATGCGGCCAGTCCTACGGCGGCGGCCACGCGGTCGGCGGTGTAGGGCTCCGTCAGGTATGCCGTGGCCAGCCACAGGATGCGGCCGCCGTCCATGGGACGCACCGGCAGCAGGTTCAGAACGCCCAGCACCATCTGGGCTCCGGCGAACAGCGTCAGCTCCTCTCTGCCGGTAAGGCTCAGCAGCACCCACAGCAGCAGGTTCATCAGCGGCCCCGCGGCGGCGCTGAGCAGCTCCGCGCCGTAGGACAGGCGGTGCAGCTCCGGCACGTACAGCGATGCGCCCAGACCGGTGAGGGTGAAGCGGGCGGTACGGACGCCGCACAGACGCAGCACCGCGTAGTGGGCCAGTTCGTGGAGCAGGGCCGCCGGCAGCAGCGCCGCCAGCAGGATGGGCGTATCCGTCAGCAGCAGGAAAAGCGCCGGCGTCAGCAGCGCGGAGGGACGGACGCAGACGGTGACATCAGGAGAGCGTGACATAATAAACAGGGTTCAGGTAAGTGCTGCCGCGGTGCAGCTCAAAGTGGAGGTGAGGACCGGTGGCGCGGCCGGTATCGCCCACCTCGGCGATGGGATCGCCCCGTGACACCTGCTGTCCGGCGGAGGCGGTGACGCGGGTGCAGTGGGCGTACAGCGTGGAAAAGCCATTGGCGTGAGAGACGGCGACGTAGCGGCCCAGCTCGCTGCTCTCCCCCACCGCCGTCACCGTCCCGTCGGCAAAGCTGGACACCACCGCGCCCTCCGGCGCGGCGATGTCCAGCCCGTAGTGAAAGCGGCCGACGCCCTCCAGCGGGTCGGTGCGGAGGCCGAAGCCGGAGGACAGCTGCCCCTCTACCGGCGCAGTATAGGCGAAGCCCAGTACCTGCTGGAGCAGCTCCGCATCGGTGGGCTGCGCCTCCGGCGTGCAGACGGCGGACGTGGGCGACGGCGACGCCGTCACCTCCCCCGAGCCGAACACCGCGGTATAGGCATCGGTCAGCGCGCCGCCGATGGCGCCCTCCTCCGAGAAGGCGCGGCCTGCAGCAGAGAACACCTCCACAAAGTCGGTATCGGCCCCCAGCAGATCCAGCACCCGTGCGCGATAGCGGTCCAGCACGTCGGGCATCAGCAGCTTGACGGCGATAGCCACCACCAACAGGACACCGCTGACCAGCAGCTGTACCATGCGGCGCTTCTCCTGCGGAGATGCCGGTTTCCGGGCTGCGGGCTTGCCCGCAGCAGGGCGCGGCGGCTGGGGCGGACGGCGGCTGTCTGCTGTGGTGCGGACACGGGCGCGGTAGGCCGCGCGGCGGGCCGCCGTCCGGCGCTGCGGCGCCGTGGAACGCTGTGCCATACGGATACACCTCCCTTCCGGCACAGTGTATGCGCGCCATTCCGGCGTTAGACGCCGGAATGGCTCCGGATCGGCAGCAAAATACAAGGGGTGTAGGGGCGGCGAAATTTTCCTTGACAGCAGGCGCATTTGCGCCTATAATAGAACGGCTGACGGGGTGTAGCGCAGTTGGTAGCGCGCTTGGTTCGGGACCAAGAGGCCGGGGGTTCAAGTCCCCCCACTCCGACCACAAAACAGGCACGACCTCCAGTCGTGCCTGTTTTGCCCTGAAGATTTCGCCGATATTTCGGCTTTTATGAGGTGTTTCGATGGTACATAATAAAAGGAAACAGGGCTTCACGCTGATGGAGATGCTCATCGTGGTGGCCATCATTGCGGTGCTGGCGGCGATTGCCATCCCCGCCATGGGCAGGAGCATCCACAAAGCCAGGGAATCGGCGGATCTGGCCAACGTGCGGGCCTATTACGCCTATTTGCAGCAGGACTACATGTCCACCGGAACCTACCGCGACTTCGGGCTCAGCTGGGAGTACAACGTCACCGATACCATCACGTACGACGATGGCACCACGGTGAAGCTCCAGACCGGTTACGTGGCCGTGGCCGTGCCCACGGCGGAGGCGCAGAATACCACCTCCGGCTATCAGGTCCACTACATCTGCAGCAAGGGCGATCTGACATACACCTTCGGCGAGAAGTGAGCCGTCTGCGGAGAATCGCATCATACATATGTAAAAGGAGAGTCTGTGACGCAATGCCACAGGCTCTCTTTATGTGTGTTGGGCGGCCGGCGTCACGTCGGAACAGGCCGTTCTCCTGCGTGACCCGCCCCGTATCCACGCCGCGCCATGTGTCCGCATCCTCTCCCGCCATCTCATCGATGCTCCGGCCGGTGGAAAGCTTTTCCGTGTTGACATTTCCGTCGGAGGCGGGTATACTGTTCGCAGAAGCATTCCCCCGCAGAGCGCCGGAGTTTCCGGAAGAGCCGTCAATTTGGGGAATGCTTCTTCTTTCATATGCCCGACGTTCGAAAGATCCTCCCCCGTCATCTCCTCGATGCTCCGGCCGGCGGAAAGCTGCTCGCTCTTGACATTCAAGGCATTTCGTAGTATATCTGCAGTATAGAGTTCGCTATTTGTGGTGTCTGACCCTCTATGGGTTTTGAGGTGCTCGGTACCACGAATGTCGAGCTCTTTTTCTGTAATCGCATCATGCAGATATAGTCTCTGCGTCTGCGGATCACGCTGAAGCATAACGGCGGTATACACTTTTTCGGCAGCTGTTTCAACCGTGACTGGGGCGGCCGCAGGGATCCATTCCCGCTCATGCGCATTTTTCACATTTTGGTAAACAACGACACCATTCACACAGGACAGTGCTTTTTTCTTTACAGGCCCTTGGCAAACGGCGGCAAGAGGTCTATAATACCCGCAACAGAACGGGAAAGCCGGAAAAAAGGAGGCAACCACATGTACTATCAGGTATCCCAGGAATTTTTTGAGAAGCTGCCCAACGCCTGCTTCGGTGCGGTGGCCGTGCGGGGTCTGGACAATACCCACGACATCCCCCAGCTGGAGCAGATGCTGGCGGAGAACGTGGCCGCCTGCGAAGCGTATTTCGCGGGAAAGAAACCCAAGGAGACGGAGGATATCCTCCCCTACCGCAACGCCTTTACGGCGCTGGGCATCAACCCCAACAAGTTCCTGTGCTCCATTGAAGCGCTGCTGACCCGTATTGCCAAGGGCAAGGGCTTCCCCCACATCAACGCCGCCGTGGATCTGGGCAACGCCGTGTCCATCAAGCACCGGCTGCCCATGGGCGCCCACGATCTGGACACCATCGATGAGGGGCTGGACGTGCGCCTGGCCAAGGAGGGCGACACCTTCATTCCTTTCGGCAGTACGGAGGAGGAGACACCGGACATGGGCGAGGCGGTGTACGCCTCCGGCAGCGAGATCCGCACCCGCCGCTGGACGTGGCGGCAGTCGGAGCGAGGCAAGATCACAGAGGAGACGAAAGCCATCCTGTTCCCCATCGACGGCTTTTCCGATGTGAACGCCGACGAGGTGCAGGCCGCCGCGGACGAGCTGGCGGCGCTGCTGCGCAGGTTCTTCGGGGATGGCATCGAGATCGAGGCCGGCGTTGTCACCAGGGATTCCCCACGGTTTGAGTTCTTCAAATGAGCAAAAAAAATCCCCCACGGCGGTGCCGTGGGGGTTTTTTTATGCGTATTTACCGGGCCAGCAGCATCTCCAGCCGCGCGCGGATGAGGGCGATGAGCCGGTCATTGTCCGGCATCTCCTTCAGCTCCGCCGGGTCGCACAGAGGCGCCAGATCCTCGGAGAGATACCCCTCCTCAAACACGTCCAGCCCCGCCTGATAGAGACAATCGGCAAAATGCACCAGCGCGGCGCTGCCATCCAGCTCGCCCCGCTTTTTCAGGGCACCGGACCATGCAGCCATCGTCGCCAGCGGGTTGGTGGACACCTTCTCGCCCCTGCGCCAGCGGTAGAAATGGTCGGTGACGGTGCCGTGGGCTGCCTCGTACTCGAAATTGCCGTCCGGCGACACCAGCACGCTGGTCATCATGGGCAGCGAGCCGGACGCGGCGGCGATGAGGTCGCTCATCACGTCGCCGTCGTAGTTCTTGCAGGCCCAGATGATGCCGCCGGAGGAGCGGATGACCTTGGCAGCCACGTCGTCGATGAGGGCGTAGCGGTAGTGGAGGCCGGCGGCGTCGAAGGCGGCGCGGTACTCCTCATCGAACACCTTCTGGAACAGCAGCTTGAACGTCTGGTCGTAGTCCTTGGAGATGGTGTCCTTGGAGGAGAACCAGACATCCTGCTTCACGTCCAGCGCGTAGGCGAAGCAGCAGCGGGCGAAGGACAGGATGGAGTCGTCCCGGTTGTGCATGGCCTGCAACACGCCGGGGCCGGTGAAGTCGTAGACCGTCTGGCGGCTCAGTTCCGCGCCGTGGTCGTCGGTGAACACCAGCTCCGCCTTACCGGGGCCGGGGACGCGGTACTCCACCGCCTTATATACGTCGCCGTAGGCGTGGCGGGCGATGGTGATGGGCTTTTTCCAGCAGGTCACCACCGGCTTCACACGGGAAATGAGGATGGGGGCGCGGAACACCGTGCCGTCCAGCGCCGCACGGATGGTGGCGTTGGGGGACTTCCACAGCTGCTTGAGGCCGTACTCCTCCTGCCGCTGGTAGTTGGGGGTGATGGTGGCGCACTTCACGCCCACGTGCAGGCGCTTGATGGCCTCCGCCGCCTGCCGGGTCACGGCATCCTCCGTCCTGTCCCGGTTGGGCAGCGACAGGTCGTAGTACTCGGTGTTCAGGTCTACAAAGGGCTTTATCAGCTGATCCTTGATCATTCCCCACAGGATGTGGGTCATCTCATCGCCGTCCAGCTCGGCGATGGGGACAGGCATTTTGATCTTTTCCATCGTTACCTCCGGTTCTGCGCGGCGTAGTGGTTCATGAGGCAGCCGGTGAGCAGCAGCTCACGCTCCTCCGCGCCGGTGTTTTTCAGGTACAGGGTCAGGGGCTGCGTCTTTCCGTCATGGATCAAAACGGCAGGGAATTCCCCGTCGCCTCGCGCCACCTTTTCCCGGACAGCGGGGACGAAGATGAAATCCCCCGGCACGGCGTTGAAGGGTGCGCCATCCGCCAGCGTGAAGGGCAGCATGCCCCAGTTGACGCAGTTGGAACGGTAGCGCTTGGTGGCGAACTCATAGCAGATGTTGGCGCAGCCGCCCAGCACCCGCTGGCAGGAGGCGGCCTGCTCCCGTGCGGAGCCGTCGCCGGGTTTATTGGCGAAGATGACGGAGCCGATGTGCATGCGCTCCAGTGCGCTCTCCGGCAGGTGCAGCGCCATCAGCACCGCTTGCAGCTCCGGCGGCACCGTACCGGCGGCACGCGCCGTCTCCAGCGCCTGCGTGGCCTTGGCGCGAGGCACATAGTCCGGGTCGCGGCGGGACAGAGCAAACTCCGCCAGCTTCAGGGGATTGGAGCGGTAGGAGGACGTCTCGCCGGAGGGGATCAGCTCGTCGGTGGTGGTGACCTCGTCCCGCAGGACGGAGGCCACCTGCATGAGAAGGTCGTCGGACAGGGCGGGAATGGCGGGCCACTCGGCAATATTGGGACCGTACTTCAAGGGTGCGTCCGGCTGCGCCTTACCAAAGCCGAAGTAGACCCGGCAGTCGTACACCGCACGGTCGAACCGGCGCTGCACCGGCGCGGGCGGCGTGTAGTCCACGTCGGCGGCGGAGGTGAGGACACCGTGGTTTCGCGCCGTAGCGGCGATGGAGCGGGCGTCCATGAGGATGACGCCGGCCAGCTGACCGTCGGCGGGCTTGGAGCCTTCGCGGTTGGGGAAGTTGCGGGTGGTGTGGCGGATGGAAAGGCCGTTGTTGGCGGGGACATCTCCCGCGCCGAAGCAGGGGCCGCAGAAGCAGGGCTTGAACAGTGCGCCGGAGGCCAGCAGGGACTGCTGGACGCCGTTTTCCATCAGCTCCAGATTCACGGGGACGGAGGGCGGATACACCGACAGGGAGAAGTAGCCGCTGCCGGTATCGTGGCCCGCCAGAATGGCGGCGGCCTCGGCGATGTTGTCGTACATGCCGCCGGCGCACCCGGCGATGACGCCCTGATCCACCACCAGCTTGCCGTCCGCCAGCTTGTCCGTCAGGTGCAGGCCGGCCTTGCCGCCGAACTGGGCGGCGGCCCGCTTCTCCACCTCCCGCAGGTGGTCGCCGGGGTCATGGAGCAGCTCGCGGAGCGTCACCGCCTCGGAGGGGTGGAACGGCAGGGCAGCCATAGGCTCCATGCGGTCAAGGTCGATGGTGATCATGCCGTCGTAGTACGCGCCGTCCTGTGGATGCAGGGCGGTGAACGTCTCGGGGCGGCCATGGAGGGCCAGATAGTCCGCCACGGCTTCGTCCGTCTCCCAGATGGAGCTGAGGCAGGCGGTCTCCGTGGTCATCACGTCGATACCGATACGGTAGTCCATGGGCAGGCGGGACACGGCGGGACCGGCGAACTCCAGCACCTTATTCTTCACGAAGCCGTTTTTGTACACCGCGCCGCACAGGGCGATGGCCACGTCGTGGGGACCGACGCCGCGGGGCGGCTCGCCGGTGAGCCACACCAGAATGACCTCCGGCGCGGCGATGTCGTAGGTGTTCCGCAGCAGCTGCTTGACGATCTCGGGACCGCCCTCTCCCACGCCCATGGTACCCAGCGCGCCGTAGCGCGTGTGGCTGTCGGAGCCCAGGATCATGCGGCCGCAGCCGCTCATCATCTCCCGGGCGTACTGGTGGATGACGGCCTGATTGGCGGGGACGTAGTCGCCGCCGTACTTCACGGCAGCGGACAGGCCGAACACATGGTCGTCCTCGTTGATGGTGCCGCCCACGGCGCACAGGCTGTTGTGGCAGTTGGTCAGCACATAGGGTACGGGGAACTCCGTCATGCCGCTGGCCTTGGCGGTCTGGATGACGCCCACGTAGGTGATGTCGTGGGAGATGAGACTGTCAAAGGTCAGGTGCAGCAGGCCGTCCCCCGCGGGCTTGTCGTGGCGGCGGAGGATCTGGTAGGCCATGGTCCTGTCACGCAGGGCCGGTGCGGCAGTCTTGGCGGGCGCCGGCACCCCGTTTTGCAGGGTGACGCCGCCGTGGTGCAGCTGGATCATATGGTCACGCTCCTTTTCGGAGAATTTTTGACGTATCATTTTTGATGGGTATAGTATAGCAGATAATTTTGCGTGTGCAAGCCCTAAAATGAAAGTTAAAAAATTAATTATTGCATTTTGTGTGTCGCGTCCCCTGATTTTCCCCTGTTTTTAAGAAATTTTTCCGTCATTTATGAATTTTGCGTATTTTCATCTTGCAAAACGCAAATTGGCGCGTTATAATCGCCCCAACAGGATGAAAGCCTGCGGACGCCGCAGGAGAAAGGAAAGCATTATGGTTGAGAAGGATACCGGTATTCTGGAGCGCTACACAGAACCGCTGAGCCGCCGCATTCAGGAGGAGTATGCCATCGGCCCCCAGTTCTATCAGGGTGAGGTCAAAAAGGGTCTGCGCAACAGCGACGGCACCGGCGTGCTGGTGGGCGTCACCAAGGTAGGCAGCGTGCAGGGCTACCTGCTGCAGGACGGACAGCGCATCCCTACCCCGGGCCGCCTGTACTACCGCGGCATCGAGCTTACCGACATCGTGGAGGCCCACCGCAGAGCCGGCACCTTCGGCTATGAGGAGGTGGCGTACCTGCTGGTGATGGGCTACCTGCCCACGGAGGCCGAGCTGAAGCGGTTCAAGGACATCATGAGCCAGGCCCGCAAGCTGCCGGAGGGTTTCACCGAGGGCATGATCATGCGGCATCCCAGCGGCAACATGATGAACGAGCTGGCCCGCAGCGTGCTGAGCCTGTACTCCTACGATGCCAGTGCCGACGACACCTCCATCGAGAACCTGCTCCTGCAGTCGGTAAAGCTCATCGGCTGCTTCCCCTCCATCGTGGCCAACTCCTACGCGGTGAAGCGCCACTATTTCCAGGGTGACTCCCTGCACATCCATTTCCCCGTGGCGGAGCTGTCCACTGCGGAGAACTTCCTGCGGATGATCCGGCCCGATACCAACTACACCGAGGAGGAGGCCCACCTGCTGGATATGATGCTGATGGTCCACGCGGAGCACGGCGGCGGCAACAACTCCACCTTCGTCTGCCGCGCCATGTCCTCCAGCGGCACGGATACGTACAGCGCCATCGCCGGAGCCGTAGGCTCCCTGAAGGGTCCGCTCCACGGCGGCGCCAACGCCAAGGTCATGGAGATGTTCCGCTATGTCAAGGAGAATGTGGACCCCCACGACGACGGCTCCATCCGCGACTATCTGGTGAAGCTGCTGGACAAGGAGGCCGGCGACAGGTCCGGCAAGCTGTACGGTCTGGGCCACGCGGTGTATACCATGTCCGACCCCCGCGCCGTGCTGCTGAAGAAATACGCCCAGCACATGGCGGAGATCAAGGGCTACGCCGAGGACTTCGCCCTTCTGCAGAAGGTGGAGGAGCTGGGCATCCTGCTGGTGCAGGAGCGCCGCGGTGACAACACCCCCATGTGCGCCAACGTGGACATGTACTCCGGCCTGGTGTACACCATGCTGGGCATCCCTCAGGACGTGTTCACGCCGCTGTTCGCCTCCGCCCGTATCGCGGGCTGGTGCGCCAACCGCATGGAAGAGCTCATCACCTGCCACCGCATCATGCGTCCGGCGTACCGCGCCGTCACCACCCACGGCCACTACATCCCCATGGCGGAGCGTCAGTCTCACCACGAGGCCGAATAAAGCGCAAAACACTCCCGACCATAGACGGGTGTCCGTAAAACAGTTAATCCTCCGTATGGCTTAGACCATGCGGAGGATTTGTTTATGTCTAATCTTCAAACTT
>NZ_DBLZXX010000013.1:0-44027 GCF_057856985.1 Vescimonas sp.
CAAGGATGTCTTACAGCAAAAAGGAGGAATTGAATGAGTAAAGAAACCAGAGATCGTATTGCATTCCGGATGCAGCCGGAAACCAGAAGAAGGATCGAGCAGTGGTACGCCGCCGACAACTGCCAAAGCATGAATGAGTTCGTGGAGAAGGCGGTGAACTTTTATGTGGATCATCTGGAGATACAGGACAACCAAACGCTTTTGCCTATGGCGATCCAGTATGCCATTGACGGCAGACTGCGCAGAATGGAGGACTATATCGCCAGAAGCAGCTTCACAAGAAACGTGGAGCAGGACATGACCAACGGTATTATCGCAGAAGCGTTCGAGATGGATCGGGAAGATTTGAAGCGCAGACGGGCGCAGAGCGTCCGCAATGTGAAAGCCACAAACGGTCTCATCTCGTTGGAAAAGTACGCACGCTCCCGCCAGGAGCAGGACTGGGATGATGACGAATGGCAAGACTGATCCTCAAGAGTCCCTATATCAAAAGCACCGGCGGGGCCTCCGGATACCTTCGCTACATCGCGACCCGGGAGCGGGTGGAGCTTATCCCAGATGACCGTCCGCCCACACGAAAGCAGGAGCAGCTCGTCGCCAAACTGGTCAAGGACTTTCCGGACAGCAAAACGCTCTATGAGTACGAGGACTACCTGACGAAGCCCACCAAAGTCAAAGCCTCTGCGTTCATCACGCTGGCGCTGGAGTCCAACTGGGATGCCATCCACGAGTCAGACCAGTACATGAAGTATATCGCCACCCGTCCTCGCGCGGAGCGCATCGGCACTCACGGTCTGTTCGGTGATGACGATGCTATCTCTCTCGACAGGGCCATGGAAGAACTGGAGAGCTACACCGGAAATGTGTGGACACATATCATCTCTATCAAGCGGGAGGATGTGGCCCGGCTCGGCTTCGATAACGCCGCGGCGTGGCGCAATCTCATTCGGGCGCACCGTAACGACATCGCGGCGGCAATGAAGATACCGCCCGGTGACTTCCGTTGGTATGCGGCCTTCCACGACGAGGGCGAGCATCCGCACATCCACATGATGGCCTGGTCCGCAAAGCCGGGACAGGCCTATCTCTCCAGGGAAGGTATCCGTCAGATCAAGTCCAAGCTCACCAACGATATTTTCCGCAACGAAATGCTCCATCTCTACGAACAGAAGTCTGAGTCCAGAGATGAGCTGGTGCGGGAAGCGCGGCGGGCAATGCTGGAGCTGGTGCAGACCATGCGGGATAGTATGTGCGACCACCCGGATGCCGAGCGGCTCGTGCTGGAGCTGGCGGCGCAGCTCGGAACAGTCAAGGGCAAGAAATCCTACGGCTATCTTCCCAAACGGTTGAAGCAGCTGGTGGATGAGATCGTGGACGAGATGGAACGGCTCCCTGTCGTGAACAAGTGCTATGACCATTGGCTGATGCTCCAAGGCAAGGTGGACAGCTACTACCACGATAAGCCCCAGGAACGCATCCCGCTCTCACAGCAAAAGGAGTTCCGGAAGATCAAGAACGCGGTCATTCAGGAAGCGGAGTGCCTGCGCCTGGGTGAGATCGGCTTCGAGGAGAAGGGCCTCAATCAGCAGGACGAGCCGGAGGAATACCGCAACGCCTCCTACGACTACGAAGAGGATTTGAGTTAGCTGGAGACTATAGGAATATACAGTAAAGCCAAACTATAACGAACTTAAAGCGAAACTTGAAGATTACTATATATCGGATTCCTTTCCGTATAAACATGTTATTATTGATGAGGGGCAGGATTTTGGAAGCGAAGCAATAGAAGAAACCGATATTATTCAACTTATCCATGATATAATTGTTGACGCGGATCAGGGGGGAACATTCTATGTCTTTTATGATCGGTTACAATTGATTCAGGCAAGAGAGATGCCTAAATTTATAGGTGACTTGGATTGCCGACTGACGCTGTATCGGAATTGCAGGAACACCGAAAATATTGCCGTAACTTCTTTGCGCCCGATTACTGAGCGCAAACCAAAAGTGTTTGAGGGGGCAGTTAAAGGCACTCCGGCCAAAATTCACTTTTGTGATTCAGCCCAGAACGAAAGAGAACGGATTGATTCAATAATTGATGATCTCGCAGCTGACGGGTATCGGGATATTGTCCTTTTGACATGTAAAACAGAAGCAACGAGTATCTTGAGCGATTCCGTAAATAACGGAAAGTATCGCAACAAATATTTGTTTACTACATGTCGAAAGTTCAAAGGGCTTGAAGCCGATGTCGTGATTCTTCTTGATGTTGATAAGACTACTTTTGAACAAGGGAATGCTCTGATATTCTATGTCGGTACTTCGCGTGCTCGTATCAAGCTCGAAATTGCTGCCATATTAAGTGATGATGATTGCAAAGAAATACTCATGTCAATCCTGAATTACCGCGGGAAAATCCGCCGAGCCCAAAAGGATTTGGCGGGTGCGCTTAACGCTATCGGTAGTTTGGATTCTTAATAGATACAGGTTACTAAGTGCAATTTCTGCCTAACAGTTCTGAAATTATGCCACCAAGTCGTGCCACTACCCGCATAAAAAGCCTTTGCCGATGCTAAGTCAGGAAACAACAGATTCCCTATGTTCACGTTGTAGTGCTAAAAAACCAGAATCAATACTTATCTATGATTGCGACATGCTTCGGTACTAAGTCTAATAACATATTCTGATTTGGTGACAGCTCAAAGGCTGCACCGCTATAGACAAGGAAAATACTTTCAAAATCCAGGCAGAAATACAGCGGGACAGGCCGTAGAGGCTTGTCCCGCTGTCTGTATCGTAATGGTCAACAGTTTTGAGGAGGGCAAATGCAAACAAACAGGTTGGTCAGGGATTTGGGAGGTTTTTGCTTGACTGATTATCGGTGCACCGATATAATAAGAGCGGTGATGTATATGACAATCCAACAGATACTTCGGGAAAAGAACCTCTCCCGCTACCAGCTCTCCAAGAAAAGCGGTGTGCCTTGGGCAACGCTGGCGGACATTTGTTCTGGCAAGACAACGCTCTCCCGATGCAGTGCCAGAACATTGATGAAGCTGTCCTCCACACTGGGTATCCCGATGGAGCAGCTCATTACGCTGACTGCGGAGAAACCACAAATGAATGGCGGCAAGCCGGCTGACCGAACCTATCTGGAAAAGGATCTGCCCGCCAGTTTGGATAAAGCGCTTCGTGAGTACATTCAGGGCGAAAAAGACAAAGTGTCTTATATGGACTGCCTGTGGGGAGAATTGTATAGTGCGATCAACTCCAATCAGTGGAGCAATGCCATCACGCAGGAGCAGGCAGACTATCTCCGTGCGAAATATTTATGAGAGGTGAGAACCTAATCTTATCATGATCCGATGGCGATGACTAAACCTTAGGCAATAGCTCAGCGGCTGCACCGCCATAAACAAGGAAAACACTTTCAAAATCCAGACAGAAAAACAGCGGGACAGGCCATAAAGGCTTGTCCCGCTGTCCGTATTTATGACAGATATTCTTCCGTGATCCGATACCGGCTGATGCCGAAGGCACTGCTTCGCTCCATGATTTCCAGCGGAATCTTGGGCAGAAACTTCTTGCTGAAGCTGGTATCTCCGAAGTAGGCGTCAAAGTTTGCCACCGGCAGGACCACCCATTCACAATCATCCTGCCGGTTGGCGAGATAATAGCGGATCAGAGTACAGACAGCATTAGACGGAATTTCCTTCGGAAGCGCCGCTTTCACTTTCTCTGTCAGCTCGGGCGGCAGTTCCGGCCCTTCTCTGCGCAGCGGGCCAAGCTCCAACGCATCGGCAAGGACATCGTCAAAGCGCAGCGTCCAGGCACCCTTGGTTTGGGGGGCAAAAATCGGGATCTGATACTGCATCACCTTGCTTCGCCATGCGGCAGAGAACTTGGACTGAATGACCTCCGCATACTTGAGCGAGGTGCTGCGCACCTTTTCCGGGTTCGTCAGCATGAAGTCTGCAGTGCGAAGGACATGGCGGAGGAACCAGCCGGTCCCGTCCGCATCTACCAGCTCCGGGAACTCCGTGTGGAGCTCCGAAAAATCCGTCTGGAACTGCCATTCCTTGTCCGGTGCACGCTTCCCATCCTCCGGTACACTGCACCAGGCGCAGAGTGCACGGCGGGCGTGGTCGATCCGATTATGCGGATTACCCGAAATGACCGCTCCATCTTTGCCGTGGAACAGGTATCCGCGAGCCAGAACGGTCAAAATCCGCGCCATCCCCTCAAACTCCAGGATCGTGGCAAAAGTGAACCGACCCAGCCATGTCGTATCGCTCTTCTTACTGGCGGTATAGGAAACCGTCCCGGTATATGCACAGAATTCCTCCCATTCGTTAATCATCCCGCACCTCCAGAACATTTTTTTCGATGTACTCCGGCAGCAGCTCCCACAGCAGGTCACGCCTGCCGAGGGCCACCACATAGCGCACGGCCAGAGCCGGTCTTACAATCGCGGTCAGCAGTTCCCAGCACTTGGACGTCACCGCATCACGGTAGCTCCGGGAGGCGGACTTGCCCACAAAGGCGCTCATCATGGCGGCGAAGGCTTTCGAGTCGCTTTCACGGAACAGCTGCTTTTTCTCCCTTCCGGCGTTCTCGTCCTCTATATCACAGATAATGTCTCCGAGGATGCGGTAGCCGCCGAAGCGGAAATCGGTCAGCAGATCGTAAATATCCTCAAACTCCGGTAGCCATTCCCGCAGGAAACGCTCCCGTGCATCCTCGTCCATGAGGTGCCAGGCCTGCTTCTGCATGGCTTGCCGCAGAGCGGACACCTTTTCCGGCGGCAGGCTGCCGAACAGAGCGTACAGCTCGTCAGGATCGTATGCATCCTCCTGCCCTCTGGCATACAGAATGCGCTCCACATCGCTCTTCCGCTTTTTCTCCTTCAACGGAACGCGGCAGGCCCGGATGCGGGAGAGGCAGGCATCGTAATCTTGCAGCAGCGCAGCTACCGCCGCCAGCTTATCGGAATCCAGCTGTTCCCTCCAGTCCGGCTGCTGGGCAGCAAAGGAAAACAATTCTTCGTCCTTGGTGGGCTTTGCCTTGATGCGCGGCGTGTTCTTTTTCAGCTGCTGTGCCAGATACGGCAGGCGCTCCACGTTGGAGTCTACCGCGTCCCAATCCACCTTTTTAAAAAACGCCTTTATCTTGGCCGCATGGGTAGGCTCGTACCAGGCGCGCCGGGTCTCCGCATCCTCTACCAGCGTCTTATATTTGAGGAAGGCACTGCGCTTGACGGTCTTGTGGGTCAGGTACTCATCCAGATCGGGGCGGATGCCGCTCTTAGCCGAGTCGATCTCCAGCCCGGTAAGGATGGCTAATGTTTCCGTCTCCTCCCGGCAGCGCTCCCGCTCCTCGGCGTCGGAGTTTTCGTTGTAGGCGATAATGCTGCGATCCAGCGCGGCATTGCAGATCTGACCGACGCGGGAGGAGAAGGTGCTGCGAACGGTCTCAAACCGTGCCTCCCAGTCGTCGGCACTGCGGATCTGGGGCTGGGCCGTAGGGATCATCAGCAGAGGAATGTTCTCTGTGTTGGTGAGGGATTTGTGTTTCTCGTAGCGGTAGAGGTTGTAGTTGCGGCGGACGCAGGCATTCAGGATCGGATCAGATATGGTCTTGATCATATCGCCGTCGTAGTCAGCGCCGCCCAGCCGCTCCGCAGCCAGCATATTGGAATCCACCATCACCACATCCGTCAGGTGCCCGAAATAGTAATGCCGCATCTGCTTTCTCTCTTCCTTCGCGTCGTAGAAGGAAAGCTGTAGCTCCTCGTTGCGGGCAATGTGCGGATTGCGTAGCAGCGTGCAGGCGTCGTCATGGGCATAGGCCGCCTGGGGTGCATAGAAGGAACTCTCCGGGAAGTGGTCGGTCATGACGGTGCTGTAAAACATCCGTTGCCTGCGTTTGCGTGGCGGAACAGTCGGGAGCAGAAATGCCAGAAAGTCCAGAAGATCACCGGAAAGATAACGGTTGTCTCCCACCACGATCAGGCGGCCGACGGCGTACTGCTCCACGATCTTGTCCGCTTCGTCCTCCAGCCGCCTGGCATAGACCGGTTCGTTGATGAAACGCGGATTCTTTTTCAGCACGGCGGCAAGGATCTGGTCTTTGCCCTGATGCCGTTCCCACCAGCTGACCCGCTCAAACTTCTCCAGAAAGTAATTCTGCCGAAACGATTCATCGGCGCAGAAATTGTAATACGCCAGTTCCGTCTGCTTGGTGAGCCAATTTCGCTCGTCTGTCTCCGGGCTGTGGTCCCAGCCGTCCGGCAGATCGGCAGGGCGGAACTCGTCACCCTGAATGGAAACGGTGGTCAGAAACTGATAGTTCAGCTCGGTGGTCTGTTCCGATTTCTCCTTGCTCACATTGGTGATGTACAGCGCATGGCGGTACTTGCGAAACACCGTCCGGTAGTCCTCCCAGTTCATGCCACTGGCAGTGAGCCAGCCGTATCCCTTGAACATGCTCTTGGTGAGGATGACGTCCACATCCCGGACGGAATGCTCCATGCCCCACAGATCGGTGATGGTGTCCGTCCCGCAGAGGGTCAGGAAGTCTTTGAAGTCCACCTCGTGCAGCATACCCTTGACATAGGGCATACGGATCTGGAATGAGGTGTGGACTTTCTTCCCGCACAGCTTCTCGTCCACGACGCGGGCATATTCTTTTGAGATCAGCCCCTCGCCGTCGAAGCAGGTGATTTCGATGTCCTCTTTTTTCTCCACCCGGTGATATTTGCGGGTACTGTTCTGCGTTCCGCCGTCCTCTACGGTGATGACGCTGACATTCCGCTCTGTGCGCGTAGGATTGTCGATGACCACCACCCGGTGGGGCCGGTCAATGCCGATGCCGTCAATGCGGATACCGCTGGACAGCATCAGGCCGTTGTAGGCATAGAGCTTGCTGAGCTGGCAGTCACCGATGGTCATATCCATCATGATGCGGCGGTGCACGGCGTCATAAAAATCTTCCCGAATGAAGGACAGCCGCGCCTGCCGGCTCATGCTGCCCGAACGCTCAAAGGCAAGATAGCGATGCGGGCCGGAGCCAAAATCAAGGCTCACGCCCTCGGGACGGAACAGGGCCTTCGCTTTTTCCTGCCGGATCCGGTATTTCTTTCTGGCACCGCTCCGGTCGAAGATGCCGGAGAAGTCCATATAGAAAATGATGTCCGAGAGGTCAGTCACCAGCTGCCCACCGGGTCTTCCGGTGAAGGCATCGCCGTGCAGCACGCACATGATCTGATAGAACAGTGCGTTATCGTCCTGCTCGTGATGTGCGGAAAGTGATTTGCATTTCTCTGTCTCGGCGGCGCTGAGATGGAAGGTATATCTCCCGTCCTGCTGCCTGCCATAGCTGATCACGGCTCTGGCAGACAGTTCGTAGATTCTGTATTTCAACAGCGGCATCGGCTCACCTCCTGATGCTTCTATTCTATCATAAGGTTCCAAATTTGCAATATGGACACTGCTCCCACTTTTTCAGTGGGAGCTTTTTGCTTGCAGCTCTCAACAAAAAATTATAAAGGAGGAATCCAATGCAAGAATCCACATTCACCAACTATGACCAGCTGCCGCTGTTCCTCAACGCGAACACGGTGGCGCAGGTGCTGGGCGTGTCCATCTCCAGCGCCTATGAGCTCATGCACGAGACGGGCTTCCCCGCGCTGCGGATAGGCAGCCGCATCGTGGTACCCAAAGAAGAGTTCCGCCGGTGGGTAGATGCGCAGACAGGAGGTGATGCCTGATGTTCCGGCGTTGGCCTAAGCGAGATCCGAACAAGTATTACTACCTCGTGCCAAACGAGGTGTTCAACCTCGGTCTCAGCTCGCATGAGATTGCCGTCTACAATTACCTTCTGCGCTGCGAGGATCGCAGAACCTACCAGTGCCATCCCAGCTACCGCACCATCGGAAAGGCGGTGCAGCTGAGCGAAAACACCGTGCGGAAGTATGTGGCCGGTCTGGAGGAGAAGGGGCTCATCCGCACCGAGCCCAGCACCATCATCACGAAGGACGGCCGCGTGCGCAACGGCAGTCTTATCTACACCATCCGTCCCATTCAGGAAGCGCTGGAGCTGAATTATCAGCGGCAGTTCCTGCAGGTGGAGCGTGACATGGAACGGGCAAGAGCAGAGAAGCGGCTGGCCGAGTTGAATCAGCAGAACAAGAAGGGGGAAGAAAGCGCATGATGCAGCAGATTGCAAACTTTATCGTAGACCATGACCCGATGATGGTCATCCGGCGCACACATGACACGGTGCGCTACATTCGGTGGGAGTGGAACAAGGAACATGCCGACCCCATTGATGAAGAAGAACTTCGCCTGTTCCTCTGCGATGAACACTACGGTGATCTGACCGATGAGCAAAGAGCTGTTGCCCGTCGGTGCCGGGACGAGATGCGAGATGTCTATGCGGAGATGTGCGTGCGTTTGCTGCAGAGTGGAATCATGCTGGAGCGTGGCATGGTGCCAGATGTCAGTACCTACCGCAGCGTGTTCTGCACGGAAGGAGGTGATGCGCCATGGATGCTTGACCAAGCGGGATGACTGCCTTTTCCGCAAAGCGCCGCAGAGCGGCTGAAGTGCGCGTCAGCGCCGAAAATTCTCGCTTCGAGAATGACAAGTTTCGCCTTCGTGGTACGGAACGGGGCGATTGCCCCGTTCCGACCCCTTCGGCAGGCGGGCTAAGCCCGCACCCCTATCAACACAAAGAAAAATAAATTTAAAGGAGATAAAGATTATGACGGAGAACACCTATAATCCCTATGAAATTATGATGGACAAGTACGATAAGGAAGAGATGCTCAGCGATGTACGGGAAGCCATGCTCTATCAACTCGGCGCGGATGTCTCCTGTGAAGAGTTGAATCACTTTTTCACCGGCAAGGGCAAAGCCGCACTGTCTGGCTGTGCGGAGTGGCAGCAGTGCTTTGCAGTCGAAAAGATGCTGGAGTTCTATTATGTGCATGCGCGGGACGAGACTCTGGCTAAGCAGATCGAGACGATGACTATGCTGGCAAGCAGAGGTAACGAGCACCATGGCTAAGAATCAATTTATCCGCGCCCGCGTTGCCGGGTGGGAAAAGGACTGCATCCGCCGCAAGGCGGATGCAGCTCATATGACCGAAAGTGAGTTCGTACGCCGGGCGGCCATGAATCGGGAGGTCACTGTCATTGAAGGTATGGATGAGCTCCTGCGGGAGCTGCGCTATCAGGGAAATAACCTGAACCAGCTCACGGTCATGGCTCGGCAGGGGCGTATCACGCAGGTGAACTATGAACCCTTTACGGAGGTGTACCGGAACGCATGGCAAACATTAAATTCATTGCTGTCTCACGCAGTCTGAGCGGTATCCTGGACTATGTTACAAACCGTGAGAAAACGGTGGAGCGTCTCATATCCGGTGTCAACTGCATGGCTCAAACAGCTCAGGATGAATTCGAAGCGGTAAAGAAACAGTTCCGCAAAACAGATGGCCGCAGCTACTACCACATCGTCCAAGCCTTCGCCCCGGACGATCCGCTGGATTTTGATACAGCGCATGAGATCGGGTTGAAGTTTGCGGAATACTTCAAGGGCTACCAGTGCGTGGTGGTCACGCATATGAATACGGCGCACATCCACAATCACATCATCATGAACTCGGTAAATTTTGAAACCGGTCAGAAGTTTCATCAGAGCGCCAGGGAGATGCAGCAGGCAAAGGAGTACAGCAACCAACTCTGCCGGGAGTATGGCTTGTCCTTCACCGAGAGCAAGGCAGATCCGTTCCGTATTCCTGCTTGGAAGAAACGGCTGTGCCGTACCATTAAGGAAGCTATGGAGAACTGTGCTACCCGTGAGGAGTTCATCGCATTCATGGCGGAGTACGGCTACAAGGTGCGATGGGAGGCGAATCAAAAATACATCACCTACACCACACCGGAGAATGTCCGATGCAGAGACAATAAGCTCTTCGACCAGACGCTTCTGCGCAGCAGCATGGAAGCCTACTTCGATATGGGCGGCTGTGAGTATCTGGAAAGCCGCATCGATGCCACCGAGTACGGTGAACTCCTGCCTACGGTGGACGATGCCGTCTGCGGTTTGATCTCCATCCTGGATGCGATGAACACCGGCGACAATGACCGCTTCCATCTGGAAACGCTGCATCACAGCAAGCAGGAGATCCGGCGTATTCTGGAACGCGGCGGCAAGATCGACCGCACGGTGGAATACGCTGTAGATAATGAAGAGGAACAATACGAGCAGTACCACGGGTTTTCTATGCGGATGTAATGGCAAACCATTTCAAAGTTCTGATAGCTATTTCCGCAAAAATGTGGTAATTGTTTGTGTTGCAAAAAAATCTCAATCAAAGGAAGTGAAATACATGGCAAAACGAAGACCGGCTGGCGACGGCATGGTGCGAAGGCGTGACGACGGGCGCTGGGAGGGTCGCATCGTCATCGGCCACCGGGAAAACGGCGAGCCACTGTTCCGTCATGTGTATGCCAAGACGCAAAAGGCCCTGCTGAACAAGCTGCACCAGAACATCGAGTGCTACCGCGATGTGGAGCTGACCGAGGACAGCCGCATGACGCTGGGCCAGTGGCTGGACCGCTGGCTCACAGAGTACAAGGCGGGTACGGTGCGCCCCGGTACCCTCGAGGGCTACCGCCGCTACATCGAATACTACATCAAGCCGCAGCTGGGCGACAAGCAGATCTCCCTCCTCTCCCAGCAGGACATCCAGCGGATGTACCGCCGCCTGAAAACGGAGGGACGCATCCACGAGCACCCCGAGATGGGGCATCAGCTCTCCGACTCCATGGTGTGCCACATTCACTCCACCCTCCACGCCGCGCTGAAGGACGCGGTGCAGGCGCATGTCATTCCCAGAAATCCTACTGAGGGGACAACGGCGCCCAAGCCCAACTACAAGCCCAAGCGTATCCTCACCCGTGCGGAGCTGGACGCCTTCCTCGCAGTGGTGGAGCAGGATGAGGTGTGGCGGGACTTCTTCCAAACGGAGCTGATGACCGGCCTGCGCCGCGGCGAGATCTGCGGTCTGCAGTGGAGCGACTTCGATAGAAATACCGGTACGCTGAAGGTGTGCCGAACCCTCCACAGCCAGCGGAAGGGCGAATACACCGTCGGCGAGACGAAGACCAATCAGGGCATGCGCACCATCATCCTGCCGCACAGTGTGACTGAAATCCTGCGGCGGCGCAAGGCGGATACCATCAGTCAATGGATATTCCCCGACCCGGTGAAGCCGGAGGATCCAGTCGATCCCAACGCGGCGTATCGCCACATGAAAACGCTGCTCCAGCGGGCAGGACTCCCCAGCATCCGCTTCCACGATCTGCGTCATACCTTCGCAACCCATGCCCTTACCAGCGGCGTGGATGCCAAAACGCTGTCCGGTATCCTGGGCCACACCAACGCCTCCTTCACGCTGGACACCTATACCCACGTCACATCGGATATGCAGAAGACAGCCTGCGGCATCGTGGGCGGCTTCATGGAGGACATCTTCGGAAAGGAGTTGAAACCGTGGCAAGAAAACGAAAAGCCGGAGACGGAACCGTAAGACAGCGCAAGGACGGTCGGTGGGAGGGGCGCATCGTCATCGGCTACGATGATAACGGCTACCCCAAGACGAAAAATGTCCTCGCCAAAACCAAGAAGGGGTGCCTCGAAAAACTCCAAAAGCTCAAGGAGGAATGCGGCGGGCTGAAGCCCGAAAAAGTGCGGTCTGAGATGCCCTTCGGGGACTGGCTGACATACTGGTACGAGAATCACTCCAAGCCTAAGATCCGCCCAACTACGCAGGAGACCTACGAGAGCCGCATCCGCCTGCATATCATTCCGGAGATTGGGGACATCCCGCTGAATAAGCTGACACAGAACGACCTGCAACAGTTCTATGGTCGGATCAAGAATAGTGGCCGGAAGCGCTTCACCGACAAGTACGGCGAAGGACTGTCCGACCGAATGGTGCGCATGTGCCACGCCACCTGTCGCTCCGCGCTGGAGAAAGCGGTGCAGGATGGACTGATTCGCGTGAACCCGGCCATCGGCTGCAAGCTGCCGCCCAAGAAGGCACGGGAGATGCAGGTGCTGACGCGGGAGGAGCTGCAGCGGTTTCTCATTCAGGCGAAGTTTGAGGGCTACTACGAAGTCTTCCTTCTGGACTTGGCAACCGGCCTGCGCCGGGGTGAGCTGATGGCGCTGCAATGGGACGACCTGAACTTCAAAACCGGTGTACTGAATGTGAACAAGCAGGTCTACGATGTGCGTGGCCAACTTCAGATCAGCACGCCCAAGACGAAGAACTCCGTCCGCAAGATCGTCCTGCCGCCCGCTGTGGTGGCGGTGCTGCGGGAGTACAAAAAGACGGTGGACTCTCGCTGGATGTTCCCGTCCCCGGTGAAGGAGGACTGCCCCATCACACCCGGCGTGGTGCGGCGCAGATTGCAGCTCATTCTGGAGCACGCAGGATGCAAGCATGTACGCTTTCACGATCTGCGCCACACCTTCGCAACGCTGGCGCTGGAGAGCGGCATGGATGTGAAAACACTCTCCGCCATGCTGGGGCATGTGTCGGCGGCCACCACGCTGGACATCTATACCCACATCACCGACGACATGCGGCTCACGGCCGCCGCCAACATCGACCGCGGCATCGGCAAAGCAGCGCCGCAGGAGGACGCTTCAGAGCCGGGGCAGGAAACTGCCCCGGCCCAGGCGGAAAAGCCGAGTATGACCGATTTCAAGCCCTACGTGGGCCGCAAGCGCAGGTCCGGCACCGGCTGCGTCTCCGAGATCAACGACCACCTCTTCGAGGGGCGCTACTCTCCCAAGTGGCCCGATGGTAAAAAGCACGCCCGCAATGTCTACGCCCATACCCGCGAGGAGTGCGAAGAGAAGCTGAAGACGCTGATTGTGGAGATGAAAGCGGAGATTGCGGAAGCGCAGCGGCTGAAGGACGAGGGCAAAGGTGATGGGCGGCCAATAGAGGGAAAGGAGGGCAAGCGGGGAAAGAAGAAATAATTAAGTAAAATGCCGCCTTGAGTATTCAAGGCGGCATTTTGAGTTACATACAAAAACTATTTTGTATTTCTACGAGGGTACCCTTTATCTTCACGCAAGACCCTTACCGACAACTCCTCTTCATCAATCTCTCTAATTGATGCGCCTTCGCAGTCAATGCAAATATTACCTTGATTAAGAAGATGAAATTCCATTACTTGAGCGGTATTTTCGGGATCATCAAAGTCAAATGAAATAAGAATTTCGCAGTCAACTTCTGCTTCAGCATCCGTGAAATCTATATCAGCATATGCCATATAGAAATATTCTCTGTCAACGCTATCCCAAATTGAGTTCTCCTCATCAAATACTTCAGCATAGCCAGAAACTTTAATTGTGACATTGGTGCTTAGCAGCAAGCTATCACGGGCAATCTTTAGCGGGATAAAATTATCGCTAACACAATCGATCTTTACAGACTCAATTTCCAACTCGTTGAGGTTTTCGTAATCATCAAGTTCAAAACATTCACATTCAACGTTCTGCTGTGCGTTTGAAATTATTTCTTTATATGCACCTCTGAAAATTTGGCTGAGCATTTCTTGACTTAGTATGCTATCGATATTGCTGATTTTAGTTAGCGCATTAGAAATAGAATCGCAGATTATGACATTCTCTATCTGATTAAATGCGGTCGTCCAATCACTGTCTTTAGATATGACCAGCAAGATATCATTTGGATGCTTTTCAAGGTATTTTCTTGTAGCATCAAAAACAAAGGCATCTGGAAATTCAGCTTTCTTTTTACCAGACAACGCAAAAGGGGCTTTACTATTAAAATAAAGCTCAAATACAGAAGCAGGGTCACCAAAATCAAGACGAATCGCATCTTGGTAATATTGTTGATAAGCTTCGAAAAGTTTAGTCTGAATATCCAACTCCGAAATCTTGGAAGACAATAGTACATCATCAAGTTTGTAATGTTTTAAAGTGCTGGTGCACTTGCGAAGCTGAGTAAGTAGTGACTGGTAGTCTTTAAATATGCCGGAATCTTCAATATGTTTATGAATTTCATTTTCGAGCACTGGATGCGTTAACAAGGTAATGCCTTTCTCATCTGCTGTCGAGAAAAAAGAGGGAAGCAAACTTTTTACTATGCCAGGGAAATCACTATTTGCATCCCTAAAGGCGCATGTGTCAATTAAAATTAAAGTAATTCGATTCTCCTCGTTCATATTTGTTCCCCTTCCCGCTGCACTTTAGTATAGACTGATTCTTTACGCAAGGCGCAGGGCAACTGAGTTACCGTTGTTATAGCATTCTTTTAATCATTATATAGTAATTAAGCATGCCTGTCTACATATTTGGTCTGCACTTTCTGTGCGAAAAGTAAAGTTACTCAGTCGACTTGACGGAGTTCGCATACAGCTAAAAATAGAGGACAATCTGATAACTTGTATAATCGTTTCACACTTTGCACAAGAACTGTCGAAAAGATATGTTAAGAATGACAAACTCAAATTCTGCGCCGCAATAGACAAAGAATAAGAAAACCCCTCTGAAATCAATGAATTCAGAGGGATTTTGGTCCGAGTGAGGTGACTTGAACACCCAACCTCGACATCCCAAATGTCGCGCCCTACCAGTTGAGCTACACCCGGATATTCACTTTTCTGCCATGATACCACGGCGAGGGGTAAAAATAAAGTTTTTTCTGTCTGTGGTCATTCCTGTGGTCAAAGCCGCTTTTATGCTATTTTCGGCAATCGGTGGAAATCGCGCAAATGCAGGTGTCACAAGGCTTTGCGGCGTTTCGCCTCACCCTATCCCGGATACCGCCACGGCACTCCCAAATGTCGCGCCCTACCAGTTGAGCCACACCCGGATATTCAATTTCTGCCATGATACCACGGCGAGGGGTAAAAATAAAGTTTTTTCTGTCTGTGGTCATTTTACATTTCTCCCATCCTACCATGCCGCGCGGAAAAAAGCAACAGGAAGCGGGCGATTTTCTGCCCGCTTTCTGCTGCTTTTTTGTATCGTTCTCTCGCTGTCAGTCCTGCTGGACCAGCGGCAGCGTTACATCTGCTCGGAACAGATCTGCGTCGATGGACAGCCGGAACGTGCCGCCCATCAGCTGCACAAGGCTTCGCACGATGGACAGCCCCAGCCCGCTGCCCTCCGTGTGGCGAGAGGTATCTCCTCGCACAAAGCGCTCCATCAGCTCGTCGGGGGAGATGTTCAACTCTGCCTGTGACACATTCTTGAAGCTCAGGGTCATCTGCCCGTCGGACACCACGCCGGACACGTAGACGCGGGTCTCCGGCATGGCGTATTTGCAGATGTTGGATACCAGATTGTCCATGACCCGGCTGAGCAGCTTGCTGTCGGCGGCCACCACGGGCTGCCCCTCCGGCGGCTGGGTCACCAGCGTCAGATGGCAGTCCGCCAGCCGATCCTGATACTCGCCGGCGATCTGGCTGAACAGCACACTTACATCTATGGGCTGCACGTCCACCGGCAGCGCGCCGGAGGACGCCTTGGACGCCTCCACCAGATCCTCCGTCAGCTTCTTCAGCCGCTTGCTCTGCCGGTCCAGCACCGCAATGTACTCCTGGGCGGCGGGGGAGGGGATGTCCTCTTTCTTCAGCAGATCCACGTAGTTGACAATGGAGGTCAGCGGCGTCTTGATGTCGTGAGACACGTTGGTGATCAGCTCCGTTTTCATCCGCTCGGCGCGCATCTGCTCCTGCACGGCGCTCTCCATGCCGCTTTGCAGCCGGTTCATGGCCTGCCCGTACCGCCGGAAGGCGCCGAACAGCCGCTTGGTGTCCACCGGCGTGGACAGGTCGCCCTCCGACAGCTGCTTGCCGTTTTTCTCCAGCGTCCGCAGGTTCAGGGCGATGGCCAGCACCGCCAGCAGCTCCACGAGCTTCAGCACCAGAAAATACTCTCCGTAGTAATTCATCTGATACAGTCCGATCTCCAGCAGCGCCAGACCCAGCCCCACCAGCGCCGTTTTCCACACCAGCGGGATGCCGGTAACGATGCGCCACAGCCACAGAGTCACGCCTCGCAGGATGCGCCACAGCAGCCGCAGCACCCGGGCGGTCAGGGAGCCGCGGATGACGGTGCCGGCCTTACACTGGGCGGCAAAGACGCACAGGAACAGCAGCATGACCGGTATCAGCGCTGCACAGAAAAGAACCCGCCCCCATTCTGAATAGAAGGCGTCCCATCCGATGAAGAAGGCGCTTAGCAGCGCCAGCGCGAACACGTCGGCGGGGATCTTGTCCAGCCACGTCAGGTGGATATCCTCGCGGCCATGCCAGTGCCCGGCGGAAGCCATGGAGAAGCCGAAGCAGAACAGCGTCAGCAGGCCGCACAGCACCGTGAGAAAAATGGTCAGACCGGTATGCGTCAGCAGCCATGAGCAGACCAGATAGGAGTAGCTGGGGGCTTGACCGCTTTTCTCCAGCAGGGTAGCAGTGATGGCGACCTGAATGGAGGTAAGACCCGTGCTTTCCGACAGGTGGTAGACATACAGCTCCTGCGTGTCATACAGCAGCTTGTCGCTCTCCGTCAGATCAAAGTTGGCCAGATATGTCTCGCCAGTGTCCGGGTCGGATACGACAAGCTGGCAGGAGGAGAGCTCCCGGGAGAATGCATCGGCAAACAGCCGGGGCAGCTCCGACAAAAGCTGCTGGGCGGCTTCCGGGTTATATTCGGCGGAGTCGGCCGCGTCCGTGTTGACGAAGTAGTACGACTTGTCCAGCAGCCCTACGCTGTCCAGCTGGGCGCAGAGATAGTCGTTGGCCATGCTGAGACTGTCATAGCACTGCTCCTGATACAGGGTCTGCCGCAGGTATGCGCCGTCGTCCAGAAAGACGTTGTAGCTGACCAGTATACCAATGCCGATGCCGCCCAGCACGGTCAGACCGCCCAGCACCAGCGTCAGCACGAAGGCAGCGGCCTTGGCCCAGGCCTTGTCCAGCCATTTTCTCACTTGATACCGCCCTCCATTTTATAGCCTTTTCCCCAGACTACCTTGATGTACCGCGGCTCTGAGGGGTTGATCTCGATCTTCTCCCGCAGGTGCCGGATGTGGACGGCGATGGCGCCGGCGGCGTTGAGGGGCACGTCGTCCCACACACGGCGGTAAATCTCGCTGGGGGAGAACACGGTGCCCGCGTTCTTCATGAGAAAGCGCAGAATGTCGTACTCCTTGGGGGTCAGTGCGGCGTTTTCACCGTCCACGGTCACGGCCTTGGCGTTGTCGTCCAGCCGGATACCGCCGATGACCAGCGTGCTGGGCTGCACCGTGCCGCCGCCCAGCTGGAGATAGCGCCGCAGCTGGGACCGCACACGGGCCAGCAGCTCCACGGGGTTGAAGGGCTTGGTGATGTAGTCGTCTGCCCCTACGTTGAGGCCCAGCACCTTGTCGGTGTCCTCACTCTTGGCCGTCAGCAGGATCACCGGCACGTTGCTGGTCTGGCGCAGCTGCGCCATGGCGGTGAGCCCGTCCATCACCGGCATCATGATGTCCATCAGGATGAGATGCACCTCCTCCCGGGCAGCCACAGCCAGCGCTTCTTTCCCGTTGTAGGCCTTCAGCACGCGATAGCCCTCCGCCGTCAGATAGATCTCCAGTGCTGAAACAATATCCTGCTCATCGTCACAGACAAGAATGGTATACATGTGCCGCGCCTCCTTTTCATACTCCGTTTATCATACGGGAAAATGAGGCGCGGCACAATAGGGGAAGTTTAGTTTTTCATTAAGTTTGCCGGCAGGCGTGCCGCCGCGCCGTGGCGGATGGGCTTCCACTCCACCTTCATGAACAGCGCCGCAAAGGAGATGGGGATGTAGGTGAACATGAACAGGGGGAAGCTGAATGTATACATCACTTTCTGCCAGGCGGGAGCCTGGATGCGGTCCCACTCGGTGGCAGTGGTGACGGCACCGATGGCCAGCAGCGTCAGATAGATGCCGCCCAGGCACTCCAGCAGGGACCGCATGGCGAACCACAGTCCTGCGCCCTCGGCCAGACCGATGCCCGCCAGCGTCACATTGGCCAGGATGCTGACGCACGTCAGCACAAAGGCGGGCATGATGGCCATGGCCATATCGAAGCAGCTCCAACTGCCCCGGGCTGCGCCCTTCAGCAGCTTGCCGCCGTACTTCTGGAACACCTGGATGTAGCCCTTGGCCCAGCGCAGCCGCTGGCGGCAGGACTGGCGGAAATCCGTGGGCTGCTCGTCGTAGAGCACCGCGTCCTCGCAGATGGCGATGATCTCGCCGTCAGTGATGTGACGGACAGAGAACTCAATGTCCTCCGTCAGCAGGTAGAACTGCCAGCCGTTGGTTTTGTCCAGAATACGCTGGGAGAACAGGAAGCCTGTCCCACCCACGGCGGCGCTGGTGCCCAGCCGCATGCGTGCGCCATTGAGGTAGCGGCTCTCCCGCAGGAACCACAGGGCGTAGCCGGCGCTGATCCAGTTGTCGGCATAGTTCTTGCTGTTGCGGTAGCTGGTGACGATCTCGTACCCGCCGGAGAACACGGCGTTCATCCTCTCGATGTAGTCCGGCGACAGCACATTGTCCGCGTCGAACACGAAATAGCCGTCGAAGCCGTCGGGATAGTCGGCCTTGATGTGCTGAGTCAGAAAGTCCAGGGCGTAGCCCTTGCCCACGTTGATGTGGTTGAACCGCTCATACACCACGGCGCCGCGGCGTCGTGCGATGTCGGCGGTGCCGTCGGTGCAGTTGTCCGCCACCACGAACACCGTGAGCAGCGCGGGATCATACGTCTGCTGCCGCAGACTGTCCAGAAGACCGCCAATGACGGCGGCCTCGTTCCGCGCCGCGATGAGCACAGCATAGCGGTGGGGCGAGGGAGGGCAGGGAAGAGGGCGCTGCTTTTTGGCCAGCACCAGCGGTATGTAGAGGAATTGATAGGCATAGCAGATAAAAAACAGCGCCGAGATCAGCGCGTTCACGGTCCGCAGAGCAGTTTCCATGAGAGACACTTCCTTTCTTTCTCTGTGTCTCCTATGGTAGAGAAAAAGCCATTAAGAAACAAGGAACCGCCGGATTAAGAATCCATTAAGATGAAACAGAGGCGGAGACGCTTTTCACGCCTCCGCCTCTGTTCTCAGAAATCCCGCTTCTGCCCCGCGGTGACGGCCATGCCCGCCGCGCTGACCAGCGCCAGCGCGGCGTACACCGCCATCCCGCCGTCCCCTGTCTTGGGGGAGACGGTAGGCGCATCGCCGGGGCTGCGCCCACCGCGATAACGGTTGCGGAACTCCAGCACGTCGTACTTGCCGCCCTGCATGTCGGCATCACCGTACACCGCCGCAGTGCGGCCCTCCGGCGTCACCGTGATGGCGATGTAGTACACACGGTCATCGTACTGCCCACCGTGGCGCTGTCCCGCCTCCTGCCGCAGAGTGTATACGTGCCTCCCCTCCCGGGTGCAGGGGATGGTCAGCACCGCGCTGCCGCCGCCGGAGACGGCGCAGGTATACGCGCCGTTACGGCTCCCCTCCGGCAGGGGCGCGCCGTCGGATGCCGCCCGCAGCGTCAGGGTGAACACCTCCGGTACGTCAGGCGCATCGCCGCTGACCGTCACGCGCACCGGCAGCTCTACCGCTGCGCCGGCGGCCATGGCGGTGACGACGCACAGCGCAGTCAGCAGGGCCAGCAGCGCCGCTGCGGCCGGTATCCTTCTCGTCATACCGCCGTCAGCTCCTCTGGCTGCGCCGACGCAGGAACATCGCTGCGCCGCCTGCCGCCGCCATGGTCAGCAGCACCGCGTAGGGAGCGCTGTCCAGCAGCACGCCGTTGTCGATGCTGCCGCCCTTGGTGTTGGTGAACTCCGCCGTGGCGGCGGCAGCTTCGATGGTGCCGCTGTCGCCGGTAACGGCGGTGGTGTAGCCCTCACCGGTGTAGTCATCCTCGGTGACGGTGTAGCTCATGCCGTAGGGCAGGTTGGTCAGGCTGGCGGTCTGCCCGTGCTTCAGGGTGAAGTCCACAGTACACTGGCCGTTGTCATCCCACGCCGGGGTGAAGCTCTGGTCCACGCCGGCCACGGAGAAGCCGATGGTACTGTTCATGTCATAGCCCGACTGCCTGGTCAGGGTCACATGGAACCGGAAGTCCTTGTCACGGTCGCCCAGCAGACCGGCAACGGTCTTGGTTACGTTCAGCGTACCGGCGGAATACGTGTTGAGGATGTTATCCTGCTTGCTGCCATCCGCACTGCCCAGATGGACGGCGGCCACGCGGACCTTGCCCTCCCCCTCCGGCTGCAGCACCGTGATCTTCAGATACAGCGCCTGACCGTTGTAGGTGACACCGGCGGTGCTGCCCGCGCTCTCAGTGATCTTATAGGTATAGATGCCCACGCTGGAGAACTCCGGCAGGGGCAGCGCGAAGCTGCTGGACGCACCGGCCGCCGTAGCGGCGCCCTCACTGAAGGCGATGTCAAAGGTGCTGGGCGTAAAGACAGGCATATCCGCCGCAGCGGTGATGGCGGAGTCCGTCACGCTGTCCGCCGCGATGGAGAAGCGGAACGTCTCGGCGGGACTGACGGTCCCGTCGTTCACCAGCTGATAGAGCTTGGTGATGGGTACCTCGGTGATGTCCTCGTAGGTCTGGCCGTCCACTGTGATGCTGGGTCTCGTGGGCGTCTCTCCCTCCACGGCAAAGGCTGTGGCGGTCAGTCCCAACGCCAGAAGCAGCGTCAGGAGCAGGGCAAAGCATTTTTTCATACGTAGTCCTCCTTGCAATATAATGTGTTCTGCTGTATCAAAACCGCACATGCGGCGCAGCACAAAAAAGGGTCAGGCGCGGCGCTTCCGACTCCACAGCAGCAGCCCGCCGCCGCAGCATACCAGCGCTCCTGCCGGCAGCAGGGTGCCTCCGGCTACGCCCAGATCGGGGACGGCCCGCTTCGTGTTGACGAACACCAGCTCCCCGCCGTCCCCCAGCGTCACCGCACCGCTGTCGCCGCTGCGGCCGCTGTTGGTGACGGTGTAACCGGCATGCTCCGTCTCCGTCACCGTCACGACCCCGCCGTAAGGCAGTCCGGTGAAGGTCAGGCTCTCCCCGTGGCGCAGGGCAAAGACCGCCTGCCCGCCGGACACGGTGTAGCCCTCGCCGGCCGGGAAGGGAACGGCCTGACCGTCCACCGTCAGCACCGCCGTAAAGGGGAATGCCTTCGACCGGTCGCCCATCTCGCCCTCCACCGTCTTGCGGACGGTCAGACTCCGGGAAGTGCGGTTTACAAAGGCCAGCGCACTGTCGTCCCATACGCTGCCGTTGACGGTGATACGCACCGCGCCGTCCACACCGTTGGGCAGCACCGCCACACGGTACATCTCGCCGCCGCACCAGAAGCCGTCGGCCTCCGCCTCGCGGATGCGGTAGTAGCGGGGCGCGGTGTCGCCGGCGGCCAGACCGATGACCAGCCGCCCATCGGCAGCTTCCTCACCGGTGACGGTGATGCCCGTTTCGTGGACCTGCCGCAGCACATTTCCCTCCGCGTCCGTCTCCTCCAGCAGGAACCGGAACGTCTGGCGCTGGCCTGCCGCCGCGCCCAGCAGCGTCTTGGTCAGCGGCAGGGAGATGGCGTAGTCATAGGTGGCGTTGGTGACGGTGACGGCCACGCTGCCGCCCACCGGCACCTCACCGTCGGCTCTTGTGGGGGAGGTGGCGCCCTCCGCCGTGACGGCGGCGGCAAAAGCGGCGCGCCAGCCCTCCGGCGGCGTTTCCGTCACGGCGTAGGCCGTGCCCGCCAGCAGCCCGGTGAACACCGCTGTCTCTCCATGGGCCAGGGGCACGATGCCCGCCGTCTCCACCGTCCGCTCCTCGCCGTTCACCGTGTAGGGCGTGCCTGCCGGCACCGCCTCGCCGCCCAGAGCCACGCCAATGTCGAAGGCCCGCCCCGCCGCGGCGTCGGAGCCCTCCGCCACCTGTTTCGTCACCCGCAGCTCGCCCAGAGCGCTGGTATCCACCACGTTGCGGTACGTCACCAGCTGGGTGGCCGCGGCGGTGAGGGTATCGGTGCGGAAGCCGGTGAAATCCTCCTCCGCCGTGGGGCTGACGGTGGTGCCGGTGCCGCTGCCCACGGTGTACTGCACCTGCCGGTACTGTCCCGTCAGCCGGCCCGGCATGGTCTCCTCCACCAGATAGTCATAGCTCCCGCCGCCCAGCGTCAGCATGTCGGTGAACTGGGCCATCTGCCCCGCCTTCAGGGTGAAGTACCCGCCTGCCCCCACGGCGCCGCTGCCCACAGCGGTGCTGTTCTCCAACAGCTGATACGCCGTGCCCTCCGGCACGTACAGGCTGCCGTCCGGCCGCAGCACGCGGAACCGATAGTCCATGGCACCGGCGAGATAGCGGTTCAGCTCCTGCTCACCGCCGGACAGCTCCTTGGCCACGGTCAGGGAGTTGTTTGGCAGGGTAGGCGTGTTGAACCGCAGATAGCAGTAGGACACATTGCCGCCCCGCTCCAGATAGAAGAACTGCAGCGTGTGCTTGGTGTAGTCCCCAAAGGTGCTGCCGTCAAAGCTGCCGGTCATACCGGCGGTCTGGAACTTTTTTGCCAGCGTAGTGGTGACGTAGTCATCGGCCTCCGCCGCACCGGACACCCCCTCTCGGGGATGGGTCACATCACCGGTAGCAAAGTTGATGGAGCCGCTGTTGGCACCGTGGGTGCCGCCAATGTCCAGCACCAGCACGCCGTCGATGTAGACGAACACGTCGTCGTCCCCCAGAAACTGGAAGATCATGTCCTCGCCGTTGATCTTTCCGTCGGCGGGCATGTAGAAGTCAAAGGACATGGACATGCCGAACCACAGGTCCACCTTGCCGTCCGGCAGGCGGTAGGCGGCGGGACTCCTGCCCCTGGGGGCCTCTGTGGCGCCGGTCAGGTCGTTGAACGGCAGGAAGTTTCCGTTAAAGGCGATCGTCCTGTCGTTGAATACCGTCTTGCCGTCAGGCTCCACATAGCCGGTGTACCAGGGCCGCACGATGCCGTCATACAGCTGGAACCGCCCGCTGGCCGCGTCATAGCTGGCGGCATTCCGCAGAGAATCATAGTAGAGATAGCCCTCGCTGTCCCGCTGGAACAGCCCCGTGCTGCCGCCGCGCCCCACGGAATAGACGGTCTTGCCGGGGACGGCGCTGTCGCTGAACAGATAGCCCAGACTGCCGCTGGCTTTACTGCCGGGGATGCCGGTGACGTAGGGCCACTTGTTGTCCTCCAGCGTGGGGGACATGCTGGGCCGCGCTCCGCTTCCGCTGGCGTCTCCGTCCACCGAGGCGCCCCAGCTGTGATAGAACTCCAGCGGTCCCTGTCCGTTGATGGCCCCCGTGTAGTTGAACAGCTGCATGGTCACGTTGTCCGCAGGGGCTCTGGATACCTGCGCCGCCAAGGCCGCAGGGCGGCTGTCCTCCATGTTCATATAGACGCTGTCCTCGTCCACCTGATACGCGCCGCCTGCGGCGTATACTGCGGCGGGCAGCAGCGTGGCCGCCAGCACCAGCGCCAGCAGGCCGCCCAGTACCCGCAGTCCTGTCCTTCCGTACCTGTTCATCGCTCCGTCCTCCTGTCCTGCGTCAGTGCGGCAAGCCTCTTGCCTTTCGCGGAGGATTATAGCATCCGGCCTCCGCAGAATCTGGCGAAGGCGGCCTTCCGCCGGAAACGACAAAAACCCCTATTTCCGGCGGCTGCCGCCGGAAATAGGGGTCGGTTCGTTTTCTTTTTTATCGGAGCTGCCCGGCCAATCGGCCGGAGGACCACGCCCATTGCAAATTGAAACCGCCGCAGTCACCGTCCACATCCAGTACCTCGCCACAGGCGTACAGCCCCGGCACCAGACGGCTCTGCATGGTCCGGGGGTCGAACTCGCCGGTCTGTAAGCCGCCCGCCGTTACCTGCGCCTGATCGAAGCCGCAGGTGCCGGTGATGGGCAGGGTAAAGCCTGTGGCCTGCGCGGCGATGCGGCGCAGGTCATCGTCAGTAAGGGAGGCGGCCGGCTGATTGGTGAAACCGGCGGCCTTACAGAGCATCTGCCCCAGCCGGGTGTGGCAGGAGCCCACCAGCAGGGTGGACGCCTCATGGGCGGCCATGGTCTGCCGCCGCAGGTGCAGCCAGTGCAGCACTTCCTCGAGATCCCAGTCGGGGAAGAAGTTCAGCACGCAGGTCAGCCCCTCACCGCCGGTGGACACGGCGCGGGAGAGGTCGAAGATGGCAGGGCCGCTGACGCCGTACTCGGTGAACAGCACCTCGCCGCGGTTCTCTGCCACCGACGCATTGCCTCGCCGGATGGCAATGCCGCACTCGGCCTTGATGCCCTTCAGCGCGCGGGGGTAGGTGGGGTCGGTCTTCAGCTGGACGAGGGAGGGGTAGAGCTGCGTCCTGTGGTGTCCCAGACTCTTGGCCAGCTGATAGCCGTCCATGACGCCGCCTACCTTGCTGCCGGCGCAGCCGCCGGCTGCCAGAATGAGCTTTTCGGCAGAGAATGTGTCCGTTTCCGTCCGCACGGTGAAGCCGTCGGACGTCTTTTTCGCGGAGGAGACCGCCTGACCGGTGACGACCTCAATGCCGGGACGCTCCAGTGCGTAGCGCAGCACATCCAGCACGCTGCCCGCCATGTTGCTCATGGGATAGACGCGCCCGCTGTCCTCGGCGACCGTCAGAAGCCCCAGCGAGGCGAAAAATTGCAGCGTAGCCCCCACGTCGAAGGCGTCCAGCGCGTAGGCGCAGAATCCGTCGCCGCCGTGATAGCGGGCGGGGGAGACGTTGTGGTTCGTCAGGTTGCACCGCCCGTTGCCGGTGGCCAGCAGCTTGCGTCCCACCCGGCTCTGCCGCTCCAGCAGCGTGACGCGGCAGCCGTTTTCCGCGGCGGCCAGCGCCGCCATCATACCGCTGGCGCCGCCGCCGATGATGATGACATCCCGGCTCATTTCTGCGCCTCCAGCCTGCGGCGGGTGAGATAACCCTCCAGCATCAGCGCCGCCGCCACCGCATCCACGGTCTTTTTCCGCTTTTTGGCATTCTGCCCGTTCTGGAACAGGATATTGTGGGCGTCGATGGTGGTGCGCCGCTCGTCCCAGAGGATGACCTCCAGCCCCGTCTCCTGCCGCAGCAGCTCCCCGAAGGCGGCGCACTTCTCCGCCCGGGGCCCCTCGCTGCCGTCCATGTTGCGGGGATAGCCCAGCACCAGCAGCTTCACGTCGTGCTCCGCGATGAGCCGCCGGATGCCCACCAGTACCTCCTCCTGCTTCCGGCTGTGGAGCACCTCGGAGTGCCCCGCCAGCGTCTCGGTATAGTCCGAAATGGCGATGCCGGTGTGGGCGTCGCCGTAGTCGATGGCCATGATTTTCATAGGTAATGCACCTGCGCTTTCCGTTCAGTGGCATTATCATACACAAAAAGAACGCCGCCTGCAACCGGAAAAGTCGGAAAACCCCCGAAAAAGCTGTATTTTTTCCAAAAAATCAGTTGACCTCTGCCAAAAACCGTGCTATACTTGGCATTACCTGTGAGTGGGTGCTTTCTTTTTGCGCGCTTTTCGCTTCGGGCGCGCAGGGAGCCGGCATCCGGCAGGGAGGCAAAGGGTCCTCGGACCTAATCTAATAAGGAGGTGCCGTTAATGCGCGTGAAGATCACCCTGAGATGCAATGAGTGCAAGCAGAGAAACTACAACACGATGAAGAACAAGAAGAATACCCCTGACAAGCTTGAGCTGAACAAGTATTGCCCCTTCTGCAGAAAGCACACCGTCCACACTGAGACGAAGTAACCGGAAGGAGATAGTGAGCTATGGCTGAAGAGAAGAAGGTCAAGAAGGACCACGGCAAGTGGTTCCGCGAAATGAGAAGCGAGCTGAAGAAGGTCGTATGGCCTGACGGCAAGACCACCATGAAGAACACGGGCACCGTGATCCTGTGCTCCCTGCTGGTGGGCGCGTGCATCTGGATCTTTGATGCAGTCAGCGTTCTGGCGGTGAACACGCTGGTCGGCCTGTTCGCCTGAGGAAACGGGAATGGCTGATAACGCGAAGTGGTATGTAGCCCATACCTATTCCGGCTATGAGAACGCGGTGAAAGCCGCCATCGAGAAGTCCGTGGTGAACCGGAACATGGAGGATATGGTCCTTCAGATCGCGATCCCCATGGAAACCGTCACCGAGATCACCGAGTCCGGCGTTTCCAAGGAGATCCAGCGCAAGGTGTTCCCCGGCTATGTTCTCATCAAGATGGTCATGACCGATGACACGTGGCACCTGATCCGCAACATCCGCGGCGTCACGGGCTTTGTGGGCGAAGCCAACAAGGCGATCCCTCTGACTGAGGACGAGGTGGCCGCTCTGGGCATGGAAAAGCGCGAGATCGTGGTGCTGTACCATGTGGGCGATACCGTCCGCATCACCGAAGGACCTCTGGCCAGCTTTACCGGCACGGTGGAGGAGATCGAACCGGACAAGAATCGTGTCCGTGTGGTGGTCTCCATGTTCGGCCGCGAAACGCCGGTGGATCTGGAGCTGGATCAGGTAGAGGTCAGCAGCAACTGAGTACGGCGCAGCCGTACAGGCCGGAGCAGTACGACTCCGGCGCAAGTGGGAGAGATGCGCGTCATCTCGCCAAAAGCGGTTCCGGTATGGACCGGCCGCTACCACATTTTATTGAAGGAGGTGCCTACAAATGGCACAGAAAGTAGTTGGATACGTCAAACTGCAGATCCCTGCGGGCAAAGCAACTCCCGCACCCCCCGTCGGCCCCGCTCTGGGCCAGCACGGCATCAATATTGCCGCGTTTACCAAGGAGTTCAACGAGCGCACCAAGAACGACATGGGCCTGATCATCCCCGTGGTCATCACCGTCTATGCCGACCGCTCTTTCAGCTTCATCACCAAGACCCCTCCCGCTGCGGTCCTGATCAAGAAGGAGTGCAACATTGAGTCCGGTTCCGGCGTTCCCAACAAGGAAAAGGTCGCTACCATCTCCAAGGCCTCCATCCAGAAGATCGCCGAGCTGAAGATGCGCGACCTGAACGCCGCGTCTCTGGAGGCCGCTATGAGCATGATCGCCGGTACCGCCCGCTCCATGGGCGTTGTCGTTGGCGAGTAAGGAGGGTGTAACGATGTTTAGAGGTAAGAAATATCAGGAAAGCGCCAAGCAGATCGACAAGGCGATGCTGTATGACCCCAAGGAGGGTCTGGAGCTGATCTGCAAGACCGCCAGCGCCAAGTTCGATGAGACTGTCGAGCTCCACGTCAAGCTGGGCGTTGACTCCCGTCACGCCGACCAGCAGGTCCGCGGCGCCATCGTGCTGCCCAACGGTACCGGTAAGTCTGTCCGCGTTCTGGTGTTCGCCAAGGGCGACAAGGCCGAGGCTGCCAAGGCCGCCGGCGCCGATTACGTGGGCGAGATGGATCTGGTGGAGAAGATCCAGAAGGAGAACTGGTTCGACTTCGATGTTGTCGTCGCCACTCCCGACATGATGGGTATTGTCGGCCGTCTGGGTAAGGTCCTGGGCCCCAAGGGCCTGATGCCCTCCCCCAAGTCCGGCACCGTGACTCCCGACGCCGCCAAGGCCGTTCAGGAAGCCAAGGCCGGTAAGGTCGAGTATCGTCTGGACAAGACCAACATCATCCACTGCCCCATCGGCAAGGTGTCCTTCGGCTCCGAGAAGCTGTTTGAGAACTATTCCGCTCTCATCGGCGCCATCATCAAGGCCAAGCCCGCCGCTGCCAAGGGCCAGTATATCAAGTCCTGCGTGGCCGCTTCCACCATGGGCCCCGGCGTGAAGATGAACGCCAACAAGCAGCTGTAAGGCTGAAAAAACCGTTATCTTTGGCTTGACAAGCCGTCATGCCATTGGTATAATATTGGTTGCGTTCCAAAGACAGCAGGTGGCGAAAGCCGTAAGTCCTGCCGAGGATGGCACATCGTAATGATTGCTTTTCACCGTCCTCATGTCCTTTGGCATGGGGACGGTTTCCTTTTTTGAACGCACCGACAATTCTGACGGAGGTGAAAACAAAGAATGCCCAACGCAAAGGTTCTGTCTGAAAAGCAGGCGATCGTGGCGGCGCTGACCGACAAGCTGCAGAACGCAGCCGCCGGCGTCATCGTTGATTACAAGGGCATCACCGTGGCAGAGGATACCGCTCTGCGCGCTGAGTGCCGCAACAACAACGTGGAATACGCTGTCATCAAGAACACCCTGCTGCGTTTCGCTTTCAACAACTGCGGTCTGAACGAACTGGACGATCAGCTCAACGGTACCACTTCTCTGGCTATCTGCGCTGATGATCCCGTCGCCCCCGCACGCGTGATCGCGGATTACGCCAAGAAGCTGAAGGATAAGTTCGAGATCAAGGGCGGCTTCATGGACGGCAAGGTCGTTTCCATGGAAACTGTCAATGCTCTGGCTTCTATCCCCGCTCTGCCCGTGCTGCAGGCTCAGGTCCTGGGTACCATGCTGGCTCCCATTTCCGCCCTGGCTTGCGTGCTGAAGCAGATCGCCGAGAAAGACGGCGCTGCCGCCGAGTAAATCGGCTCCCTGACCCCCGCGGGCGGCAGGCCCGCACACACTTTACAAAAATCTCACAAATAGGAGGCTATCACAATGTCTGAGAAGATTACTGCTATGATCGAAGAGATCAAGGGTTTGACCGTTCTGGAGCTGTCCGAGCTGGTGCATGCTCTGGAGGAGGAGTTCGGTGTTTCCGCCGCCGCCATGGCTGCTCCCGCTGCCGGCGCTGCTGCTCCCGCCGCTGAGGAGAAGACCGAGTTCGACGTGGTCCTGACCGGTTTCGATGCCGCTCAGAAGATCAAGGTCATCAAGGTCGTCCGCGAGATCTCCGGCCTGGGTCTGGCCGAGGCCAAGGCTGCCGTCGAGGGCGTGCCCCACACCCTGAAGGAGGCTCTGTCCAAGGACGATGCCGAGGCTATGAAGAAGCAGGTCGAGGAGGCCGGCGGCAAGGTCGAGCTGAAGTAAGTTTCTTACACAGTCAAAAAAGAAAGACGCCTATGCGTCTTTCTTTTTTTTGCCCAGAATCCCTAACCTTTGGTTAATCGTTATCCCGCACTGCCTGCCATATAATGGCATACGATGGCGCGAAGTGCCATCGGAACGCGGCGCCGCGGCGTCCGGCCTGCGGCGCGGGAAACGGAACGATCAGGAGGAATGAGCATGAACAAGTTTTTGCGGCGCACGGTGCTGGCGGCCCTGCTGGCGGCCCTCTGCCTGACGTTGGCGGCCTGCGGCGGCAGCGGGGCTGACGACAGCGCCCCCGACACTATCCAGGACATGGCCAAGGACGACACTGTTCAGTTCGACTACGGCGACTATCTGGGCATCTGGTCCAACGGCACCGGTGACTACGACAGCTTTGAGGTGGAGCCCGGGGAGAGCGGCGAGGTCCGCTGGCTTCTCTACGCCGGTGCCAACTGGGAGTACAGCGGCTACCTCCAGTATGTGGAGGAGTACGGCTATGTCTACGCCTACAACGACCACAACGGCACAGCCTACCGCTGTGAGCTGGATGGCGCGGAGCTGACCGTGGCCGAGATCGGCACCTTCACTTACGGCGGTTCCGGCACGCCTGACGATTTCCAGGACGTGGAGCCCGAACCCACGGCAGACGTCTCTGTATTGGCCGGCGACTGGTATCAGGACGGCGACGTGGACGGCGACAGCCGCGTGGAGATCACTGCGGACGGCGTCTGGACCCTGCTGGATTGCACCGGCGGCATGGACGCCATGATGGACTACGGCGAGCTTATCCCCTCCCAGGAGGAGGGCAGCTGGTTTGCCCGTTCCACCATGCTGGATGACGTGGAGTACAATGTCACCGTGGCGGACGAAAACATTCTCTACTGGGGCGGCGAATATGATTGCTACATCCGCTCCCAGGGCTGAAGAACAATATAAAAAGAGAGGACCGGCTGGCCGGTCCTCTCTTTTTATGGCTTGTGCGTTACTATACATACGAATGGACATACGAATGGCAAAATGACACCAAACGACCTGCCCGCTGCGCTTTTCACCGTGCCCGATATACATACCCCGCATTTCCCGTGATGCACATCCCTGTGCCCCGTAGGGGCCGGCGTTCCCGTTGGCCTATTGTTCGTTTTTACCCGCTTTTGCCGCTGTTGGCAAAAGTGGGGCGCTCCGGAGAGCGAAATATCCCCGCGCCCAAGAGCGCGGAACATCCCCCCGGCGCGATGAGGGATTGCAATTTGCATAGGCTTCTTATATAATCAGAACAGACACAGCAACCACAACAACCCCCGGCGCCGACGGCGCGGGGCTGCGGACGCGGGCGGGGCCCGCAGAGAGGAAACCTATGAAACGAGTATGGACACTGCTGCTGGCTGCGTGCCTGCTGATACTGGCGGGCTGCGGCGGCGCGGAAAACAATAAGGATCAGACCTCGGAGACGGACACGCTGGCCCTGCTGCGGCAGGAGATCGCGAACAGCGGCAGCCAGTGCGGCGTGGCATTCCTAGGCTATATGCAGGGCGATGACGTGCTGGCGTGGCTGAGTGAGAGCGGCTGGACCCAGACGTTCCCCTTCCTGGCGGACATGACGGAGCAGCAGGTGGTGGAGCAGGACGGCGACGAGGTGTACTGCATCGTGTCTGCGGACAGCAGCGCCAAGGTCACGGTGCAGAGCTATGACCCGCTGAACGATGCATCGCCCTACGGTGACATCTTGTACGAGAGCGCCGACGGTGCGCCGGTGTGCCTGCGCGGCAACGTCAGCGACATCATGGCCAACCTGGCGGTGACGGTGGCGGGGGACAGCGGCGAGGTGCTGTACGTCCCGTGCCTGAGTCTGGCGGACGGCATGCTGAATGCCATAACGGAGAAGGGGTCTATCTACAACTTCACGCCAGGCGCAGTACACCAGACGCCGCAGGTGAAGGAGCTTTACAGCGAGTCCTTTGACTACACCGACGGCGTGGGCAACAGTGGGCGCTACACCTACCGCGTGCCCCAGCTGCTGGCGGAGACGGAAGGCGCGGCAGCCATCAACCGGACCATCGACGAGACCTACGGCACCATCGTGCGGGAGGCGCAGGAGAGCATGGCCGGCGGCGTCAGCCTGTCGTGCCTGTACATCACGTGGGAGACGTATCAGTGCGGCAACGTGCTGTCGCTGATCGTATCCTGCGGCTGGGACTTCGACATGAACACGTACAGCGTGTATCTGTACGACACGGCCACGGGGGAGCAGATGACCACGGCGCAGCTGCTGGAGACGCTGCAGGTGGAGCCGGAGACGTTCCTTGCGGCGGTGCGTCAGGCGGCAGCCGAGAGGTTTGACGGGAAGTACGCCGGTATTGGCGGCGACACGGATGAGCTGGTGGCCGAGCGGCGGGCATGGACGCTGTCCGACGAGAATATCAATCTGGATGTGATGACCTACGCGGACGCGGCGGGAAATCTCTACGTCTATCTGCCCATCGGGTCCATCGCCGGTGCGGCGTCCTATGAGGAGCCGCTGACGCTGGATCTGGGCGCGGCGGGATAACGTGCAAACGGCTGGGGCCTCTCCCGTGAGGGGAGAGGCCCTGTTTTTCAGGGAAAGGAGCGGCCGATGAAGAGGAGCGGGAACAGACTGGTGCTGCTGACGGCGGCGCTGGTGCTGATGATATGGGCGCTGACCGGCTGCGGCGGGCAGCAGACGGGGCTGCGTCAGGCGGTGACGGAGCTGTCCTGCGTGGATATCCAGGGCTATCCCGCCATGACCGGCACCGGCGGCTACGGCGCGGCATTGTGCTGGACAGACTACGAAAGCGACAGGACCACCGTGCAGATAGTGGACGTGAAGCGGGACCGTCTGGAGGCAGAGCGCCGGCTGGACGGCGCCTGGACCATGGCGGAGGAAACATTTCAGGACGGCCGCCTGGCATTTTACAAGTGGGACGACAGCACCCAAATGGTGTACCGGTTCCTGAACGCGAAGCTGGAGGACGCCGGAGAGTTCCGGCCTGCGGAGCCCGGCGGCGTATTGAGTCACGATGGCGCGTCGTATTACTACCTCAGCGGGACGGCGCTGTATCGGCAAGACACCGCCACCGGCGATACCCTGCTGGTGAAGCTGGAGGAAAACCTGCGCTTTGCATTTACGGGGGAGTACCACCCTACGGAGAATGTGCTGGAGCTGTGGTGTATGCTGTCACCGTACAGCAGCGAGTGCGGCATGGCGCTGGTGGATCTGGACAGCGGGAAGTGCCTGATGCTTCAGGACACAGTGCAGGGCATGAGCTTCACGGAATACGGCATCAGCCTGCGATCCTTCAAGGAAGAGGAGAGCTGTGACCTGCGGTACGCCGCAGAGGACGGCACGTACCGACTGGCCACGGAGTTGGGCGACACGGCCATGGAGCTGGAGATGATCGAAGGCTCCCAGTACGCCTACCGCAGCGGGGGCGATGGCGGCGGTCAGGAGCTGTACCGACTGGGCCAGACAGTGGGACACTGCGCCATGGATGGCGGCATGGAGCTGAACAGCTGCTGGCTGCCGGAGGCGCAGGTGCTGGTGAACGTACTGTACCGGCAGGGCAGCGGCAGCTACGTGCTGACGGCGGTGGACCCTGCAAAGCTGACATTCGAGACGTGCAGCGCCGCGGAGGAGACACCGTCGCCCATGACGGTGGACCAGAGCATCCCTCAGGTGTACTGGGGCGAACTGGCCGGCGGTGAGCTGCCGGATAATATGCAGGAGCTGCGGCATTACGCCGACCGGCTGGAGGAAAAGTACAGCGTCAGCATCCGGCTGTCCAGCCAATGTGCCCAGCCCTGCCAGGCGTCGGGGGAAGAGATCGTCACCACCGACCAGGCGGGTCTGGACGACGAGGTGGGCGCTATCTATCAGGCACTGGAGGCGTTGGACCGGACGCTGGCTCTGTACCCGGACGGCTTCTTCGCCCAGTTCCGCACAGAGCTGGGAGAGGGCGGCGTACAGTTCCTGCCGGTGGCGGATTTCCACATGGATTACAGCGTCATCGGACTGTCCTTCGAAAGTCCCCTGTGGCACTACGTCGCCTATACGGTGAACGCCGGTGCGCCGGAGGAACTGCTGTGTCACGAGATCTGGCATGCCACGGAGGACCGGCTGACAAGCCGGCAGTGGGACGCCATCGACAGCGAAGCATGGGCTGCCTGCAACCCCAAGGGCTTCACCTATTATGAGGACTACGACACGGCTATGAGTGAGGCGGATGGCGACTGGCTGTTCTTCGGCGGCGGGCAGGATGTCCACTTCGTGGACAACTACTCCACCATGAATGCACGGGAGGACCGCGCCCGCATCATGGAGTACATCATGGGCTCCGATGATTTTGCTGAGGAACTGGCGGCGCAGCCCGCCATCCGGCAGAAGCTGACGCTGATGGTGGAGGCGGTGCGCAGCGGCTTTGACACCACCGGCTGGGGAACGCCCCGCTGGGAGCGGCCGTTGACACAGCTGGACAACGCGGCGTGAGGGCCGCAGCGCACATCAGACATACCCGCCGCAAGGCGGGACAGAGAGGGGGAAACGCTGTGGCAAAACAGCGTTGGAAGGGCAATACCATTTACATCTCCCAGCGGCTGCGGGAGGAGCTGCGGCCCATTGAGCACTGCGCACTGACCACAGTGGTGGCGCCCATGGGTTACGGCAAGACCACGGCAGTCAGCTGGTATCTGGCGGAGCACATTCGCCAGCAGCAGGCAGCGGTGCTCCGCGTCAGCGTCTACTCCGACAGTCTGCCCATCTTCTGGCAGAGCGTGCAGGCTGCCTTTACCCACGCGGGGATAGACCTGCTGCGGGACTACGAGTGCCCGCAGGATGAGGCGTCGGCTAGCCTGCTCATCGACGACCTGTGCCGCACGCTGGCACTTCTGGGACCGTGCTATCTCTTTATCGATGATTTTCACCTGCTGGCAGACCCGCGGGCGTCGGCCTTTCTGTGCGTGCTGGCCCGCCGGCTGCCGGAGAACGCGCACCTCATCGTGGCGGGGCGGGACGAGTTTCTGCCGCCCCAGGAGGTGCTGCGGCTGGGGCGGCACGTCTGGCGCATCGGCGCGGCGCAGCTGCGCCTGGAGCGGGAGGAACTGGAGGCCTACGCCCGCCGGTGCGGCGCAGAGCTGTCCGACCACCAGGTGGAGCAGCTGCTGCACACCACGGAGGGCTGGTTCTCCGCCGCGTATCTGAGCTTGCAGACGCTGGCGGAGCGTGGCACACTGCCGGACGGCGGCTCCGATATCTACACCATGTTCTCCGCCGCCATGATCCAGCCGCTGTCCCTGCGGCGTCAGGCGTTTCTGGCCATGCTGGGGCTGGCGGACGAGTTCACAGCGGAGATGGCGCAGGCCGTCACCGAATATGCGGACGCGGCGTCGCAGATCGCGGACCTGACGGCACGAAACGCCTTTGTGACGCGGTTGCCGGACGGCGTGACCTACCGATTCCATCACATGATGAAGGAGTGTGCCCAGCGGACCTTCCGGACGCTGCCGCCGGAATCGCAGCAGCGCTGCCGCCGCCGGTACGGCCAGTGGTACGAGGAACGCGGCCAGTATCTCCAGGCCCTGCGGGCCTACGGCGGGGCGGAGGACTTTGACGGCGTGCTGCGGGTGGTGGAGAAGGACGCGGGCATCCTGCTCGCATTGCTGCCGCCGGAGCAGGTGCTCTCCTGGCTGGACCGGTGCCTGCCGGAGGTACTGGAGCGGCACCCGCTGGCCATGCTGGTGCTGATGCGCAGCATGTTCAACTGGCGGCGCATCCCCGAGATGCTGCGGCTGAAGGAGCAGCTGCTGGCAGCCATCGATGCGCGGCCCGATATGTCCGGGGAGGAGCGGGGCAACCTGCGGGGCGAGTGCGACCTCATCATGAGCTTCCTGCTCTACAACGACATCGCGGGTATGAGCCGCCTGCACCGCAGCGCCAGCGCCCAGATGTCCCGTCCGGCGGTGAGTATCCGGCGGCAGGGCGGCTGGACCTTCGGGTCCCCGTCGGTGCTGATGATGTTCCATCGGCAGGCGGGTCGGCTGGACTGCGAGCTGGCGGAGATGGACGAGTGCATGCCCCACTACTACTGTGTTACCAACGGCCACGGACAGGGGGCGGAGCACATCATGCGGGGCGAGGCCGCGTTCCTGCGGGGCCAGCTGGACGATGCCCGGATCGCACTGGCCGGCGCCTACGCCCAGATCCGGGACAACGGACAGGAGAACATGGCCCTGTGCTGCGACCATCTGGCGTGGCGGCTGAGTCTGTGTACCGGCGAGACGCCGCGGCAGGACTTTGACCAGCGGCGCAGGGAGCTGCTGTGCCAGCACAACGCGGCGTGGCTGAATATCCTGAACAGTACAGATGCCTACTACCACGCGCTGATCGGCGAGACGGAGAGCATTCCGGAGGTGTTTCGGGAGCACCGGCTGGCGTCGGTGCGGTATCTGGCGCCGGGAAAGCCCATGATGGAGCTCATTGAGAACCAGGTGTACCTGGCCCAGGGGGTTTATGCGGAGGTCATCGGCCGCAGCCAGCAGCTGCTGGCGGTGTGTGACGCCATGCACTACGCGCTGGTGGCCATGCACGTGCAGCTCCAGACGGCGGGAGCCTGTGAGATGCTGGGGCGGCGGGCGGAAGCCCGCGGCCTTCTGGAGCAGGTGCTGCAGGATGCAGCGGCGGACGGACTGGTGATGCCGGTGGTGGAGAACTACCGCTATCTGGCGCCGCTGCTGGCGGACATGCCCCAGCGGGGTGATGTGCCGCATATGATCGAGCTGGGGCGGCGGTACGAGGCGCGGTGCGCATCGGTGCGGCAGCGCAGCGCGGTGCCGATGGCCTTCCACGTGCTGACGCCGCGGGAGCGGGACATCGCCATGCTGGCCGCGGCGCGGCTCAGCAACCGCGAGATCGCGGAGAAGCTCTATCTGTCGGAGGGCAGCGTGAAGCAGTACGTCAACCGCATCTACGCCAAGCTGTTCATCGAGGGCGATACCCGCACCAAGCGCAAGCGGCTTGTGGAAATGACACAGCACTAACCTTTGGTTAGTAGTGGAGAAAAGCGATCCACCGTACAATAAGTACGGTGGATTTTTTTATGTGTGGAGAGGAGCGGACTATGAAAAAGATATTGATGCCGCTGCTGATCGCCGCGGCAGTGGCGCTCAGCGCCTGTGGGCAGGATCTATCCGGCGGCGACTGGCGCACCACCGGTGTGGTGCAGGCCGCAGGTACCATCTCGCGCTCCGGCGCGGATACCGATGTGCTGGTATGCGTCCATGAGGGAGACGCTGTGTTTTACCGCGACAGCGCGGACCAGGAGCTGTTCGGACAGGTGGTGTATCCCATGGACGTGCAGGACCCCTGGGACACCTTTGCCGCTATTGACTTTGCCGACCGGAATGGCGATGGCAATGGCGATGTGGGCATGACCTTCACCGATTCCGAGGGGGGAGACGTGTGGATGGTGTGGTTCTGGGACGCGGACACCGGGGAGTACGTGTTCCAGCCGGAGGAATCCGGCTCCACCGTGACGGCGGAGTGGCTGCGCTGGGAGGATCTGGCGGAGGACTGCACCACCTGGCAGGGTGAGGACGGCGGTATGCTGGCCCTGCGGGCGGATGAGGCGCTGTATACCTATCGCACATGGTATGGCCGCACGGGTCAGGGGGATCTGTGGGACATCGGGAATAGACAGGTGCTGCTGCGGTACGGTGACGGTTCGTACCTGCTGGCCCGCAGCGGCAGCGGCTTTACCCTGCGCAGCCTGGAGGGCAGCATGGGGGAGCTGGACGGCGTGAGTTATGTCCCCGCCGACAGCGATCTGCCGGAGATACCGCTGAGCCGGTTGGACGGCATGTGGCAGAACGCCCTGGGGGAGACGCTGCTCATTGACACAGCGCGATGGGAGTATATCGCCTGTTCACCGGAGGGGCTGGCCAGCGGCACCATCTACGACAGGGAGGACGGCAGGGGGCCGTACCTCTTTCTGAACGGCTTCGCCTATCCGCGGCTCAGTCAGGACGGCAGCAGCTTGGCGCTGTACGTCACGGCCAGCGAGACCCAGGCGCCAGACGGCAGCTATTCCGGTGTGTTCTACCGCGACGGCGATGCCGCGGCCTATGCCGATTTGACGCAGGCGGGGTTCTCGGAGGACGGCGGGCGGTTGTGGTACTACGACGGCGCGGAGTATTTTGCCGTACCGGAGGGCTACGCCGTGGGCCAGGACGGCCGTGCCTATGACGCCAATGGAAAGGTGTATGCCGCGGGCTGGGAGTTTCCGGTGTACGATCCCGGCACGGATTGGGGGCCGGACTGGGACCAGAGCTGGGACTGACCGCCCGCACAGGGGGAGAAAACAAGGCAGCCTCCGCAGGTTTCCTGCGGAGGCTGCCTTGCTGCTCCAATAAATACAGACAGGAAATACAGAAAGGGCGTGGAGATCACGCCCTTTCTGTATACATGCCGCCCACATCACCAGGCGCCCTCATAGGCCAGCGTCACGGCGCTGCACTGCGCTCCGGAGGCCATGCAGCCGGGGATGTCCAGGCCCTCCAGCCAGCTGTGGAGGAACCCGGCGATAAAGCTGTCGCCCGCGCCCATGGTGTCCACCACCCGGCACGGCACGATGCCTTGCCCGTAAAACCGCTGCCCGTCATAGGCCATGCTGCCCCGGCTCCCCCGGGTGGCCACCACGATGCGCGGCCCCAGCGCCGCCAGCTGCCGCAGCCGCTGCCGCAGCGCTTCATCGTCTGAGCCGTCGTCGGAGAAGAAGGCGATGTCCGTGCAGGGCAGCGCCGTCTGCGCCGCCGGATCCTCCGGCCGGTCTGAGCAGTCGAAGGCTGTGACCGCACCGGCCTGCCGGATACGGGCCAGATATCCCTCCGCGTGTCCCCACAGGCCGCTGACCACCAGCGCGTGACCGCCCAGAAAGGCGATGTCCTCCTCCGTCAGGGCAAACTGGGCCATGACACCCTCGTCGTAGTCCCCGAAAACGCGGTCGCCGTTGATATGCTCCACATAGGTCACGGCGGTACTGCCCTCGTCCACATGGACATGACTGACATCCACGCCCCGGCCGCGCAGCGCGTCCAGCAGGGCTGCGCCGCGTCCGTCCGTCCCTACCGCCCCCACATAGGAGATACCGTCGCCCAGACGGCGGGTGTAGACGGCCACGTTGACGGGGTTGCCGCCGAAATGATCCTCGCCTGTCTGACGGTAGTGATCCACACAGTTATCGCCCACGCATCCGATCCGTTTCATAGCAGCTCTCTCACCCTTTCTATGGCGCATTTTGCGTAATAAGTGGGATCGTCCGTATACATGGACACCAGCTCGATGGTGGCCGCGCCGTCATATCCGGCCCGCCGCAGCGCTTGCAGCTGCTCCCGCAGGGGGAGTACTCCGTCTCCCGGCAGGAGATGGTTTTCGCTGCGGCCGTCGCTGTCCGCAATGTGCAGGTGCGCCATGGTCCCGCCGGTGAGCCGGTACAGCGTCTCCGCTGTCTCCCCCTGTACGAAGGAGGCCACCACGTCGCACATGGGAAGCACGCAGGGGTCGTTCAGCTCTGCCAGTACCTCTGCCAGCTCCGCCGCGGTGGTGCAGGTGTTGGACTCGAACTGCGACAGCGGCTCCAGCAGGATGACCTGCCCGGCCTGCCGCGCCTCCGATGCCAGCCGGCGCAGCGAGCGCAGCAGCCGCGCCCGGCGCTGCGCCGGCTCCGTATGGCCGCCGTGCCCCACGGAGATCAGCGTACGGGACGCACCCAGCCGGGAGGATACCTCCATGCTGCGGGCCAGATAGCGCATGCAGTCCTCCCATTGTCCCTCGTCCCCCAGCATGTAGTTGTAGGGATAGCCGTTGTGCTCCGGCGTGTAGACGCGGATGGGCACGGCGTACCGGGCGGAAAGCTCCCGCAGCTGTGCGACGCGTCCGGCGTCCATATCCGGCGCCCATGCGTGGGGCCGTCCGCCCCACAGCTCGATAAAATCATAGCCGAAGGCCGCCGCGTCAATAAAGGCCGACTCTATATTCGTATACTGGTAGCCGCAGGTAAAAAGTCCCAGCTCCATTCTGTACTGACCTCCTTGTCCGATAGTGACAGAATTATAGCACAAAGCACAAAATCCACGCAAGACTTCCACTGTCGGCATATGCAAAACCGACAGCTTTTTTCCTGAAATGTGCAGTTTTTTTTCCTGCGTGGCCGTATGCGTTATGCTATGATAACGATGTACGGTAGCCGTCGGGCTACAAAAAAATGATCGGATCATTCTGAAACAGAAAGGATAGGAAGCTATGATAAAATTTGACGAGCAGAAGCAGCTGGACAGCGTGGCCGGTGCGCTGGCCATCCGTAAGGAGATCGAGGGCATCGCGGCGGATGTGGCGGGCCGCGGCTATAAAAACATCTGCTATCTGGGCATCGGCGGCACCTACGCCTCCGCGCTGCAGACCCAGAACCATGTGCAGGAGTACAGCGGCATGGAGATCATCGCGCAGAACGCCGCGCTGTACAACACCACCGGCAACCGCCGCATCGGCAAAGACACGGTGATCGTACTGTCCTCCGTCACCGGCACCACGCAGGAGGTGGTGGCGGCGGTGGAGAAGGCCAAGGCGCAGGGCGCGGTGGTCATCGGCTTCGTGGACACCGCCGATACCCCGCTGGAGAAGCTCAGCGACTACGCCATCCGCTATCCCCAGAACGAGCAGCTGAAGTTCTTCATGCTGGCGGACCGCCTGATGCAGCTGGCCGGAGACTTCCCCCAGTACGAGCAGCAGTACGCCGAGTATGATCGCTATCTGCCCCAGGCGCTGGTGGAGACGGAGAAGGCGGCGGACGACTTCGGCCGGACCTTTGCGGAGCGGCACTGCAATGACGCCATGCACTATTTCGTGGGCGCGGGCAACCAGTACGGCTCCACCTACTCCTACGCCATGTGCTACTGGGAGGAGCAGCACTGGCTGCGCAGCAAGTCTATCCATGCCGCCGAGTTCTTCCACGGTACGCTGGAGATCGTGGACAAGGACACGCCCGTGACCCTCTTTATGGGTGAGGACGCCCAGCGTCCGCTGTCGGAGCGTGTGAAGAACTTCCTGCCCCGAGTCTGCGGCAATTACACCATTATCGACGCTGCCGACTACCCCCTCACCGGCATCAGCCCTGCGTTCCGGGGTGACATTTCCCATCTGGTGACCCACGCCGTCACCCAGCGCATTGACGCCCACATGGAGCAGATCAACCGCCATCCCATGGAGATCCGGCGCTATTACCGCCAGTTCCCGTATTGATGCCCGGCTGCGAGGCGCTGTGACCGATGGATAAGAGAATAACGGGCCGCATGCTGCTGGCCATGGATATCGACGGAACATCCGTGGGCCGCGATCACCGACTGGGGGAAAAGACACGGCAGGCGCTGCGCCGGTTCCGGCAGGCGGGACATGTGGTGTGCTTCGCCTCGGGCCGCAACGAATTTGACATGTGGAACATGTGCGGCGACCACCGGGAGGCAGACTATGTCATCTGCAACACCGGCGGCAAGATCCTCCGTGCGGCGGACGACGCCGTGCTGTCGCTGCATCTGGCGGACGCGGAAAGCGTCCGTGCGCTGGCCGGCGCGTGTCTGGGGCACAACGACTGTGTGCTCTACGTCATCGCCGCCGGCTACATGGGCGTCAGCCGCATGACCCCCGGCGTCCGGGAATACACCGACAGCATCCGCTGCCGCCCGGCGGTCTACACCTCGGCGGAGGAGCTGCCGCTGGCGGGCGTGCAGGTCATGATGGCCAGCGGCAACGTGGGCCGGGCTGTCGCCGCCATACGCGGAGGCGGTCTTGCGCTGGACTATGTGTCCAGTGACCCGGGTGTCATCGACATCACGCCCCGGGGCGTCGGCAAATGGAGCGCACTGCTGGAGCTGTGCCGTATGGAGGGCATTCCGCCGGAGAACGTGGCGGCCGCCGGGAACTACCTGAACGACCGGGACATGATCGAGCACGCCGGTATCGGGATCGCGGTGGGCAACGCCCTCACGGAGATCAAGGCGCTGGCGGACATCGTGCTCCAACACGACTGCGAGCACGACGCTATAGCGGAGCTGGTGGACAAGCTGCTTGCCATGTGACGGCGGTGTGCTATAATACAGCCAACTACTTCAACGGAGGTGCTGCAAAATGCTTGCAACGGCGGATATGCATACTCACAGCTCGTTTCCCTTTGATGCGGGCTGCGACCCCGCGCTGATGCTGGAGAGCGCGGCCCGGCGGGGGCTGCGGCCCCTATGAGCGGGATGAAACGGGCGGCGGACGCCGCGCCCCGCTTTCAGGAACGGCTGAAGACGCAGATCACCCGCAGCACCGCCGTGCTCCTGACGGCGTTCCTGCTGCTGTTTGGCGTGCTGCTGGCCATCTATTCCGAGGGCTACACCTACTATGAGAACCGGGAGTACAACCGCCAGCTCACCGAGGCATTCCGGGACACCTACCTGTCCTGCGCCGACTATCTGCGCAGCGGGGACAACATGGCGGTCATGGAGTCCTTCCTCACGGGAGAGATCACCGAGCTGAACATGTCCTATCAGTTCCACCGCTTCAGTTACTCCTCCCACCGGGTCAGTGACCTGCTTCTGCTGAACGGAGACGGCGCCGCGGCCTTTTCCACCATGGCGGAGCCCAGCAGCCATCTGCTGTACTTCTGCCAGTCCGTCATCCCGCGGCTGACGGAGCGCACGGATGTCTATACCACCATTTACTACATGACGGCCGGCGGTTCCCGGCTGCTGTTTGCCCGGCAGCTGGACGGCCTGGGTTATGCCTTCCTGCTGCTGGACGGCAGTGAATGGAACCGCTCCATGGGACGCCTGCCCTACGATTATGTGGTCACGGATACCGGCGGCACCGTCATGGTGGCCAGCAATGCCGAAATGGTGGATGACCTCAACCGCTTCACCGGTGCGGGAAAGACTCGCTTCACCAGAGACGGCCAGCAGTATATGGTCAGCGCCGGGCAGCCCGCGGTGGGCGGGCTTGTGGTATACACACTGCTGCAGCGGGGGCACTGGGGCACCTATTACATCATCGGCTGCCTGTGCGCTGTGCTGATGTTCGGCGTGCTCTTTTTCACACTGCTCCGCGTCTCTCGGGAGATCGCCAGCCGCAATTCCCGCTCCGTGGAGACGCTCCACGACGAGCTGAGCATCATCCAGCAGGGCAATGTGGATCACAAGATCCGGCTGGATACCGGCGACGAGTTTCAGGAGATCGCCGCGCATATCAACTCCATGCTGGACACCATCAACGAGCTGAACCGGCGGAACATGGAGCTGGCGAAGCTGAACAACAGCGCCGAGATCGCTCAGCTGGAATCCCGCTTCCATCCGCACTTCCTCTACAATACGCTGGAGAATATCCGCTACGCCATTCTGCTGGGCGAGCCGGAGCGGGCGGACGAGATGATCCGCCGTCTGACGGCGCTGCTGCGGTACAGCACCGACACCAGCCGCTCCATGGTCACGCTGGGCAGCGACACCGAAAAGCTGCGGGACTATCAGCTTGTCAAGCAGGAGGAGTTCAGGATCGTCCGCATAGGCAATGCGATCCGCGTTTCCAAGAAATCTTTTGACGAGTGGCTGGAAAGTTTGGAATTGTGAATATCGCAAGAAACGCCGTAGGCTCAAAAAACCTATGGCGTTTTTTTATACCCATTTTGAAGGAGGCTGGCAATGAAACTGACAGAAGCAGAAATGAGGATGGTGTTTCAGATTGAAAGTACCAATCAGAACGCTGCCCTGAATGAGATTTACATGACATGGCGCTATGCGCCGAACCCGGCAACGAAAGAAACGGCGAAAGGCCTTCTGGACAAGCTCCGCTCCCTGTCGGATCAGGAGTGCATGGATTTGATCCGCAAGGTGCAGGCCGAATATCGTCTGCCGGAGAAAGCCCGCACCATCGGGGAAATGCTGGCAGAGGCCAGGCAGCAATCCGGGGCGCAGAAGTTATCCGGCCATGACATTATGGCTTTGGAGCGCTTCGACCCGGCGACCAGACACATGATCGTCTTTGATGTTCTTACCCATGACTCGCCTGTTGGCTGGAAGGGTGAAAAAATGCGACTGTTCCTGACTGACGCCGGATACAGCAAGGCTTTGGAGAATCAGGAAAAGGGGCACATCAAAATCCGCAATCATGCGAAGGTGTTTTCCGGCGATCTCCACTATGACCATAAAGACCGTGAGAGGTAGCCGCCCCCAAAATGTATCAAAATCAATGGGATATCCTCTGTTTCTTCCTCTGTGGCTTGCGTTCTGAACAGGGCGTGGATGTTTTCCCATGCGGAAGGTAACGGAGGCATACAGACGGGTAAACCGCTCAAAATCAACACTTTTTATTTTCACAGGAAGGAGGTGCGAAGATGGCTGTTTTTCGTATTGAAAAGACCCGTGATTATACGGTCATGTCGAACCATCACTTGAAAGATCGGACGCTGACCCTGAAATCCAAGGGGCTGCTGTCCATGATGTTGTCGCTCCCTGACGAGTGGAATTACACCACCAGAGGTCTTGCGGCGATCTGCCGGGAAGGTGTGGACAGCATCGGTGCGGCATTGAAGGAGCTGGAAAACCACGGGTATATCCGGCGCACCCAGCTTCGGGATGAAAAAGGCAAGATCACGGATACCGAGTATGTCATTTACGAAATGCCTCAGTGCGAGCCGTCGTCAAGCCCAGGTACGCCTTTACCGGGTACGGCAAAGCCATATACGGAAAACCCGGATATGGGTATCCCGGATACGGCGGAACCGTGTACGGAAAACCCCGCACAATTAAATACTAATCAACCAAAGACTGATTTATCAAGTACGGAGATATCAAATCCTATCCAATCAAATCCCCCTACCCCCGCAGGGGCAAGGATGGGAACGGATCGGATGGGAGCCAGAGAATGTTATCGTGAAGT
>NZ_DBLZXX010000037.1:0-3721 GCF_057856985.1 Vescimonas sp.
ACAATATCGTGGGTGATCCCCCGAAGGAGACGGGCATCTCTGGGGAGCAGGGCGCAGTCAATGTTGCAGCCGTCTCCGTGCATATCCTCTATGACGACCTCGTCGGCTCCGCCGGAGAAAAGGCCGCGGGCCGCGGCGGAAGATCATGTTGCTTCGCTGCGGATACGCCGCAGGTAGCGGTAGACCGTGGGTTCGGAGATGTGCAGTTCCCTGGCGACCTGTCCGACGGAGCCCTTGGTCTGGAATACGCCCTGCGCTTCCAGAGAGCGGAGTATCTCCAGCTTGTCGGCGGTATGCATGGTCTCGGAGGGGATACCATAGCCGAGGATGGTGGAGTGGATCAGATTGCTGGACAGCTCCGGGATGGAATCATCCAGGTTTTCGGTATAGGCGGAGCTTTCCTCCTCTTGCGGAAGAGAAAAGGAATGGAGCAGGTTGGAAAGATGCTCCGAGAGCACCAGAATATCCTCCACATCGTGGTTCACGCAAATCAGCCCCACCAGATGGCCCTTTTCCTTAATGAAATAGGTGGAAGAAACGAAACGCTTGCCTCCCCGGGTGCGGCCCTCGTAGTTGGCCACATAGTCGTGCTCCTTATAGGCTCCGGTTCGCAGCAGTTCCTTGGCCAACTCCGTCATGGGGTCGCCCACGCGGCGGCCGCTGAGATGCTCGTTGCAGGCGGCAATCACCGAGCGCTCCGGCGTGGAAACGTCATGGAGGATGATCTCATAATTCTTTCCGCAGATCTTCCCCATAAATTCCACCAGAGGAATGTATCGCTCAAGACTGGCGTAGTTGCTCACTGTATCCCTACTTTCTCAACAATAATTCTTGCCTGATAAAAAACTGTCACATAGTGCTGCTGAAAGTCAGTATATCGAAAATGAATGGATAAATCAACACCTAATATGCCGGAAAGTTGGGGGGGTGTAACATTTTTTTGCAGGCCAAGGCGAAAATAGCCTTCGAAGCAGCGATTTAGACAAAAAATTATCAAGCTTCTTGGCACTTATGCAAGGTTGACAAGGGAGGTGTGATAAATTATAATCAGGAATGTAACAAAGTTATCAGAAGGGAGGCTCAATGTCATCCCCCACCCGCGCGTTATATTTTTAAGGAGGTATTTGTAATGGAAGCTGCAAACTACGGTATTTTGTCATTGATTCCCCTTGCGCTTACCCTGCTGCTGGCATTTTGGAAGAAGGACGCGGTCTTTGCCCTGTTCATGGGCTGTCTCTCCGGCGTTCTGCTGCTGGGGCATGACCCCGCCTTCGGCTTCTCCGCTCTGGCGGAGGAGGCTCTGGGCAACGAGGACTTCATCTGGATCCTGCTCATTCAGGTATTCATCGGCATTATGATCGCGTTCTTCATGAAGGCGGGCGTGGTCAAGGCGTTTGCGGAGATGATCGCCGGTAAGGTGAAATCCCCCCGCAGCGTAAAGCTGGCCACCTGGTTCATCGGCCTGTTCACCATCGACGACTACATGAGCCCCCTGCTGCGCGGCGTGGTCATGCGTCCCTTGACGGATGAGATGCGTGTGCCCAGAGAGAAGCTGGCCTTCATCCTCGACTCCACCTGCGCCTCCGTGTGTACCCTGATGCCCTTCATGGCATGGGGTGCCTACGTGGCCGGTCTGGTGGCGGATCTGGGCGGCCCTGTGACCTCTAACGAGCAGGGCGTGAGCGTCTACATCAGCGCCATCCCCTTTAACTTCTACGCGATTCTGATGGTGCTCATCACACTGCTCTCCGCACTGGAGATCTTCCCCGACTTCGGGCCCATGCGCAAGGCGGAGCAGCGCGCCCGCACCACCGGCAAGCTGCTGCGTGACGGCGCCGTTCCCATGATGGGCACCGAGCTGGAGGAGCTGCAGAAGGGCAACGACAGTGATGTAAAGCCCAACGTCATGCTGGACTTCCTGGTCCCCATCATGATCCTGGTAGCCACCGCCATCTGGACGTACATCGCCAAGGGCGGCGTGAAGATCCTGGAGTGCTTCATCATCACCGTGATCTATATGTCCATCGAGCTGAGCATCCGCAAGGTGTTTAAGAGCGTGACCGATCTGGTGAGTACCGCCGTGCAGGGCATGAAGAGCGTCATGTCCGCCACGCTGATCCTGGCCCTGGCCTACTGCATCAACACCATCACCAAGTCCATGGGCGCCGCCGACTTCCTGCTGGGCGTCTGCGAGAGCTGGATGACCCCCGCCCTGTTCCTGTCTGTGACCTTCATCGCGGGCGCCGTGATCTCCTTCTTCACCGGCTCCTCCTGGGGCACCTTCGCCATCTGCATTCCCATCGCTGTTCCCATGGCCTACTCCTTCACCGGCGGTCAGCTGGGTACGCTGGTCTACGCCGCTGTGGGCGCCGTTGTCAGCGGCGGTCTGTTCGGCGACCATTGCTCCCCCGTTTCCGACACCTCGGTGCTCTCCTCTCTGGGCGCCGCCTGCGACCACATTGACCACGTCCGCACCCAGCTTCCCTATGCGCTGCTGGCGGCGGCAGTGTCCATCATTCTGTGGATCGTCGTTGCACTGGTTGGTGGCGCTGCATGAGATACGATTTTGATACCCCCATCAATCGCAGAAATACCTTCTCCTTTAAGTGGGACTGCGATATGGACTATTTCGGCCGGGACGATGTGATCCCCATGTGGGTGGCGGACATGGATTTCGCCTGCGCCCCCTGCATCGTGGAGGCTGTACAGAAGCGCGCCGCCCATCCGGTTTACGGCTACGGTGTGCGCCAGCAGCCCTATTATGACGCGGTGATGGGCTGGCTGAAAAAGCGCCATGGCTTTGAGGTCAACTATGAGCATCTGGCCTTTGCGCCTCCCGGCGTGATCTACGCCATGAACGTGATGCTGCGCATCCTCACCAAGCCCGGCGACAGGGTCATGGTCCCCATGCCCAACTACGACCCGCTGTTTGACATGGTCACCCGGGGCGGCCGGAAGCTGGTAGAGACGCCGCTGGTCTGGAAGGACGGGCGCTACACCTTCGACTTCGCCGATATGGAGGCCAAGGCTGCCTCCGGCGTGAAGGTACTGGTGCTCTCCAGCCCCCACAACCCCACCGGCCGGGTATGGACCCGTCAGGAGCTGGAGGGCGTGGCGGAGATCTGTCTGCGGCACAACATCTTCATGCTGGTGGACGAGATCCACTGCGACTTCGTGCCGCCGGAGCATCCCCACACCACCTTTGGTCTGCTGGGCGAGGAGGTGCTGCGCCATTCCATGGTCTGCTACTCCTCCAACAAGGGCTTCAATCTGGGCGGACTGGGTATGGCCACCCTGGTGCTGGCGGACGACGACCTGCGGTGCAAGTTCAACGAGGAGATGTCCATTGCCCAGACGCGGCTGGACAACATCTTCGGCATGGCCGCCCTCATAGCCGCCTACAACGACGGCGAGGAGTGGCTGGATCAGGCCATCGCCTACGTCTCCGACAACAAGGCGTATCTGGATCAGTTCCTGCGGGAGCGCATTCCTCAGATCCGTATGATCCCCTCCGAGGGTACGTATCTGGTCTGGCTGGACTGCTCCCAGCTGCCCTACCGGGGCATGGCGCTGGAGCATTTCATGATCAATGAGGCCAAGGTGGCGTTCTGCGCCGGCTATGAATTCGGTAAGCAGGGAGAGGCTTTTCTGCGCATGAATGTGGCCTGTCCCCGGTGTACCCTGACAAAGGCTCTGGAGCAGATGGAAAAGGCGATCAACG
>NZ_DBLZXX010000014.1:0-42838 GCF_057856985.1 Vescimonas sp.
AACCAGTCCGTGCTGCTGGCCGGCGTGAACGATTGCTCTCACGTGATGATGGAGCTGGTTCACGGTCTGGTCAAGATGCGTGTCCGCCCCTACTACATCTACGCCTGCGATCCCTCCCTGGGCCTGAGCCACTTCCGCACTCCCGTGTCCAAGGGCATCGAGATCATGGAAGCTCTGCGCGGCCATACCTCCGGCTACTGCATCCCCACCTTCGTGGTGGACGCCCCCGGCGGCGGCGGCAAGACCCCTGTCATGCCCAACTACCTGATCTCCGAGACTCCCCGCAAGGTCATCCTGCGCAACTTCGAGGGCGTCATCACCTCCTATACCCAGCCCGAACACTACGTGCAGGATTGCCACTGCGATGTCTGCACCGGCAAGAAGAAGGTGGAGAAGACCGGCGTGGCATGGGTCGCCGAGGGCACGAAGCAGCGCTATCTGGAGCCCACCAAGCTGCTGCGTAACGAGCGTCACGTCAAGAAGTAAGAGAGAGGTTTAACTATGGAAAGCAAACTCGGCTTGAATTTTGAGCTGGTCGATCAGGCGCGTGCCTCCGCTGCCAAGGTGGCGGACGATGTGCAGCACTTTATTGACCAGCACACCACCGTCACGGTGGAGCGCGCTGTTTGCCGTCTGCTGGGTATTGATGGGGTCAATGACATGGATGTCCCCCTGCCCAACGTGGTCGTGGATCACCTGATGGCCAACTCCCTGCTGCCCGTTGGCACCGCGTGGGCCATCGGCAACGCCATGGTGGAGACCGGTAAGGATCCCCAGGGCGTGGCGGACGCTGTCAGCAGCGGCGAGTTGGATCTGAGCAAGGTTCCCGCTCACTCCGACGAGGAGATTCGCGCAGCCATCACCCCCGTGGTGAACGCCACCGTGGAGCGCATCAACAAGAACGTTGGCAAGCGCAACGCCTACCTGAAGGAATGGGGCGATAAGGAAGGCCCGTACCTGTATATCATCGTGGCTACCGGCAATATCTACGAGGATATCATTCAGGCCAAGGCCGGTGCCAAGCAGGGCGCCGACATCATCGCCGTTATCCGTACCACCGGCCAGTCCCTGCTGGACTACGTGCCTTACGGCGCTACCACCGAGGGCTTCGGCGGCACCTACGCCACCCAGGAGAACTTCCGCCTCATGCGCGCCGCGCTGGACGAGGTGGGCGAGGAGCAGCACCGTTACATCCGGCTGTGCAACTACTGCTCCGGCCTGTGCATGCCGGAGATCGCCGCCATGGGCGCTCTGGAGCGTCTGGACGTCATGCTGAACGACGCTCTGTACGGCATCCTGTTCCGCGACATCAACATGCAGCGCACCATCGTGGATCAGTACTTCTCCCGCGTCATCAATGGCTACGCCGGCGTCATCATCAACACCGGTGAGGATAACTACCTGACCACTGACGACGCCATTACCGCCGCTCACACCGTGCTGGCCTCCCAGTTCCTGAACGAGGCATTCGCCAGGACCGCCGGCATGCGCGAGGAGCAGATGGGCCTGGGCCACGCCTTCGAGATGGATCCCGCTGTGGAGAACACCTTCCTGTATGAGCTGGCGCAGGCGCAGATGGCCCGCGAGATCTTCCCCAACGCGCCTCTGAAGTACATGCCTCCCACGAAGTTCATGACCGGCAACATCTTCCGCGGCCACATCCAGGATGCCCTGTTCAATATGGTGACCATCCTGACCAACCAGCGGCTGTGCCTGCTGGGCATGATGACCGAGGCCATCCACACCCCGTTCATGTCCGACCGTGCTCTGTCTATCGAGAACGCCCAGTACATCTTCCGTACCATGAAGGATCTGGGCAGCGAGCTGACCTACAAGGAGAACGGCATTATCCGCAACCGTGCCAACGAAGTGCTGACCAAGGCCACCGATCTGCTGAAGGAGATCGAGAAGCTGGGCCTGTTCACCACCATCGAGAAGGGCATCTTCGCCGATGTCAAGCGTCCCAAGGACGGCGGCAAGGGTCTGAACGGCGTTGTGGTCAAGGACGACAAATACTTCAATCCGTTCATTGAGGTCATGAAAGGCAAGGTGGGAGCATGAGCAGCGGACTGTATAATACCCATAAGATCGATTTCGATACCACGCTGGACCTGACCCGCCTGAAGCCCTACGGCGACACCATGAACGACGGTAAGGTGCAGACCAGCTTCACCCTGCCCATCAAGGACGATGAGCGCGGCGAGGAGGCTGCCCGCCAGATCGCCAAGAAGATGGGCCTCGAGGAACCCAACGTGGCGTACCACACCCCGCTGGATAAAGAGTTCACCTTCTACGTGGTCTACGGCAGCTGCGTCCACTCCGTCAACTACGAGGATATCCACGTTATCACCGTGGAATCCGATGTCATGAGCATGGAGGACACCAACGACTACATCCGTGAGCACATCGGCCGCAAGGTCGTGATGGTCGGCGCCTCCACCGGCACCGACGCTCACACTGTTGGTATCGACGCCATCATGAACCGCAAGGGCTTCGCCGGCCACTACGGTCTGGAGCGCTACGAGATGATCGAGGCATACAACCTGGGCTCTCAGGTCCCCAACGAGGAATTCATCAAGAAGGCGCTGGAGCTGCACGCCGATGTGCTGCTGGTCTCCCAGACCGTTACTCAGAAGGACGTTCACATCCAGAACCTGACCAACCTCATCGAGCTGCTGGAGGCCGAGGGCCTGCGCGACAAGTTCGTTGTCTGCTGCGGCGGTCCCCGTATCACCCACGAGCTGGCCAAGGAGCTGGGCTACGATGCCGGCTTCGGCGCCGGCAAGTACGCCGATGACGTGGCTTCCTTCGCCGTGACCGAGATGGTCAAGCGCGGCATGAAATAAGATCCTCAGCAAAGCGGAGAGCCGCCTGTACGACTCTCCGCTTTTCGCGCTGACCCATTTTGCTATCGATTGGCAGAATGCGTCCGGTCCCGCCATGGACCGGCATGGTCAATTTGCGCAGCAATCCCATGTCCATCCCTTGCGTTTTCACGCAAAGGATGGTATGATGCTATTGTTAGAAACGTTGCGAAGCGGGAGTCTTCGTGACCGAATACCGTCTGCGGCGGGAACTGTCCTGACCGCGGGCGGGATAAAACAAGGAGGAACAGAAATGGCAAAGAAACCTGTACTGACTGCCAAAGAGGCAGCGGCAATGATCCCTGATGGCGCCACCATTATGTGCGGCGGATTTCTGGCCTGCGGCCAGGCCCGTGCCATCGTTAAGGAGCTGGTAGCCCGCGGTACCAAGGACCTGACCCTGATCGCTAACGACATGGGCCGCGCCACCGGTCCCAAGGGCGAGGAGTTTTTCGGTATTGCGGAGCTGATCCACAATCATCAGGTCAAGCGCGTCATTGCCACCCACGTGGGAATGACCCCCGAGGTGGGCCAGCAGAACACCGAGGGCACGCTGGAGGTCAACCTGCTGCCTCAGGGCACGCTGGCTGAGTGCATCCGCGCCGGCGGCGCTGGTCTGGGCGGTGTCCTGACCCCCGTGGGCATCGACACCCTGGTGGAGGACAGCCCCTTCTGCCTGGGCCGTCAGACCATCGACGGCAAGGACTACCTGCTGATGCAGCCCATCCACGCTGATTTCGCCCTGCTGGGCGCCTACAAGTGCGATGAGTTCGGCAACTGCTGGTACAAGGGTACCATGCGCAACTTCAACGTTGTCATGGCCACCGCCGCTGACACCGTTATCGCCGAGTGCGAGTACATCGTTCCCGTGGGTGACTTTGAGCCCGAGAACATCCATACCTACGGTATGTGCGTTGACTACATCGTGGAAGGAGACAGAAAGTAATGGAAAAGTCCGAGATCAAAGGCTTTATCGCCAAGCGCTGCGCCAAAGAGCTGAAGGACGGCGACGTCGTGAACCTGGGCATTGGCCTGCCCACCCTGATCCCTAACTATCTGCCCGAGGGCGTTGAGGTGATCATCCACGCTGAGCTGGGTATCGTCTCCGCCGGTGTGGCCCCCAAGGAGGGCGACGCCAATTACGATCCCTATCACGTGGTGGATGCCGGCGGCACCCCCTCCTCCGTAGCTTACGGCGGCGGCTTCATTGATTCTGCCACCAACTTCGGCCTGATCCGCGGCGGCCACGTGGACGCCTGCTTCCTGGGCGCTCTGGAAGTGGACGCCGAGGGCAACCTGGCCAACTGGATCATCCCCGGCAAGAAGATGCCCGGCATGGGCGGCGCGATGGACCTGTGCGTGGGCGCCAAGCACTGCATCGTCTGCATGGAGCACACCGCTAAGGGCAACCCCAAGATCTTCGAGAAGTGCCGTCTGCCCCTGACCGCTTCCCACTGCGTGAACAAGATCATCACCGAGATGTGCGTGCTGGAAGTCACCCCCGAGGGCCTGCTGATGACCGAGATCAACCCCGAGTTCACCGTGGAGCAGGTGAAGGCCGCTACCGCAGCCCCCATCACCGTTTCCGCTGACCTCAAGAGCATGATCGACTGATCTGCCTGCAAAGCAAAAAAGAGACGCCCGCGGGCGTCTCTTTTTTTGACCGGGACAGACCTACCCCGAAAGAGAGCAAAAAGGAAGGACCCGCAAGGGTCCTTCCTTTTTGCTTTCACTTTTTCAGGCGCTTGTCGCACTTCTTGCTGAGCCACGTGCCGATGCTCTGGAACAGCTGCACCAGGATCACCAGGATCACCACGGCCACCAGCATTACCAGGTACTTGTACCGATAGTAGCCATAGTCGATGGCGATCTTGCCCAGACCGCCGCCGCCAATGATACCGCTCATAGCGGAGTAGCCCAGAATGGTAGTCAGCGCGATGGTCACGTTCTGGATCAGAGAGGGTACGCTCTCGGGGATCATTACCTTGCAGATGATCTGCATCGGCGTAGCGCCCATGCTCTGGGCGGCCTCGATGATGTTGCCGTCCACCTCGCGGAGACTGCTCTCCACCAGACGCGCCACAAAGGGGAACGCCGCCGCCACCAGCGGAACGATAGTGGCCGTGGTGCCCACGGCGGTGCCGATGAGCAGACGGGACAGAGGGAATACCATGATCATCAGGATCAGGAACGGGATGGAGCGCAGCAGGTTGATGATGACGTTCAGCACCTGCATCAGCCAGCGGGGGAGGGGCAGCACGCCGTTTTTTTCGCCCACCACCAGCAGCACGCCCAAGGGCAGGCCGATGACCAGCGACAGCGCCGTGCTCACCACGGTGACATAGAACGTCTCCCACACGGCGAGGGGCAGAGAGGGCAGCACGGTCAGCAGGTCCTGCACGGACTTCTGGGAAAACAGATCGCTGTACATACTCACTCCACCTCCTCAACTTCCACGTTGGCTACGTTGTGAATAAAGGACACAGCCTTGTCGAACTGGCTGCTGGGGATGCCCAGCATCATGCTGCCGTAGACCTCCTCGGACAGCTTTTGGGTGCTGGCGGAGATGACGTTGCAGAAGATGTTCTCCTCCGCCGCCAGCCGCGCGATCAAGGGGATGCTGGTGGTCTTGCTGTCCTTGAACACCAGCCGCACCAGCTTCTCCTCCGACGGATCGTACACCTGGGCGTCCGCGCCGCCGGGGAACACCAGCCGACGGCCCGCCGCGGACTTGGGGGCGGCGAACACCGTGCCTACCAATCCGGACTCGGCCACGCGGCCCTCGTCCAGAATGGCCACGTGGCTGCAGATCTCCTTCACCACGCTCATCTGGTGGGTGATGACCACCACCGTGATGTTCAGCTTCTGGTTGATGTCGCGGATCAGCTCCAGGATCTGCCGCGTGGTGTTGGGGTCCAGGGCGCTGGTGGCCTCGTCGCACAGCAGCACCTTGGGATGGGTGGCCAGCGCACGGGCGATGGCCACGCGCTGCTGCTGTCCGCCGGACAGCTGGGCGGGGTAGGAGTCCGCCTTGTCGGGCAGACCCACCAGCTCCAGCAGCTCACGGGCGCGCTGCTCGGCCTCAGCCTTCTTCGCGCCCGCCAGCTCCATGGGAAAGCACACGTTCCGCAGGCAGGTGCGCTGCATCAGCAGGTTGAACCGCTGGAAGATCATGGTGATCTCCCGCCGCGCCGCCCGCAGCTGGGCGGGGGTCATGGTGTCCAGCCGCTGGCCGTTGACGATGATCTCACCGCTGGTAGGCTTCTCCAGCAGGTTGATGCACCGCACCAGCGTACTTTTTCCGGCGCCGGACATACCGATGATGCCGTAAATGTCGCCGTCCTCGATGGTGAGGGAGACGTCCTTGAGAGCGTCTACCCCACCGGCTGTACCGGTATCAAATGTTTTGCTGACATGCTTGAGTTCGATCATGGACGTCTCCCTCCTTTCTTCGTTACTTGGTGGTCAGAGCGTCCAGCGTAGTCTGCTTACCGCCGTACAGGCCCATGGGCTCCACGTGGATGGCAGCGATGGAAGCGATGTGGGTGCCGTTCTGGGTGTTGAAGTCCTCCAGATAGGGCAGGTGCTGGAAGTAGTTGGCGTCCACGGTGCCGTCATCCACGACGGTGTTGGGCACCACATAATCGTTGAAGGACTGGATATCCAGCGTGATCTCCTTGGCAGCCAGGATCTCCTTGGCCACCTCCAGGATCTCGGCGTGAGGTGTGGGGGAGGCGGCGATGGTGATGGTCTGGCCCTTCAGAGCGTCGTAATCCACGGAGGCATCATAGCCGTCGGTGGGGTTCTCCACCACAGACACCACGGAGCCGTTGTAGGTCTCGCTGATGTAGTCGGCCACCTGCTTGCTTTCCAGAGCGGCCTTCAGGGCCAGGATCTTGGGCTCGTTCTCGTTGCCCTCCTTCACCGCCAGAATGTTAGCATAGGCGGAGGCGCTGCCCTCGATGAGCAGGGAGTCATTGACGGGGTTCAGGCCGGCGTTGATGGCGTAGTTGCTGTTGATGACGGCGTAATCCACGTCGGGCAGCAGGTTGGGCAGCTGGGCAGCCTCAGCCTCCACGATCTCCACATTGTACGGATTCTCCACGATGTCGTTCTTGGTGGCGGTGATGCCCACGCCGTCAGCCAGCTTGATGATGCCGTTCTCCTGCAGCAGCAGCAGAGCGCGGGCCTCGTTGGTGGTGTCGTTGGGTACACCGATTTTCACGGTGGTGGCAGCGGTGGCATCATTGTCGCCAGTAGTGTCATTGGTGTTGTCCTTGCTGCCGCAGGCCGCCAGGCTCAGGGCCAGCACCAGGGACAGGGCCAGAGCGGCCAAACGGGTGAAAGTGTTGTGTTTCATGGGTTTATGTCTCCTTTTCAAATGTGTTTTGAAGGAATTGTATGATCTTGCTGACGGCGAGCCGCAGGACTGTGCACGTGCCCAGCTGCCCACCGGAACAAACAAAAAAACAGCGGCAGGTCGATCGACCTTCCGCCGCTTGTTCACACACCGGCTTTTTCAAGCCGACAAACAGTTTTTGGAAAGCAACCGATCATTTTGGGCGCGCAGAAACATGCACATGGACATCATACCCATGCACATCTCGCACATCATCATAGCGGTGCCGCGACGCTTCATGTTGCTTTCCTCCTCACTGTACTTTGCCGAAGCTGGGCGTAGCATACCGCTTTTGGCGGCAAATGTCAACCCCTTTTTTCTCTTTCTGCATTTTTTCTAAAAAAACCCACAAAGGATATAGGCGTTTTCGTGCCATCTGCCATGGAGAGAAGATTTTTCTTGCCAAAACCACAAGATAGTGTATAATAGGAATCACATTACCACAATAGGGAAGGGGAGAGGTCTATGGCGTCCCGCGTATTTGACCTGATCGGTCAGGAGGAACTGCGCCAGGCTACCACGGTGGAGCTCATCGCCAGCGAAAATTTCGTCAGCAGCGATGTGCTCCGCGCGGTGGGCAGCTGCCTGACGAATAAATATTCAGAGGGGTATCCGGCCCACCGGGCCATGGGCAATCAGGGCAGGTACTACGGCGGCTGCCATATCGTGGATGAGCTGGAGGAGTACTGCGTCTCCAAGTGGAAGGAGGTCTTTTCCACCGACTACCACGTCAACGTCCAGCCCCACAGCGGCTCGTCGGCCAATCTGGCGGCCTACATGGCTCTGCTGCAGCCCGGCGACACCGTGCTGTCCATGAGCCTCTCCAACGGCGGTCATCTGACCCACGGCTCGCCGGTGAACTTCTCCGGCAAACTCTACGACCTGCACTTCTACGATGTGGACGATGACGGCTTCATCGACTACGACGGTATGGAGCGCATGGCGCTTGCGCTGCGGCCCAAGCTCATCATCGCCGGCGCGTCGGCGTACAGCCGTACCATCGACTTTGCCCGTTTCGCCGCTGCGGCGCAGGAGGTAGGCGCCTGCTTTATGGTGGACATGGCCCACATTGCGGGGCTTGTGGCGGCAGGGGAACACCCCAGTCCCTTCGGTCTGGCGGATGTCATCACCACCACCACCCACAAGACCCTGCGGGGGCCACGCGGCGGCCTGATCTTCTGCCGTCCGGAGCTGGCCAAGAAGGTGGACAGCGCCGTATTCCCCGGCACGCAGGGCGGCCCGCTGCAGCACGTCATCGCCGGCAAGGCCGTAGCGGCGGAGGAGGCCCTGACGCCGGCCTTCCGCGCCTACGCCCGCAGCGTGGTGGCCAACTGCAGGGCCATGGCGGCGGAGTTCATGGCCATGGGCTACCGCGTGGTCACCGGCGGCACCGATAACCACCTGTTCCTGCTGGACCTGACGGACACCGGTCTCACCGGCAAGGAGGTGCAGGAGGAGCTGGACCGCTGCGGCATCACTCTTAACAAGAACTGCGTCCCCGGAGACCGGCGCTCCCCGTTCCAGACCAGCGGCGTCCGTATCGGCACCGCCGCCATGACCACCAGGGGCTACACGGCGGAGGATTTCTGCCGCATTGCCCGCCGTATCGACGAGGTGATACGGGGCATGATGGCGGAAAAGGCCGCGCAGGCGTAAGGCACACATCCCATAGAGCGCAAAAAGTATCCCACGGCTGTGCCGTGGGATACTTTTTGCATGCTCGTTATGCCGCGGTTTTCCGCAGGAACCGGCGGAGGAACCATACCGCCATCACCGCACACAGCGCCTCGGAGATCACCGGCGCGAACCAGATGCCCGTGCCGCCCACGGCTGCCGCCAATAGCAGCAGCGCACCGGCCTGAAACGCAAGTCCGCGGCCCACGGAGATGGAGATGGCAGCCTTCGGCCGCTCCACCGCCGTCAGGAAGCCGCCCATGAGGATGTTGCTTCCCAGCAGTATGTAGCACAGACCGTACCGCCGCAGCGCACCGGTTGCGCTGCCCAGCAGCTCCGGCTTTTCCGCGCCGAGGAAGATCCCGGCGATCTGGGGGGCAAAGATCATCACACCGGCGAAGATCACCGCCGTCATGATGCCCACCGCCGTAAAACCGTACCGCAGCAGCTTCCTGCAGCCTGCCGCGTCCTCCTTGCCGTAGTGGTAGCTGACCAGCGGCTGGCTGCCCTGGGAGATACCCAGCATGGTGTTGATGATGAGGGTGTTCACATAGGCGATGATGGTGTAGCACACCAGTCCGTCGTCGCCGAGGCACCGGAGGATGACCCGGTTGAACAGGAAGATCATCACGCCGTTGCACAGCTCCGTCACGCCGTCGGCAAAGCCCAGCGGGATCAGACGCTTGTAGATGCTCCAGTCCATCCTGAACTTTACGAAGTGGAACGTGTTGTGTTCGCCCAGAAAGTGGCGCAGATAGATGATACACGTCAGAAGCTGGGAAAGGCCCGTGGCGAAGGCCGCGCCCCAAACGCCCCAGTCCAGAACGAAGATGGCCACGTAGTCCAGCACACAGTTGGCCAGACAGCCGGTGATGACCGTCAGAATGGCCAGACGGGGAAAGCCGTCGGTCTTGATCAGCACCTCCATGTTATAGGAGACGATGAAGCACACGGCGAAGGGCGCAAGGCCCTTGAGATAATCGATAGTATATTGATACGTTACGCCCTTTGCGCCCAGCAGTACGGCGAACGGCTCCAGAAATACGAAGACGAGGACAGTGATGGTCAGGCCGATACAGGTCAGCAGCACGATGTTCTGGGAGAACAGGCCATTGGCCTTCTCGCCCTGGTTTTGTCCCAGATAGATAGCGATGATGGTGCTGGTGCCGACGGCGAAGATGACGCCGATGGAGAACAGCACGTTGGTGAACGGCACCGCCAGATTTACCGCCGCCATGGCGTATTCGCCTACGCCCTTGGCCACCATCAGCCCGTCTACGATGGAATACAGGCTGAAAACCATGAGGGATGCCACCGTAGCGGCTGCGAAATGCAGGAATTGCGATAACAGACTGCGCTCATTGAGCATTTTGGATGAGGTTCCTTTCTTTTTTGATTTCCGTTTCGGATATATAATTCTATTCTAACGAAAAAAAGTCGTTCTGTCAAATACTCTTGTCATGAATGGCAAGACAGTTTATAATTATCTTGATTAAAAAATCTGTGGGGGTATTTTTTATGGAAGCCTATGTCATGGACGCTTTTTCCGCCCGCCTGTTCGGCGGCAATCAGGCCGGCGTGGTGCTGCCGGACCGCCCGCTGACCGACGCGGAGATGCAGCAGATCGCCGCCGAGTTCAAGCACTCCGAGACCGCTTTCGTCACCCGAAGCCCCGATGGCAGCGTGATCCTGCGCTACTTCACACCGGCGGGGGAGGTGGAGCTCTGCGGCCACGCCACCATCGCCTCCTTCGCGCTGCTGCGGGCGCTGGGGCGCATCGGTGACGGCGATATCACCGCCCACACCAAGGCCGCGGATCTGACCATCGGCGTTCGGGGCGATACGGTGTGGATGGATATGGCGCCGCCCCACTGGATACGGGAACTGACGGAGCCGGAGCTGCCGGAGCTGTACGAAGCCTACGGCCTGACTCCGGCGGATCGCCCCGACAGCCTGCTGCCCGCCATCGTGTCCACTGGCTTGGCCGACATCATGATGCCCGTCCGCGACCGCGATACGCTGCTGCGCGCCGTCCAGAATGAACCGGCGGTGACGGCGCTCTCCAGACGCTATGATGTCACCGGCGTCCACATGTTCTGCCTCGGCGACGGCTGCACCGCCTATTGCAGCAACTACGCGCCGCTGTATGACATTCCCGAGGAGTGCGCCACCGGCACCAGCAACGGCGCATTGACCTACTACCTCTACCGCCACGGTATGGTGCAGCCGGAGCAGGAGAACGTATTTTTGCAGGGCGAGCATATGTACCGTCCCTCGGAGATCCGCAGCCGCCTGTATGCAGACGGCGATACCGTCACCGTCCGCGTGGGCGGACGTGCTGTCATGAGTATGTCCTGCGACATCAAGCTGTAAAAACAGGGGAGCGGCACACGGGCCGCTCCCCTGTTTTCTATCCCTGACAACCTGAAGTTGCGCCGCTTTGGCCAAAAAACCACCAACGCAACGCAGAGTTGCTGGACACCAACCGCCGCGCCCTGCTATACTGACCCTGACCGTACCCGGACCTGATCTGTGAGAAAGGAGACTGTATGGAACACCGACACCCCTATACCGCCAGAGGCGTGCTGACCGCGCTGGGGAAATCTGCGTTGTACGTGCTGTTCTTTTTGGGAGTGCAGCTGTTGACCGGCGCGATCTACGCCGCCATCGCCATCGCCGGCTCCGCGCTGCGTCCCGGCGGCTTCGATCCCCAGAGCATCCTGGACGGCGCGGACACCGCCACGCTGCTGGCCGATTTCTTCATCGCGGCGGGACTGCTGCTGTGGTTCAAAATACGCCAGACGCCGCTGTCAGAGGCCGTGTGCCTGCGCCGCTGCTCCGGTTGGACTGCCGGCTTCTGTTCCTTTGCCGGCATCGTGCTGTACGTCCTGACGGATCTGGCGCTGTCCCTCCTGCCGGAGGCGTGGATGGCTGCGTACAACGCGGATATGTCCGTCCTGACCTCCACCGGCCTGAACACGTTCCTGACCATGGCGGTGCTGGGCCCGCTGGCGGAGGAACTGACGTTCCGCGGCGTCATCCAGACCCGTCTGGAGCGTGCCATGCCGCCCTGGCTGGCTCTGGTATTACAGGCCGCCATCTTCGGCCTGGTCCATGGGACGCCCATCCAGATGGTCTACGCCTTCCTGATGGGTCTGGCCTTCGGCTTCCTCCGCCGCTGCACCGGCAGCATCCTGCCCGGCTTCGCCGCCCATGCCGCCTTCAACGCCATGAACGATCCGCTGGGACTGTTCAGCGGCACCGGCGGCGTCGGAGCCGCGCTGGCCGCCATGGCGGCGGTGGGCGTGGCGGGCTGCGTGGTGTGCCGCAAGGGCCTGTCGGACTTCGCGCCCCAGGACCCCGACCGCCGCGGCCCCATCCTGTGACCGCCCACATACGCAAAAAAGAGAACGGTTTCCGCCGTTCTCTTTATTTATGCGATTTTTCCGTTTTTGCAAAAAAAAACCCTCGATACTATGCAGCCAGCTTATTGAAATCACACAAAAACAGGTGTATTCTATCGTTGTAATGACCTGCCGGCACATACCGGCGGAGATCATAAAGAAAAGGGGAGTTTCTGTGAAAAAACGTATCCTATCCATCCTGTTGGCGGTTCTCATGCTGCTCAGCGCCCTTCCGCTGGGCATGGTGGACACCGCCTACGCCGCCGCGCTGGCCAGCGGCAAGTGCGGCGACAGCGCCACCTGGACGCTGGACAGCACCGGCACCCTGACCATCAGCGGCACCGGCGCCACGTATAACTACGACATGGATGACGACGGCAACAGTGCCGCGCCATGGTGTACCAAGGCCCGCATCCAGCGCGTCAACAAGGTCGTGGTGAACAGCGGCATTACGGAGCTGGGCTATTCCATGTTCTCCAACTGCACCCAGCTGACCTCCGTCTCGCTGCCCAGCGGCCTGAAGCGCATCGGCTCCTGCCTGTTTCTGGGCTGCATCAGACTGAGCGCCATCACCATCCCCAGCAGCGTTACCACCATCGAGTCCAACGCCTTCACCCACTGTGACAGCATCGCCGCGATCACGCTGCCCAGCGGCCTGCGGACTATGGGCGATGCCGTCTGCAGCCAGATGGCCAAGCTGACCACCGCCACGGTGTCCGGCGGCGTCACCTATCTGAGCAATTACGCCTTCAATGACTGCCCCAGCCTGAAAACCATCACCCTGCCCAACACGGTGAAATCCATCGGCATCTGCGCCTTCCGCTATGACACTGCGCTGAAGGATGTCTACTTCAACGGCTCCGTGACCCAGTGGACCTCCATCCAGATCGCCGGCGAGGGGAACAGCGCTCTGTATAACGCGGATGTCCACTGCACCGGCCTGTCCGCCCCCACCGTCACCGGCGGCAACGATGCGCAGGGCCGCCCGACCCTGAAATGGAACGCCGTCACCGGTGCGGCCAAATACGAGGTGTACCGTGCCCGCAGCATGGACGGCGACTACATCAAGTACAGCACCGTCACCAGCACCAGCTACACCAACATCAGCTACATCGAAAACGGGAACACCTATTACTACAAGGTCCGCGCTCTGGATGCCAACGGCACGGCGGGCGCGTGGAGCAGCATCGTGTCCGTGACCTACCGCGCCGCTTCGACAGGCACTCTGTCCGCCCCCGCCGTCACCGGCGGCAACGATGCGCAGGGCCGTCCGACCCTGAAATGGAACGCCGTGTCCGGTGCGGCCAAGTACGAGGTGTACCGCGCCCGCAGCAAGGACGGCGATTACATCAAGTATTCTACCGTCACCGGCACCAGCTACACCAACATCAGCTACATCGAAAACGGCAATACCTACTACTACAAGGTGCGCGCTCTGAAATCCGATGGCACGGCAGGCGCGTGGAGCAGCATCGTGTCCGTGACCTACCGCGCCGCCTCGACAGGCACACTGTCCGCTCCCACCGTCACCGGCGGCAACGACAGTCAGGGCCGTCCTACCCTGAAATGGAACGCCGTTTCCGGCGCGGCCAAATACGAGGTGTACCGCGCCCGCAGCAAGGACGGCGATTACATCAAGTATTCCACCGTCACCGGCACCAGCTACACTAACATCAGCTACATCGAAAACGGGAACACCTATTACTACAAGGTGCGCGCTCTGGATGCCAACGGCACGGCGGGCGCATGGAGCAGCATCGTGTCCGTGACCTACCGCGCCGCCTCGACAGGCACACTGTCCGCGCCCACCGTCACCGGCGGCAATGACGCGCAGGGCCGTCCGACCCTGAAATGGAACGTCGTCTCCGGCGCGGCCAAGTACGAGGTGTACCGCGCCCGCAGCCGCAGTGGCGACTACATCAAGTACAGCACCGTCACCGGCACGTCCTACACCAACATCAGCTACATCGAAAACGGCAATACCTACTACTACAAGGTGCGCGCTCTGGATGCCAACGGCACGGCAGGTGCGTGGAGCAGCATTGTGTCCGTGACCTATAAGCAGACTCTGTCTGCCCCCACCGTCACCGGCGGCAACGACAGTCAGGGCCGTCCCACGCTGAAATGGAAAGCCGTCTCCGGCGCGGCCAAGTACGAGGTGTACCGCTCTTACAGCCGTGACGGCAGCTACAGCAAGTACAGCACCCAGACTTCGACCGCCTATACCAACAGCTCCTACCTCACCAGCGGCACCACGTACTATTACAAGGTCCGCGCGCTGGACGCCAATGGTAACGCCGGCCCGTACAGCGCGGCGGTATCCGTCACCTGCCGCCTGAAGCTGACAGCCCCCACCGTCACCGGCGGCAACGATGCGCAGGGCCGTCCGACCCTGAAATGGAATGCCGTCGCCGGCGCGGCCAAGTACGAGGTCTACCGCGCCCGCAGCATGAACGGCGACTACATCAAGTATTCCACCGTCACCGGTACCAGCTACACCAACATCAGCTACATCGAAAACGGCAATACCTACTATTACAAGGTGCGCGCCCTGAAATCCGATGGCACGGCGGGCGCATGGAGCAGCATCGTGTCCGTGACCTACCGAAAGCCTGCCGCCGCTACGGTGGCCAGCGGCAAGTGCGGCGACAGCGCCAAGTGGACGCTGGACGCCGCCGGCACCCTGACCATCAGCGGCACCGGTGCGACCTATGACTTCTTCAACGATTATAACTGCACCGCTCCCTGGTATGACGCCGAGCTGCGTCTCCAGATCAAGAAGGCCGTGGTGAACAAGGGCATCACCTACGTTGGAACTTGGGCGTTTAGAGACTGCGCTGAGCTGACCTCTGTCTCCCTGCCCGCGGGGCTGGAGGAAATGGGCAGCAGCGTGTTCATGGACTGCACCAGCCTGACCTCCGTCACCATCCCCGACGGCGTGACATTTATTAGCGGTGATTTCTTCCGGGGCTGCACGTCCCTGAAGTCCGTCACCCTGCCGGACAGCCTGCGGGAGACCGGCGGCTGCACCTTCATGTACTGTACCAGCCTGACCAGCGTCCGTCTGCCCGCCACCCTCCTCAGCATTTCCTGGCAAATGTTCAAGGACTGCAAGAGCCTGACGTCCCTCACCATCCCCCGCTCCGTGGTAGATGTTAAGCAGGACGCCTTTTCCGGCTGTACCGCTTTGAAAAACGTGACCTATACCGGAACCACCGCCGATTGGAAGGCCCTGACGATCTACTCCGGCAACGAGGCGCTGACTCGCGCCAACGTCAGATGCACCGGCAGCACCGTCCTCACCGCACCCACCCTGACCCTCAGCGTCAGCAAGAAGGGCCAGCCCACCCTGAAGTGGAGCGCCGTCAGCGGCGCCGCCGGCTACCAGATCTGGTGTAGCTATGACAGCGGAGATGGGACCGGCCCGTGGTACCACTGGCTCACCAATCTGGACAAGGGAACTGCCTCCTTCACCGATGACCGGGAGCTGAAGAAGGGCCAGACCTACACCTACAAGGTCCGCGCCGTTACGTCAAGCGGCGCTGTGGGCTCCTTCAGCAAAGAGGTGACCTTCACCTATAACCCCGCCGCATCTCTGGCCGCACCCACCGTCACTGCCGGCCTTGACGATCAGGGCTATCCCGCCCTGACCTGGCCTGCCGTGCCTGATGCGGCCCGGTATGAGGTCTATCGCGCTGCCAGCGAGGTAACGCTGGGTGACAGCCTGTTCCAGGAGTGCGAGAATCTGACGGACGTGACCCTGCCTGCCGACCTGACGGTCATCGGCCCCAGCATGTTCGAAAATTGCGGCAGCCTGAAGAACGTGACCATTCCCTCTGGTGTGACCCACATCGGGAACGCCGCCTTCGCCGCGTGTGAAGCGCTGCCGGAGATACGGCTCCCCGACGGCATGGAGGCACTGGGCTCCGAGGCGTTTGTGGGCTGCCGTGCCGTGACCAAGGTCTATATCCCCCGCAGCCTTACCAGCATCGGAGAGGCCGCGTTCCGAATCTGCGAGGGCCTGACCGACGTGTACTACGGCGGTACGGCGGCGGAGTGGGCGGCCATCTCCGTGGCTGACCGCAACGACCCGTTGCTGAACGCGGCGCTCCACTGCACCGGCCAGTCCGCAAGCCGGCTGGATGTGCCCGCCATGACGCTGGGCGAGGATTGCAGCGACGGCAAGCCCACCGTCTGGTGGCCCGCCGTCACCGGCGCGGAGCGCTACGAGATCTGGCGCGCACAGGCCGCCTCCGACGGCAGCGCCCCTGCCGCTTCCGCCTATACCCTCATCGTGTCGGCGGACGTCACGTTCCACAAGGACACCACCGCCGAGGCCGACACCTGGTATTACTATAAGGTACGCGCCGTCAGCGGCAGCACGTACAGCGACTTCAGTCAGGCGGCCCGCCGGTACTGCGAGGCGCCTCCCACCATGGACACGCCGGAGATCACGTCTCTGGAGCTGGATGACAGCGGCAAGCCGGTGCTGACCTGGCGCACCGTGGAGGGTGCTGCCCGCTATCAGGTGTTCCGCTCGGAGGATGACGGCTTCTCCTACTCTCCCATGGGCACGGTGCTTCCCACCGGCTCCGACACCATCACCTGGACGGACACCACCGCTGTCAGCGGCACCGGCTATTACTACGGCGTTGGCTGCTATGATGACAACGGCCATTACAGCAGCTTTGGCGGCGGTGAGTGGTGGGTTACCGCCCGCTGACCCAAGCCCCGCATACGCAAAAGGAGAACGGCCGAAGCCGTTCTCCTTTTGCGTATGCTTTCTTTTTTTTACACGTACCGCTGGGAGCCCACATCGAACACGCCGCGGGTGGTGATGCGCAGCGTGGGGATCACCGGCAGCGCCATGAAGCTCAGGGTCATGAACGGGTCGATGCCCTCGGACACGCCCAGCGCGTAGGCGGCGGCCTTGGCGGCCTCCAGATCGCGGTTCACGTTGACCAGGCTGTCATCGGACATGATGCCTGCGATGGCCAGCAGCACATCGCTCCTCACCTGACCGTCCTCCACCACGGTGATGCCGCCGTGGTTCTGCACGATGTGGTTGGCGGCGAAGGCCATGTCCTCCTCGTTGGTGCCCACCACGATGATGTTATGGCTGTCGTGGCTGATGCTGGTGGCCACCGCACCCTTCTTCAGACCGTAGCCCTTGATGTAGCCCAGACCGATGTGGTGGGTGTTCTTATGCCGCTCGATCACGGCGATCTTCAGAATGTCGTAATCCACGTCGATGCGGTCGGTGTAGCCGCCGTCGGTGGTGGTGATCTCGCCGCTGACCATGCCAATGACGGCGTGGGGGCGGCTGTCGGTGAAGTCCGCCGCAGTCAGCGGGGCCACATGGAACGTGTCATGGGCGTGCTTCACCAGATACGGGTCGATCTCCGGCGTGGGGAACTCCTTCAGCACGCCGTCGCTGTACATCAGCTCGCCCTTCTTGAACACCTTCTCAATGTTGAAGTGCTCGAAGCTGTCGATGACAACGAAGTCCCCCAGATAGCCGGGGGCGATAGCGCCCCGGTTGTTCAGCAGGAAGTACCGCGCCGCGTTGTGGCAGGCGGCCTTGATGGCGGTGATGGGGTCGGCGCCCAGTGCGATGGCCTTCTTGACGATGTAGTCGATATGCCCCTTTTCCAGCAGGTCGTTGGGGTGCTTGTCATCGGTGCAGAACATGCACCGCTCCACGTACTTGTCACACAGCAGGGGGACCAGCGCCTCCAGATTGCGGGCGGCGGTGCCCTCGCGGATCATGATGAACTGTCCCCGCTCCAGCTTGGCGATGGCGTCGGCCAGATCGTGGCACTCGTGGTCGGAGTACACGCCTGCTGCGATATAGGCGTTAAGGTCGTTGCCCTTCAGATCGGGGGCGTGACCATCGATCTTCTTGTGGTGGGCCTGACTGGCCACGATCTTCTCTACCACCTGGGGGTCGCCGTTGATGGTGCCTACGAAGTTCATCATCTCCGCCAGACCCTGCACCCGGGGATGGTCGTAGAAGGAGTCAATGGCACGGTAGTCCAGGTTGGCGCCGGACTCATCCAGCGGCGTGGCCGGCACGCAGGAGGGCAGCATGAACCGCACATCCACCGGCAGATCCTCCGTGGCCTGAAGCATGTACTCGATGCCGTCGGTGCCCATGACGTTGGTGATCTCGTGGGGGTCTGTGATGACCGTGGTGGTGCCGTGAGGCAGCACAGCCTTGGCAAACTCCGTGGGACTCACCAGCGAACTCTCCAGATGGATGTGGGCATCCACGAACCCCGGCAGCACGATCTTGCCGGAGACATCCACCTCCACCGCACCGCTGTATTCGCCCATGCCCACGATAAGGCCCTCCGCCACGGCGATATCCCCGTGACACAGCTCATTGGAAAACACGTTGACATAGGTGGCGTTCTTCAGCACCAGATCCGCCGGCTCCCGCCCGGCGGCCACGGCGATGACCCGCAGCTTCTTGTTGAGCTTGCGGTTGATTTTCCCGGCGTAGCTTTCCTTGACAGACATATGCAATAGACTCCTTTCCCGGTGCGGCCCTCCAAAGCCATTAGTTTTGTTAATTCTAAATATTACCACAGCTTATAAAGATTGTCCAGCCCCTCTGCTATAAAAAACGTGTGGCAGCCTGCGGGCTGCCACACGTTTTACTTATGTATGCGTTCTTAACGCTTTACTTCACGCTGCCGTCGGCATTGAACACCGGAAGGGGAGCCAGAAACTTGATGTCCTTGCGCGCCGCGGCATCGCCCTCGGCCAGCACGGACACGCGGCCGGCCACAATGCCGCCCGCCAGCTTCACCAGCTCCTCCATGGCGTGGATAGAGCCGCCGGTGGAGATGACATCGTCCATCAGCAGGATGCGCTTGCCGCGGATCATGTCGGCGTCGTCGCGGCCCAGATAGAGCTTCTGTACGCCGGCGGTGGTGATGGACTTATCCTCCACGTGGATGGGATCAGGCATGTATGCCTTGGGACCCTTGCGGGCGATGAAGTACTTGGCGGCGCCGCTCTGGCGGGCCATTTCGTGGATGAGGGGGATGGACTTGGCCTCGGCGGTCAGCATGTAGTCGTAGCTGTCCTGGTCCACCAGCTTCAGCATTTCCCGGGCGCAGGCCACCGTCAGCTCTGCATCGCCGAAACAGATAAAAGCGCCGATATACAGGTCGTCCGTGACCTTACAGATGGGCAGATCGCGCTGCAGACCGGCCACGGTGATGGGATAAACAGGCATGATTCAAAACTCCTTTTCAGGCGCGGCCGCCATATGGCCGTCTGCCGTCATAGTATGGTCGCACTGCACGAAACAGCAGCAAACCATCGATCAACAAGGGCAAACAGGACTGTCAGCGCGTCTTTCCGGCGCTTTTTGCCCTTTTCGCCTTGGCCTGCGTCAGCAAACCTGCACCTCAAAAGCCAAAAAACACCTGAAAATCCATCACTGACAGGTGCAAAGCAGCTTTGCCGGAGCAGAAGCGTGCCCGGGCGGGGAAAGACCGGAGGAGGGTACTTGCTGCATCCCCGAGAGTCTTGCCGCTGTATGGGCGTATCGCTGCCCGTCAAAGCCGTGCTTGTCTTTGTCGATCGACAGTGTACATTATATTAGCAGCCCGAAAAAAAGTCAAGATTCCGCCGCAATTTTACACGGAAAAGCGGTCATGCTTTGAAGTACGAAAGCACCGGCTGTTTTGTGAAAAATATATCAAATAAGCCGCCGCAGAGTGACGGATTTTGGCTGTGAGTCATTCAACAATATGCACAAAAAAAGCAGGTTTTTTTTTACGGCCCGAAAGGGAGAATTTGGCTGAACACCCCTTGAGAAAAAGGAAAATCGGTGTTATCATCGGGGCAGATGGAGGCGTGGAACACTGCGCCGACATGATTCCGAACGGAACACTTATTTGAGGAGGAATTTAGCTGTGAATAAGTATTTGGCGGACGTTCTGGAGAGCGTCAGAACCAAGCATGGCAACGAGCCTGAGTTCGTACAGACGGTTGAGGAGGTCCTGTCCTCTCTGGAGCCTGTGATCGAGAAGCACCCCGAGTATGAGAAGGTGGACCTGCTGGGCCGCATGGTGGAGCCCGAGCGTATGTTCACATTCCGCGTGGTGTGGTGCGATGATGCCGGCCAGTGGCACACCAACCGCGGCTGGCGCTGCCAGTTCAACGGCGCTATCGGCCCCTACAAGGGCGGCCTGCGTTTCCAGAAGAACGTGTACGAGGGTATCATCAAGTTCCTGGGCTTCGAGCAGACCTTCAAGAACAGCCTGACCGGCCTGCCCATCGGCGGCGCCAAGGGCGGTTCCGACTTTGATCCCGCCGGCAAGTCCGATGCCGAGGTCATGCGTTTCTGCCAGAGCTTTATGACCGCTCTGTACCGCTACATCGGGCCCGACATCGACGTCCCCGCCGGTGATATGGGCGTGGGCGGCCGCGAGATCGGCTATCTGTACGGCCAGTACCGCCGCCTGAAGGGCGTGTGGGAGAACGGCGTGCTCACCGGCAAGGGCCTGAGCTACGGCGGTTCCCTGATCCGTCCCGAGGCCACCGGCTACGGCGCCATGTACTATCTGCAGGAAGTGCTGAAGCACGAGAATGACACCATCGAGGGCAAGAAGATCGCTATCTCCGGCTACGGCAACGTGGGCTGGGGCATCATGAAGAAGGCATCCCAGCTGGGCGCCAAGGTCACCTATTTCGCCGGCCCCGACGGCTACGTTCACGATCCCGACGGCGTTATCACCGACGAGAAGCTGAACTTCATCCTGGAGATGCGCGCCAAGGATCCCATGCACTGCAAGCCCTATGCTGACAAGTTTGGCTGCGAGTTCGTTGCCGGCGAGAAGTGCTGGGGCGTCAAGGATGTTGACGTGTATATGCCCGCCGCCATGCAGAACGATGTCAAGATGGAGTCCGCTGAGAAGATCGCTGCTTCCGGCGTGAAGTACTACATCGAGGTCGCCAATATGCCCACCACCAACGATGCTCTGAACTTCCTGCGTGCGCAGAAGCACATGATCGTTGCTCCCTCCAAGGCTGTTAACGCCGGCGGCGTGGGCGTCTCCGCTCTGGAGATGGCGCAGAACTCCGAGCGTCTGGTCTGGACCGCTGAGGAAGTCGACCATCAGCTGCACAAGATGATGGAGAACATCCACAAGGTGTCCGCCGAGGCCGCCGAGGAGTACGGTCTGGGTTACGATCTGGTGGCTGGCGCCAACATTGCCGGCTTCAAGAAGGTCGCCGAGGCGATGATGGAGCAGGGCTGCTTCTAAGCCGAACGTTTCATCCGGTACGAAAAGTACATAAGAGTACCCAAGTACACCAAAAGGGACCGCTTTTGCGGTCCCTTTTTTATGATTTGCTGAAGTTTTTGCCGAAGCGGTTGACATTTTTTTCAAAAACGGCTTATACTATATCGGACTGTATCAGACGGATTTTCGGTTTTGGGCTGGGCCGCTTTTGAGAGCAGTACAGTATCGAGATTGGAAAAGAATGGAATTTACGGCAAAGCGGGGGATGGGCGATACCACAGTTTGACCTTGGAAAAATTTTACAGATGCTGCCGGATCTGGCAGTGCTGGCGGCGGTGTATCTGCTGGTACTGCTGCCCCGCTGGAGGGGACTGGGACATCGCGTACTGGCAGTCCGGACGGTGTTTTTCATCTATCTGGTCTGTGTGCTGGGGGTGACGCTGCTGCCGGTGCTGGCCAATTTGCCAAAATTGGCGGGGAATCACTATGCACTCATGGAGCTGGAGCCCTTCCGTGATCTGCGGAACGGCTACGGCAACGCAGCGCGACAGCTGTCGCTGAACGTTGTGATGACAGTGCCTTTCGGCTTTCTGTGGCCGCTGGTGCGGCGGAAGCGCGGCCTGTGTCGGGCGGTGCTGGCCGCGCTTCTGCTGAGCCTGTGCATCGAGCTGTTGCAGCCGCTTCTGACGACAAATCGCACATCCGACATCACGGATGTCATCGCCAACACTGCTGGCGGACTGGCGGGGTATCTGCTGTTCCTGCCCTTTGGTTCTCGCCTCCTGCATCTCTGCGGCGCGGAAGATCGTCCGCGAAATGTGGACGAAATGCCGGCGAATGCGGACGATGCGAAGAATGGAGAAGGCGAAAATCGGGATAAATTTTAGTGGCTAACAGAAAGAAAAAGCGAAAGCACCGCATGTGAAGCGCGGTACCTGCCCCACAAAAATAATGCGACAAACCACGCAAAAAGTATAATACGGGCGAAATATAGTGCTGTAATGGACGGCGCAAAACAGTGGGTTAAGCAGCATCAAAATAGCACGATAGACTGCATAAAATGGCAGATTGAGCCGCATAAGAGAATGTGTATAAAACCGCATAAATATAACCATGCCCTGCCGGCACCATCCGGCAGGGCATGGTTGTGTGCAACTAATTTCCGTTTTTCTTCCGGGAATTTCCGGTTTTATTTCCGGATGTGCTTCATGAGGAAGTTTCGACGGAAAAAGCTGAATATTTATGCGAAATAGAGGAATATTAAATAATTTCGATACGGGTAAGCGAAAAGCTGCGCAGCATTTCCCAACGGAAAACGAACGCCCAGCCGCCGGTGAATCAGTCGTGCGCACAGAGGCTGGAACAGTCGTGCGCACCTGGGGGAAACGCGGCGGATATGGAGGGCTGCGATGAGGCAGCGGCAGAGCGCAAGAGAGCAGAGAGGTCCTTTGCGACAGCCGCGGGTCACGAAGGTGCGGTGGTCTTGAGGCCGTGTGGGTTACGAGAGGGCTGAAAGGCCCTCTGAAAAAAAGCGGGTCGCGAGAGAGGAGAGACTCGCAATGTCCGTCAGAGCCATCTGGCCATCGCTGCCGTAGGAGAGGTGATCCACGTGAAGTTGACATAACTCGGAGGCGTGGCGATAACCGACTTATCGGCGGTCATCAGGGTGAAGGCGGCCATGTCGTCGCCAATCAGCAGGCAGGGGTTGAGACTGCGGTCCTGCGCGATGAGAAAATCACCGCCGTAAAAGCAACTGAGGCTGCACGGCGGGCCGTCCCTTTCCACGCGATGCAGGCTTGCAGCGCTTCCACACCGGTCTGCGCCGCGTACCGGATGCGGAACTCGCCGGTGAAGGCGCCGGGTCGGAACAGATCGTTGGCCTTTTCCCTCGTAGGCGTACCGTGGTGGTCTTTGTGAACGCGCCGCTTTGGCAGACGGCGGCGTCACTGCGGCGGTCAACGGCCCGGGGAAAGGGCAGCCGCCGACCGGAACGCGGCGGCTGCGGCGCAGACGGCGCAAAAAGCGGTCGGAATACGCTTTTGCCGGGAGATGGTTTTACGTGCAGGGCGGTGTCCCCCTGAAAAGAAATGGGGCTTGCCGGTGATGTGCGCGAAATGAGCGGCGTGCCGGTGGCGTGTGGTGGACCGCGTGTCTGCGATTCAGCCGGAACGGGTGTGTTGACGGGGCATTGGATATTCGCAGGGTACGCTGGTCGGCAGGGGGCCTTCCAACGCTTTCCCGTGGTTCGGCTTAGCGGGTGTCAGTCTGGTTCCGAAGAAGTGCCGCTGGGCGGCGAGGGGTATGGCGGCGTGCCGGTTGGCGCGCTTGGCCGGCGCTCGTTGTGTACGCCGCCTTGGTGTGCCGGCCTTCTGCGAAAGGGACATGGACTGTGCTTAGAACGTGTCAGGCCGCCAGGCGTAGGGGAGGAGGGCGGTGACGGCGGCAGACAGCTCCCGGAACTGACGGCAGGTCAGGGACTGCCCGCCGTCGGACAGGGCGCAGGCGGGGCGGTCGTGGACCTCCACCATCAGGCCGTCGGCTCCGGCCGCTGCGGCGGCCAGCGCCAGCGGCAGCACCAATTCGCTGCGGCCCGCCGCGTGGCTGGGGTCTACCAGCACCGGCAGGTGGGTGGCCCGCTTCAGCACGGGGATGGCGGACACGTCCAGAGCGGCACGGGCGGCGGACACACCGCTGCGTACACCGCGCTCACACAGGATGACCTGCTCGTTGCCGCCGGAGAGCAGGTACTCCGCTGCCAGCAGGAATTCCTCCACCGTGGCGGAGAGGCCACGCTTCAGCAGCACGGGGCGGCGCAGCTGGCCCAGCGCTTTCAGCAGCGTATAGTTCTGCATATTGCGGGCGCCGACCTGCAGCACGTCCACATCGGCCAGCAGATCCAGCTGGGAGATATCGGTGATCTCCGTTACCACCGGCAGGCCCGCATCCCGGCCCGCCTGCACCAGCAGGTCCAGACCGGCCTTTTCCAGACCCTGAAAGGTATAGGGCGAGGTGCGGGGCTTGAAGGCGCCGCCCCGCAGCAGTTGGGCGCCGGACTCCTTTACCGACTGGGCCACCGCGGCCATCTGGGGCGCGGACTCCACGGCGCAGGGCCCTGCGATCATGCAGAATTTTTCACCGATTTTTGCATCGCCCACGGCAACCACGGTATTGGCGGGGTGGGCGGCGCGGCCCGCCAGACGATAGGCGGGGGTGAGACGGCGCACCTCCTGCACGTAGGGGAGCCCCTGGAGCATATTGGGGTCGAGACGCCACGTGTCGCCCACCAGCGGCAGAAGGATGCCGTTGGGACCGGCGACGCAGCCGCCCTTGACGTTCTGGGCGGCCAGCTGGGCCAGAAGCTGGCGGATGGCCGCCTCCGGCGTTCCTGTTTTGATAACGATGACCATGTGTGCCTCCTGAAAAAATATCTCGGGCTATTATACCGTTTTCTGCCGCTTTTTGCAATCCGGCAGTTCCGCTTATTGACAGAAAATCCGGAAAGCGATTATACTATTATGTAGTATCATCGCATCAAGGAGTCTGGCGGGCCCGCAGCGGGCCGCCGCAGCTGTGGAGGGAAAGATGGAAAGACAATTTACGCTGAGCTGCTGCTCTACCGTGGATCTGCCGTACAGCTATATGGAGAGCAGAGACATCCCCGTGCTGTTCTACACCTACGTGGTGGACGGCGTGGAATATGACGACGACATGGGCCGCGATCCCGAGGCACTGCCCCGCTTCTACCGGTTCATTCGGGAGGGGAAGCTGCCCCAGACCAGCCAGATCAACGTGGCCGCCTACATGGAATTCTTCGAGAGACTGCTGCAGAAGGGCGACCTGCTGCACATCGCGTTTACGTCCGGCCAGTCCGGCTCGGTACATAACGCCTTTCTGGCGGCGGAGGAGCTGCGGGCCAAATATCCGGAGCGGAAGCTGGTGGTCATCGACTCGCTGTGCTCCTCCTCGGGCTACGGCCTGCTGGTGGACAGCGCCGCCGACCTGCGGGATCAGGGCAAGTCCCTGGAGGAGGTGGAGCAGTGGGTGCTGGCGCACCGGAATCGGGTGCATCACCAGTTCTTCAGCAGCGATATGACCCAGTTCCGGCGGACGGGCCGCGTGTCCGGCGCGGCGGCCACCGTAGCCACGGTGCTGAACATCTGCCCCATCATGCGGCTGGACGACACCGGCTCCATCAAGGCGTACAGCAAGGTGCGGGGCAAGAAGAAGGCTGTGGAGGTGACGGTGGAGACCATGGCACAGTGCGCCGAGGGCGGCGCGGACTACGACGGCAAGTGCTTCGTGTGCCACTCCCAGTGTCCGCAGGACGCGCAGATGCTTATCGACGCCATCGAGCAGCGGTTCCCCAAGCTGAAGGGACGCATCCGGCTGTGCGACATCGGCACCATCATCGGCTCCCACGCGGGGCCGGGTACTGTGGCGGTGTTCTTCTACGGAAACGAGCGGCCCAAGATGGCGTGACAAAGCGAAAAAGAGACGCGGCGGGAGCCGTGTCTCTTTTTTTTGCGGCGGGGGAGAGGGCCGGGCTGCGCGGCACGGGTATGGAAACGGAGCGGGAGGCAGATAATACACGGGAAAAGAAAGCGTTATCGGATAAGTAGAATAACGATATGCCCACAGTAAGGGTTGCAGAAAAGCTGAAAATATTGTATAATAACTAAAAAATTTTTAGCTACTTTCACATCGGCGGGGCTGCCCGCCGCAGGAGGGAGAACGATATGGCCACTTTCACCGTGAATGGACAGACCGTCGTCGTCGAGAAAAATCAGAAGCTCATCCGCTATCTGCGGGACACGCTGCACCTCACCTCCGTGAAGGACGGGTGCAGCGAGGGCGCCTGCGGCACGTGCCACGTGCTCATTGATGGCAAGCCCACCAAGGCGTGCATCCCCCAGACGGACAAGCTGGAGGGCAAGACCATCGTGACGGTGGAGGGACTCAGCGACTGGGAAAAGAAAGTCTACACCTTCGCCTTCGGGGAAGCAGGCGCCGTGCAGTGCGGCTTCTGCATCCCGGGCATGGTCATCTCCGCCAAGGGGCTGCTGGACGTGAATCCGGAGCCGACCCGCGAGGAGGCGGCCTTCGCCATCCGCAATAACATCTGCCGCTGCACCGGCTATGTGAAGATCATCGACGGCATCCTGCTGGCGGCGAAAATCTTCCGTGAGGGGAAGATCCCCGCGGCCGGCGCCGACGACTGGCAGGTGGGCAGCCGCGTCCACCGGCTGGACGTGGAGGAGAAGGTGCTGGGCTGCGGGCAGTACCCCGACGACGTGTACGTGGACGGTATGTGCTACGGCGGCGCGGTGCGCAGCCAGTACGCACGGGCGCGGGTGCTGCGCATCGATACGTCCAAGGCGGAGGCCATGGAGGGCGTGGTGTGCGTGCTGACCCAGAAGGACATCCCGGGGAAGGTCAACGTGGGCCATCTGAAGAAGGACCAGCCTACGCTCATCGGCATCGGAGAGCTGACCCACTATCTGGGCGACGCGGTGGCGCTGGTGTGCGCCCGGGATCAGGAGACACTGGAGGCCGCCAAGAAGCTGGTGGAGGTGGAGTATGAGGTACTGCCGGCGGTGCATAATCCCGCTGAGGCGGCGGCACCCGACGCGCCGCTGGTATTTGAAGAAGAAGAGAGCAACGTGCAGGCCTACAAGCACGTGTCCCGCGGGGACGCGGCGGGGGCCATCGCCAAGTCGAAATACGTACTGACGGAGAAGTTCCATACGCCCTGGACGGAGCATGCATTCCTGGAGCCGGAGTGCTGCGTGGCGCTGCCGCTGGACAACGGCGGCGTGAGGCTGCTGACCACGGATCAGAGCGCCCACACCACCATGCACGAATGCGCGGCCATGCTGGGCGTGGACTATGAGCACTGTCAGGTGCAGAATATGCTGGTGGGCGGCGGCTTCGGCGGCAAGGAGGACATGTCCGTGCAGCACCACGCGGCCCTGATGGCCTACGTGGCGCGGGTGCCGGTGAAGGTGAAGCTCAGCCGGCAGGAATCCATTCTGGTCCACCCCAAACGCCACAGCATGGACATGGAGTTCACCATGGGCTGCGACGAAAACGGTATCATCCAGGGCGTGAAGGCCAGCGTGGTGTCCGATACCGGCGCGTTCGCGTCGCTGGGCGGGCCGGTGCTGGAGCGGGCCTGTACCCACGCGGCGGGACCCTACGCCTATGAGAATTTCGAGATCGAGGGACATGCCTACTACACCAACAACCCGCCTGCCGGTGCGTTCCGGGGCTTCGGCGTGACCCAGACCTGCTTCTGCACGGAGACGCTGCTGAACCAGATGGCGGATCTGGTGGGAATCAGTCCCTGGGAGATCCGCTATCGCAACGCCATCCGGCCGGGAGGCGTGCTGCCCAACGGCCAGATCGTGGACGAATCCACCGGCCTCGTGGAGACGCTGGAGGCCATCAAGCCCGCCTACGACGCGGCGGTGGCGGCAGGCGACCCGGTGGGCATCGCCTGCGCCATGAAGAATGCCGGTGTGGGCGTGGGTATCCCTGACTGGGGACGCTGCAAGCTCATCGTGGAGGACGACGGGAAGATACACATCTACACCGGCGCCAGCTGCATCGGGCAGGGGCTGGGCACCGTGCTGGTACAGACGGTGGTGACGTGTACCGGGGTGAAGCGCGAGGACGTGGTGTACGAGCGCAGCAATACGTGGATCGCGCCGGACTCCGGCGACACCTCCGGCAGCCGCCAGACGCTGGTGACGGGCGAGGCTACCCGCCGCGCCTGTGAAAAGCTGAAGGCGGAGCTGGACAGTGGAAAGACTTTACAGCAGTTGGCGGGACAGGAGTTTTACGGAGAGTATCTGGCCAAGACCGATCCGCTGGGCGCGGATGTGCCCAACCCCGTGAGCCACGTGGCCTACGGCTACGCCACCCAGATGTGCATCCTGGACCGCGAGACGGGGAAGATCAGGAGGATGGTGGCCGCCCACGACGTGGGCAAGGCCGTGAACCCCCTCAGCGTGGAGGGACAGATCGAGGGCGGCGTGGTGATGTCCATGGGCTATGCTCTGACGGAGCAGTATCCCATCGACGAGAATTGCAGACCCACCGCCAAGTACGGTACGTTGGGGCTGTTCCGCGCCAACCAGCTGCCGGAGCAGGAGATCGAGGCCATCGTGGTGGAGAAGCCGGGCCTGAATGTGGCCGGAGGCGCCATCGGCATCGGCGAGATCACGTCTATCCCCACGGCGCCGGCCATCGCCGATGCCTACTACCGGTGGGACGGGGAACGGCGGCTCGAGCTGCCGCTGGCGCACACGCCCTACGCCAGAAAGAAGTAAAAAACAGGCCGCAGCGGTGCTGCGGCCTGTGGAAAGATGACCTGCGGGGAGTGACCTGCGGGGAGACGACCTGCGGGAAATGGATAGAGACGCTGGGCGCGCCAGCGGTGCGCACGGCGCTGCCGGCGCCGGGAAATGCGCGGGCGTGCCGGTGCGGCCCGAGGGGCGCGGTTCAACCGGGGCGCGTGACGGGCGGGTCTACCGCTCCCGCGCGATCAAAGCGTCCAGAGCGGCGCGGGTGTCCACGTCCGCCAGCTGGCGGGCGGGCACGTCGTACAGCAGCAGGGCGTCCTCGTGACGGCGGATGACCGTGCTGCCGCCGTGGTCCTCCCGCAGCGCCCGCAGCTCCGGAAAGAAGCGGGCGGGGAACAGGCAGGGGTTGCCGCGGACACCGTTGTGGCCCAGAGCCACGATGTGGGACGGGTGCCGGCGGTAGAAATCCACCAGCTCTGCCACGCTGGCCTGCCGCAGCAGGGGCTGGTCCGACACCAGAAACAGTGCGGCATCGCAGTCCTGAAGGGCGTCCAGGCCCAGAGAGATGGTATGACTGATGCCCCAGTCGGGGTGTTGATTTTCAACGGGCGTAAAGGAAAAGCGCCTTGCAGCCTCCGCAGCCTCCGGATGCTGGGTGACTACCACTACCTGCGCAAAGCAGGCGGGAGGGACTGCCTCCAGTGCGCGGCACAGGAGGGTCTTGCCGTCTATCTGAGCGGCCAGCTTATTGGCCCCGAAGCGGGACGCGCTGCCGGCGGCCATGACGACGCAGCCGATGCGCGGTTTTTCCATGGGATGCACCTCCGTGGTGTGGTTTTGACGGTAGTATACCCGCAAAACGGAAACGCTGTCAAGAAATACGGCGTTATATCGCAAGTAGGATAACGAAAATGCCTTTTCAAATCCACGGGTTTGTGATAGGATAATAGAGATATCAGTATGGCTGATGGCAGCCATTTGCATAGCTGTTACCGAGTCAAATCTCGTTTACAAGGAGGAGTACCGGAATGGGTGAGGTAGGAAAGAGCCAGGTCCGCGTGGACGCTTTCGACAAGGCCACGGGACGGACCAAGTATTATGAGGATCTGATGCCCCGAAACGCGCTGTACGTGCGGATCAAGCACGCGGAGATCGCCCACGGCTTCGTGAAGTCCGTGGATACCAGTGCCGCCGAGGCCATCGACGGCGTGGTGAAGGTCATCACCTGCTTCGACGTGCCGGACATCACCTTCCCCACGGCGGGCCATCCATGGTCCATGGACCCGGGCCATCAGGACGTGGCCGACCGCCATCTGCTGAACCGCCACGTGCGGTACTGGGGCGACGATGTGGCAGTGGTCATCGCGGAGGACGAGGTGTCCGCCATGCAGGGCGTGCGGGCGCTGAAGGTGGAGTACGACGTGCTGCCCTTCGTGCTGGACGCCCAGAAGGCCATGGAGGAGGGGGCGCCCCAGCTTCACGAGAGCTTTCCCCGCAACATCCTGAAGCACACGGACATGAAGAAGGGCGATTATCAGGCCGCCATACAGGAGCCGGGACTGATCAAGGTGGAGGGCTGGTACGATACCCCCACCGTGCAGCACAGCCATATCGAGAACCACGGATGCTTCTCCTACGAGGAGAACGGCCGCATCGTGGTGGTGTCCTCCACCCAGATCCCCCACATCATTCGCCGCATCGTGGGGCAGGCGCTGGGCCGCCCCTGGGCGGACATCCACATCATCAAGCCCTATATCGGCGGCGGCTTCGGCAACAAGCAGGACGCCCTGTACGAGCCGCTGTGCGCCTACTGCACCACCCAGGTGGGCGGGCGGCCGGTGCGCATCGACTGCTCCCGCGAGGAGACGTTCGTGTCCAACCGCGTGCGCCACGCCATCCGGTTCCACATCGTGTCGTGGCTCCGGAAGGACGGCACGTTTGCCGCCCGCAAGGTGGAGTGCTTCTCCAATCAGGGCGCTTATGCCTCCCACGGCCACTCCATCGTGGCCAAGGCCATGGGCTCCTTCCCCCAGCACTACCCCTGCGACAACATGGAGTGCGATGCCTGGACCGTGTTCACCAACCGGCCGGCGGCCGGTGCTATGCGGGGCTACGGCATGCCTCAGGCCAGCTTTGCCGATGAGTCCAATGTGGACGACTGCGCCAGAGCGGTGGGCATGGACCCGCTGGCCTTCCGGATGCAGAACATCATGCCCCAGGGCTTCGAGGACGGATTCAGCCACAACGTCAACTACAACGACTCCTTCCGTGAGTGCATGGAGGCGGGCCGGAAATACATAGACTACGACAGGAAGATGGCGGAGTACGCCAAGGAGACCGGCCCCATCCGCCATGCGGTGGGCATGGCCACGTTCTGGTACAACACCGCCGTGTACCCCATTTCGCTGGAGACCTCCAGCAACCGGATGCAGCTGAATCTGGACGGCACCGTCACCATGCAGTGCGGCGAGACGGAGATCGGACAGGGCGCCGACACGGCCTACGCCCAGATGACCGCCGATGTGGTGGGCCTGAAGAGCTATAAGGACGTGCATGTGGTATCCTGTCAGGACACCGACATCACGCCCACGGGTCTGGGCGCCTACGCCAGCCGCCAGACCTATACGGCGGGCTTCTCCATCCGCCAGACCGGCCTGCTGCTGAAGGAGAAGATCCTGCAATATGCCACCGATCTGACCCGTCAGGCGGTATACAACATGGATATCGTGGACGGCAACATCATCCGCAGCACCGACGGCAAGGCACTGATGAGCCTGAAGGAGCTGGCCATGACCGCCCAGTACAACGCCGCCAAGAGCGAGCACATTACCGCCGAGTCCACGTTTACCATCCGCAACAACGCCTACTCCTTCGGCTGCACCTTCGTGGACATCGAGGTGGATATCCCCATGTGCAAGGTGACACTGCGGGACATCGTCAATGTCCACGACTGCGGCAAGCTCATCAATCCGGCGCTGGCCGAGGCACAGGTACATGGCGGCATGTCCATGGCCATCGGCTACGGCATGGGCGAGCAGCTGCTGTTCGATGAGAAGAACGGCAAGCCCCTGAACAACAACCTGCTGGACTACAAGCTCAGCACCATTATGGATCACCCCCATCTGGAGGCGCAGTTCATCGAAAATGCCGAGCCTACCTCGGCCTTCGGCACCAAGGCGCTGGGCGAGCCGCCGGCCTGCTCCGGCGCACCGGCCATCCGCAACGCCATTCTCAACGCCACCGGCGTGGCCATCGACCAGAACCCCATGAATGCCCACATCCTCTTCAAGCGCTTCAGCGAAGAGGGGCTCATTCAGGACTGAGGAGGGACAAGCTATGTATGATATGTTGGCACTGTACGAGGCCAAGAACGTACAGGATGCGGTGCGCCTGCGGCTGGAGCACCCCGAGGCGCAGATCATTGCCGGCGGCACGGATGTGCTGGTGCAGATGCGGGAGGGCAAGCGGGCCGGTAAGGCGCTGATCTCCATCCAGAAGTGCGGCGAGATGCGGGGCATCTCCATCGATGACGAGGAGAACATCCGTATCGGCAGCCTTACCAGCTTTACCCACATCACCAACGATCCCATCATCCAGAAGTACATCAACGTACTGGGCGAGGCAGTGGACATGGTGGGCGGCCCCCAGATCCGCAACGCCGGCACCATTGGCGGCAACACCTGCAACGGCGTGACCTCCGCCGACTCCGCCTCCACGCTTCACGCGTGGGAGGCCATCGTGGAGATCACCGGCAAAAACGGCGTGCGCCGCGTACCCATCAAGGAGTTCTACATCAAGGCGGGTACCGTGGATCTGCGGGTGGAGGACGGCGAGATCCAGACCGCCATCCTCATCCCCAAGACGTCCTACGACCGGACGTGGGGACACTACATCAAATACGCCATGCGCAACGCCATGGATATCGCCACGCTGGGCACCTCCGTCAATGCGCGGCTCAGCCCCGACGGAAAGACGTTTGAGCGGGTGCGCATCGCCTTCGGCGTGGCGGGGCCCGTGCCCATGCGGGCGGTGAACGCGGAGGCGTTCATCAACGGCAAGGCCGTAACGCTGGAGAATATCGAGGTCTTCGGCCGCAAGGTGCTGGAGGACATCCATCCCCGCGACTCCTGGCGCGCCAGCAAGGCGTTCCGCAGCCACATCGCCGTGGAGAGCGCCAAGCGGTGCCTCATCGAATCTGTAAAGCTGGCGGGAGGTGTGCTGTAATGGCGAAAAAGCAGTATCAGCTGGTGACCTGCACCATCAACGGCAGGGAAGTGGAGCAGATGGTGGACGTGCGTGCATCGCTGACCGATATGCTCCGCAACGATTTCCACCTGACCAGCGTGAAGAAGGGCTGCGAGGTGGGCGAGTGCGGCGCGTGCAACGTGCTCATCGACGGCGAATGCTTCAACTCCTGTCTCTATCTGGCGGTGTGGGCCGAGGGCAAGCACATCACCACGCTGGAGGGCCTGATGGGCCCCAACGGCGAGCTGTCCGACATCCAGCAGGCTTTCATGGAGGAGACTGCCATCCAGTGCGGCTTCTGCATCCCGGGCTTTCTGATGACGGCGGTGGAGATCCTGGATCGCGGCGTGCTGTACAGCGATGACGAGCTGCGCAAGCTGCTGAGCGGCCATCTGTGCCGCTGCACCGGCTATGAGAACATTTTCAAGGCGGTGAAAAAGACCATGCTGCGCCGGTTGGGCAAGCTGGATGATCCGTTTCTGAATACGTAAGGAAAAAGCGCCCCGCGGCTATGCCGCGGGGCGCTTTTGTCCGGACGGAGCGGCGGAAATGCCGGAGGAGAGCGGCGATGAAGGGAGAATATACCAGAGTGGGGGTTGTCATTTCGGGAATCATGTGATATACTGACACCTGACAAGTACATAACAGGACAGCGTGCCGGTCTTTCACGGACTGGCGGCGGAATGGGGTGAGATGCCCCGCGAGAAGGTCACTGTGATGCCCGCGCCGATAAGGCGGCGGGATAAGTCAGATACGAGATACGCTGCTCCTGGGCTTTGCCATTTCCCGAAGCCGAAGCAAGAAGTGTTTTTTACGCGCACGACCTGCTTGGGCCGTGCGCTTCTTTTGTAACGCGCACGGCTGGCTTTGGCTGTGCGCGTTTTATTTTTGGGCGAAGCGGGATGGCGTGCGGAACGGTGCGGGGGCTGATGCGGCGGCGTTTTGTGCGAGTGTGCATGTGTGCGTTCAGGTCTGCGGACCTTTAATATATGAATACATCAGAGAAAGGAAGATCACATGATGAAGAAACGATTGCTCGCCCTGCTGATGGCAGCGGTGATGACGATCAGTTTGCTCCCCACCACCGCGTGGGCCCACGATGCGGCGCATGCCGAGGGCATCCGGGACACCGAGGGCGTCGAAGACGTCCAGGGCAGCGAAGGCGACCGGGACTTAGAGGAGGTTTCGGACTCCGAAAATGTTCCCGGTGAGGACGCGGTGGACGCTGCCGCACTGGCGGCTGTCGAGGACGATGGGCCTGCGGCACTGGCGGCGGCCACCACGCTGGACAGCTATTTCGAGGGCCTGCCGGTCATCGCGGAGACGGAGCCGGGCAGTCCCAGCAGCACCAAGAAGTGGAAGGTCACGACGCTGGGCGGCGACACGGTTCTCATGTCCGGCAACAAGGGCAAGAGCTCCAGCACCAGCACGCTGCAGCTGACCTTCACCGGCGACACCCATCTGACCTTTGAGTACAAGGTCTCCTCCGAGAAAAACTGCGACAAGTGTACCATCACGCTGGGCAGCGACAAGCTGGTCAACGGCGAGAGCGGCGACCAGAACTGGAAGCCTCTGGAGCTGGACGCCAAGAGCGGTCAGGTGCTGACGGTAGTCTACAAGAAGGACAGCGGCGTCGACAGGTTTGACGACTGCGTGTACCTGCGGAATTTCTCCGCCGGTGAGGCGCTGGTGGTGACGTTCCACGCCAACAACGGCACGGAGGATACCGCCCAGCAGAAGGTCTACGGCGGCAAGGCCGCGCTGAAGGCCAATACCTTTACCTGCGAGAATAAGATCTTTGCGGGCTGGGCCGCCGCGGCGGACGGCGAGGTGCTGTATCAGGACGGCGAGCGCATCACCACCGAGACGAGCCTGGACCTGTACGCCGTGTGGGCGGACGCCTATACCGTTACCTTTGACAACGACGGCGCTACGGCCACGGTGATGACGCCCCGGAACGGCGCCATCGGCAGCCGCATCCCCGCCGATCCCAGCAGGAAGGGCTACACCTTCGACGGCTGGTTCAACGGCGAGACGAAGCTGACGGCGGAAACGGTCATCTCCGGCGATAGTACCTACACCGCCAAGTGGACGGCCATCACCTACACCATCGCATTCAGCGGCGGTTCGGGGAGCACCGGCTCCGTCGAGAGCATCCCCGCCGCCTACGACCGGGAGGTGACGCTGCCCCGGAACGCCTTTACCCGCCCGGGGTACAGCTTCAACGGCTGGAGCCAATCCTCCTCCGCGTCCAAGGGCAGCTACGCCGAGGGCGATGCGGTGAAGAACCTGACCAGCACCCAAGGCACCACCGTCACACTCTACGCCGCGTGGCAGCCCCTGCCGGTGACTGTGAGACTGCACCTGAACTATGCGGGTGCGGAGGACATCACCCGTACCGGCGCTGTGGGCAGCAACTACAACTATATCCTCACCGATGCCGGTACGACCAGATTCAATTCCATCACGGATCCCAAGCGTGACGGCTATATCTTTGACGGCTGGTACGACGCGGCGGAGGGCGGCAGCGCGATCAGTACGACCTATAAGTTCACGGCTGCCGATGCTGAGGACGGCTTCGACATGTACGCCCACTGGGTCAAGGGCATCATCGTCCACTTCGACGGCAACGGCTACAAGGGCACGCTGGCGGACAAGACCGTGACGCCGGACAAGGTATACAGCAGCCTGACCTATCTGCTCAGAGAGAACTCCTACCCCGCCAACAAGACGCTGGAGGGCTGGTACATCAAGAACGCGGACGGCTCCTTCGGCGAGGCTGTCGCCAAGGACACCGTGTTCTCCGGCGACGAGGTGACGCTCATCGCCAAGTGGCGCGACTATCAGTACATCATCAAGTACCACGTCAAGTCCGGCGATAAGAGCGGCGTTACCGGCACCATGGCCGATCAGCCCGCCCCCTTCGGACAGGACGTAAAGCTGGCGAAGTGCGCGTATGTCCGCGAGGGCTACGACTTTGCGGGCTGGGCCACCAGCAGCTACGGCTCCACCATTGCCCATCCGGACGAGGCGGTCATCAACCGCGCATGGGAGGAGGACGACTGGGGCGACGGCAGCGAGGACAACGAGCTCTACACGCTGTACGCCGTGTGGACCGAGCGCAAGTCCCCCGAGCAGACTGCGGCCGATGAGAAGCTGAACGCCGCAGACACCGCCGTCACCGGCAACTACAAGGCCGTTTACGGCACGGATACCAACGCCCTGACCATGATCGGTGCCAAACTGAAGGCCGCAGGCATCAAGGATGTTACTGTGACCATGAAGGCGGCGGCCTCCGGCAGCTACGCGGGCATTGATGCCGACGGCACCATCCGGTACAAGTGGAACACCAATGGCAGTACCCCCGCCGCCAACGCCTTCCTGCGGCCCACCGTGGTCCTGAGCTATCGGGGCGCCGACGGCAAGACGTATACCAAGGAGACCGACGGCTGCTACTTCATCATCGGCCTGGACGAGGCCAAGGCCCGTGCCGCCCTGCAGACGGTGGCGGAGCGCATCACCCTGCCCACCGAGATCAGCAGCGCCGATGCGCTCACCAGCCTGCCCCGCTATCCCCTGAAGGCGGGCGTGGACGCGGGCAGCGTGGACTACAGCAAGAGCGACGAGCTGGAGCTGTGGACCACGGCGGCGTGGACCTCCAGCAACACCGGCGTGATCGCCATTACCAATGTTGACTATCCCTATTTTGCGCCCTACAAGGCCACGGTGACGCTGCCCCAGAAGGACACCGCCGTGACATTGACGCTGACCCTGACCTACAACGGCCGCGAGGACCTGAAGGTCAGCAAGGTCTACACCGTCAACGTCAAGGGCAGCGCTGCTGTCCGTGAGCTGGACTATCAGGAGCTGCTGGAGACCGCGCTTACCGAGTACGGGCTCAAAGATCCGCGGGACAGCTCTGCCATCGACAATGCCAATGTGGTCAGCGACATCCAGTTCCCCACCACGCGGCAGCTCAATACCATCGCCTACCGCGATTACGGGAAGGAGTTCGACGGCAAGTACACGCCGGTCCTGCTGACCACCAGCAATGACAGCGTGGTAGTCTCCGCCGATCCCGCCACCGCCAATGTGGCGCGGATGGTGACCTACCGCCCGCTGCCCGGACAGGCGGCCAGGACCGTGACGGTGACGATGAAGATCCTGTCCCGTCCCAGCGGCGAGGGCAAGGACTATGCGTCCATGACGGTGCTGGCCAGCAGGAACATCACCCTGACCGTCCAGCCCCTGACTCAGGCGGAGCTGGACGCGGCGGCGGCCTTCATGCAGAAGGTGTGTACCGAGGAGGTCTACTGGGAGGGTATCCGCAAGGCCAACACGGATCGGAACGGCGTCACCGGCGACATGCGCTCCTTCATCGAGATCGTGCCGAACGGCGACGGCTATAAGTTCGTCCGCGATATGGCGGACTACAACGCCGTGGGCGTCAAGGCCGACGACATCGATGGCTGGTACGATGCTCAGCAGTACCGGTGCTTCCGGTCCAGCAACAGCGCCATTGTGGCACACGAGACCCTGCTGCTGACCCAGCCCCAGTACAACACAAAAATTACCATCGACAGCGTGCTGAGCTATACGGAGTACGCCAAGTACTGGGAGAAGTTCCGGAGCGATCCCGCCTACGCACAGTTCGCCAGGTTCTATAAGCAGCCCATCTCCGTCAGCGTGAAGGTCATCGGCACGGAGGGGATCGACGATCCCAACATCCAGCCCATCACCGTCACCGTCAACGTGGAGGGCGGCGGCTTCAGCAGGACGTTTGCCGATCTGACCGGCGGCACCTACACGTGCAGCAGCAGCGACGGCCGCACCGCGGCGGACGCTCTGTTGAGCGTGCTGGCCCAGAATCGGTACACCTACACCGGTACGCCGGGGTACATCACTGGCGTCACTGATGCCAATGGCGTCGCCCTGACCGCCGGCGACAAGACCTTCGGCCCCTGGTCCGGCTGGATGTTCACCGTCAACGGCGAGATGCCCATCCTGCGCACCGATGCCAGCGGAAATATCACCTACGCCGCGCTGAACCAGTATCAGGTGAAGAAGGATGATGTCATCCGCTTCTACTATGTGGCGTGCCCCACGGAGACGGGCTATCACACCGGCGGCACGGCCACCTGCACCAGCGGCGCTGTCTGCACCGTGTGCGGCGCGGCCTACGGCGAGAAGAATCCCGACAACCATACCGGCGAGCAGACGTGGACGCGGACCGCCGACAAGCACAGAATGCGCTACGACTGCTGCAGCGCGGAGGTCATCCCCTCCCAGCCCCATAGCTGGGAGAACGGCGCGTGCAGCGTGTGCGGCTACGCCTGCCGCCACAGCGGCGGCGAGGCCACCTGCACCACGCCCCTGACCTGCGCCAGGTGCGGCGAGGTCTACGGGGCGAAGGACCCTGCCAACCACAGCGGTGAGCTGGTGTGGGTCACCACCGCCGACAAGCACGTGCGGCAGTACGACTGCTGCGGTCTGGCGGTGACGGCGGAGACGGCTCATAGCTGGGAGAACGGCGCGTGCGGCGTGTGCGGCTATGCCTGCCGGCATGTGGGCGGCGAGACCGTGAAGGAGAACGTCAAGCCTGCGACCTGCACGGCGGACGGTTCCCACGACGATGTGGTGTACTGCACCGTCTGCAAGGCCGAGATGAGCCGCAGCACCGTTACGGATAAGGCCACGGGGCATCAGTGGGACAAGGGCGTTGTGACTACCGTGCCTACCAGCGAGAAGGAGGGTGTCCGGACCTACACCTGCACGGTGTGCCGGGCGGTGCGGACCGAGGCCATCGACAAGCTGCCCGGCAGCGGGGATGGTAAGACCGATCAGGCCGCGGCAGATGCGGTGATCGAGAAGATCAACGGCATCGGCACCGTCACGAAGAACAGCAAGAGCGCCATCGAGGCGGCTCGCAGGGCCTACGACGCGCTGAGCGAGGATCAGAAGGCACTGATCCCTGCCGGTGTGGTGAAGACCCTGACGGACGCGGAGGCGGCCTATGCGAAGATGACGCGGCACAACCACAGCGGTAATGCCTCCGGCGGTACCAAGGACGACACCGGAAAGGTGGAGTCCAGCCGTACCGGAGACGTGGGCGTTGCCATGTACGCAGCCATGAGCCTGCTGTCCGCCATGGGCGGCGCATGGGTCGTGGGCCGGAAGCGCAAGGAACGCTGAGGCGAAAGCGCATAGCGAAAAAAGGAACGGAGACGCTGCGCGTCTCCGCTCCTTTTTGGGGCTGGGGGAGGGATACCAACAGTTGACAAGGGGGACGGGCAGTTTTGTCTATCAAAACCGAAGTGCCCGGGTCAAGGGATACAAAAAAGAGACACAGCAAAGCCGTGTCTCTTCTGGCAGCGGGAGAAGGATTCGAACCCTCACATACGGAGTCAGAGTCCGCTGTGCTACCTTTACACAATCCCGCTATGTTCTGACGAACAAAAACTATTATACAGATTTCGCTGCATTTGTCAAGAGCTTTTTTCACATTCCGAGGAAAAAAGCCGCGCAGGGCTCCGATAGGGGGGGAGAGGGCGGAGCCCTGCGCGGAAAGGGAGGTGTTTTACTTGCCCTGTGCCTGCACCAGATCGGCGCCGGTCAGGTACTTGCCCAGCGGCTTGTAGGCGATGGCGAACACCACCAGCGTGATGGCGATGTTGGGCAGCATATAGGCCAGATTGTACAGCAGGGAGTAGAACCAGGGGCTGTGCATGGTCATGCCGAAGAAGGTGTCGGGCATGTAGGCGGCCCAGATGGTGGCGCCCACGATGTAGTGGACCAGGAAGCGGGCGCCGCCGGCCACCAGAGTGCCCAGGAACACGCCGCTGCGGCGGCGGGCGAACAGACCAGCCAGACCCAGAACGGTAAAGGCCAGCAGATAGTCGCCGATGATGGACTCCCAGCCGATGGCGAAGCCGCCGTCAAACATGAACTGCAGCACGCCGAACAGGAAGCCGTTCAGCAGGCCGGCGCCCAGACCCCAGCGCACCGCGTACAGTACCAGCGGCACCATGGACAGAACGATACTGCCGCCCCAGGGCATCTCCCACAGCTTGATGTAGCTGAGGATCTGGGCTACGGCCAGAAGCACGGCACCCTCGCAGAGGGCGCGGACCTTCATGTGATTCATAATTTGTACCTCCAAAAAAAATTCCCGCATGGCGAGCCGTGCAGGCGTCACAATGCGGAAATTTCGAAAGCCGATATGTTCGCATTCCTACGCCGGCATTACCCGGATCAGGTTCGAGGGATCAGACGGCGATACGTCTTATCTCAGCCGGCTTGCGCCAGCACCCCTTGGATTGTGTGGATATCTTAGCACGGAAACAGGAGCTTGTCAAGAGGGGAAGCGGCCATTGTCCGGCAGAGAAAGACGCGCCGGCAGGCGCGTCTTTCCGGAAGCGATATTACTGCTCGTCGCCGAAATCGGCGCGGTACGCCGCCGCCAGCCGCTCGGGCCAGTCGCCGATGGGCTCCAGCACGCCGGTGAAGAAGCGAAGGGTGGCCGGTTCGTGGACGAAGCGCAGGCCGCCCACCAGATCGCGGTGGTCGTACAGCCACTTGACGCGGTCGATGACGTACTCCGTCTGGGACAGGGTGAACACGCGGCGGGGGAAGGCCAGGCGCAGCAGCTCCATGGAGGCGATGCGCTCCGTGCCGTCCGGCTCGCGTTCCTCCGACAGGGTACCGCGCTCCATGCCGCGGATGCCGCCGCAGACGTACAGAGCGCAGGACAGGGCACCGGCGGAGTACTGGGCCTGGGGGACATGAGGCAGGAACGACTTCACATCGATGTGGGCGCCCAGACCGCCGCCGGGGGTGATGACGGGCACGCCGTAGTCGGCCAGACGCCGCACACAGTAGTCGATGAACTGGGGACCCTGGGAGATGACATCCATGTCCATGCTCTCCTCAAAGCCCACGGTCATGGCCTCCATCTCCTTGACGGACATGCCGCCGTAGGTCAGGAAGCCCTCGAACATGGGGACCAGATCCTCCATGGAGTGGAAAAGCTCCGGGTCACGGACCAGGATAGCGCCGCCGCGGGCGAAGCCGAATTTGCGGGCGGAGAAGTAGATGATGTCGAACAGGTCGGCAATCATGCGGGTGATCTCACGGACGGACTTATCCGCCAGCGCCGTCTCGCGGGTCTTGATGAAGTACAGATTGTCCTGCAGCAGGGAGGCGTCAAGCACGGTGAGGATGCCGTGGCGGCGGCAGATGGCGGTGGCGGCCTTCATGTTTTCGTAGGAGATGGGCTGACCGCCGATCAGGTTGGTGCCGGCCTCCAGACGAACGAAGGGGACGTTGGCCGGTGTTTCCCACTGGATGCAGCGCTCCAGCGCATCCAGATCGATGTTGCCCTTGAAGGGCAGGGTGCTGGCGCTCTCCAGACCCTCGGCCTTGACCAGCTCCTCCACGCGGCCGCCCAGACGGGTGATATGGGCCTTGGCGGTGGTGAAGTGGTAGTTCATGATGACGCAGCTGCCGGGCTTGACAAAGCGGGTGGCCAGGATGTTTTCACAGGCGCGGCCCTGGTGGGCGGGCAGGCAGTGCTCGATGCCGAACAGCTCCGTCAGCTTGGCCTGCATGCGGTAGAAGGTCTCAGAGCCGGCGTAGGCATCGTCGGCCTGGAGCATGGCGGCCTGCTGGCGGTCGGACATGGCGTTGACGCCGGAATCCGTCAGCATATCCAGAAAGATGTCGCCATTGTGGAGCTGAAAGGTGTTGAAGCCTGCGGCCTGGATCTTCTCCAGACGCTGGGCGGTAGGCAGCAGGTGCAGCTGCTGGACGATCTTGACCTTGTGCATTTCCATGGGGATAGGTTCGTGCTTGTAAAATGTAATAGCGGGCATAATGGGCCCCTCCTTATATAATATTAGTAAGATCTGATGTCGCTGTGTTTCTATGATCCCGCCGCCGCGGGTATCGCCGCGAGATACAATACAAATAAAGAAGCATGAGGCCCTCCTTTTAAAATAAAAAACGCCCTCCGCGTCCGTATCGGACACAGAGGACGAGTTTGACCCGTGGTACCACCTCAGTTTACCGCTTGCGCGGCCTCATAGGATACTGACATATCCGCAGCGCTGTAACGGGCGCACCCGACGCCGCCTACCACTCCGAGGAGCTTCAGGGCGTGGCTCAGGACGGTAATTCAGATGCTGTATCTCCACTGTCTTGCACCAACCGACAGCTCTCTGCAGAAGATGGCACAGTATCCTACTGGGGTCCATCATTGCCGTGTTCTGATGTTGGAGATACTTTATCACTTAAAAGCGTAAATGTAAATAGAAGAATTGCACAGGGAGAGACGGAGTTTTCGCGGCGCGGTTGTACAATTGTGCTTTGCGTATGAAAATAGGCATAAGCTAAACTTATGTTACTGCCTGTTTCATATGAACGAAGGGAAAAGTGAAAAAAGGGGTTGCAAAGTAGGGAGAGGTGTGGTAATCTAACCAAGCTGTCCGCGAGGGCAGCGGTGCTCAGCCGAAGCGAGTCGATGAAAAATGTCAAAAAAAAGTAAAATTAGTAGTTGACAAGATGGCTGACATATGATAAGATAATATCTGTTCCGCGTGGGACGTGTACCTTGTAAATTAAACAACGAACGAAACGAAAAGCACCAGACGGGAGCGCGAGAGAGCTTGTGAAAACGGGCTAAGGAGCG
>NZ_DBLZXX010000015.1:0-42668 GCF_057856985.1 Vescimonas sp.
GCATTGATTGAACAGAAAATGAAGCTTGTCCCTACCCGGAACATGGCGGCGTATCTTCGCAAGATTGCCATTGACGGGTATATCATTCAGACAGACCATAGGGTTTCGTAATCATACAAAAGAGGTTCATGGCCGTTTCTGCTTCATTGATCCGCCGACTGAAATTCTCCCTCCAAGTGCGGAGTGCATCAGGGCTGTCCAGCAGATTTCCCACCGAAAGGCTGCCATCCTCGGCATATATCCCAGCCAGGCCGCTGTCTGTAAAGGGGTGCTTGACCACCAGCGGTGACATTTTTGTAGGTTGGATATCAAGATGCAGGAGTGTGTGCGACAGTGTTTTTAGGGCAGTCATATTGCTTTCAGCAGGCCAGTTCTTTTTCTGTTGTTTCATTCCAGCCCACCCATCTGAAGGCCCTGTTCCGCTTGATATGCTTCGGCTGGGTCTTCTGCCATCAGATCCTCCAGCGCCATTGTTCCGGGATAGGACACATAACCATAGCCACTGAAGCGGCCATTTTCCTGTTGGATGCGGTGCTGCCCATAGCCCTCGTAATCGTAGAAGGCCTCCAGAATATCATCATATTCAAACCGGCCGGACTCTCGGATCATGTATCTTCCATATTCTTCTGGAGTGTGGATGCCGGGAATAAAGTCGAACTGCTCCAGATTTTCAGCCAGACGACGGATCGCACCGGCATTCTCAGGTTCTGCAAATACGATCACAGCTTCCAGCTTATCCCTGTCTTTCTGCTCCAGTTTTGCAATGGCACCGCACATGGCATTGAGTGAATGCAGGCTGTCTCGCTTTTCATTCAGTATCCTGCCGGCCTCCTTCTGAAGCAGGAATACATCTATCGTGTAGTCCGCATGGTCAGGATCCTGCCAGCCTGCCCGCAGCAGGGTGCGGCGAATCTGCTGCTCTGACGCGGGGAGCCAAAGCAGTTCCGGGGCTTGGTTTTCTGCTGGTACAATTTTCAATCCCATGCTGCTGTTGTCATAAAGATATTCCGGAAACTGCCGCCCATTGTAGAGCGGCTCCAACTTCATGCTGTTGTCATAGGCCACACCATAGGGAGTGACTGTCCCGGCTCCGCTGTCAATGAGCAAATAGGCAGTTTCGGTCCCATCCAGCGCCTCCAGATCTTCTGTTCTGGCACAGCCGCCATTCAAATTCATGTAATGTTCCCGCCCGATTTTTTCAAGGTCGGAAAAATCGGTGATCACAGTGGCCTTCTGGCAGCAGAAGGTCAGATTGATGAGGTCCTTTATTTTCGAGAGCCCCAGCTTGTGGGCCATCCCCTGGAACTGGGCGGCCTCTCCGTCATCAAAGCTGTCCAGCCGCTTGGCCAGATAGTCCAGTTCATCAAGGGTGACCTGTGTGCCGATCAGAGCGTTCAGGACGGTATAGAAGCTGTCCAACTCATCCACCTGACAATCCTGCCGGAGCGTATCGCCGATCTCCAGGGGTTCCAGCAGCTCTATCGTGCAGTCATAGTTCTGATTGGGGATGGGGAAGGGTATCGTGACCTGGCCATATTCCGGATGCTGGGCGTTGCTTAGCACCGCTTGGATCACATAGCTCATTTTCTCACCTCCGCAGCCATGATCGATTTTCCATACCGCGCGATTAGCATAGCGTTGAGAATATCACCGAAGGCTTCGCTGCTGACCTGTTCCTCGTCCGCCAATTCTGAGGAAGTAATGAGCAGCGTCCCGCAGTAGAGGCCCTTGGCCGCCCTGTACACAGGATAGTCCCGCGGGTCGATCCCCCGCAGGGAAATGGAGGAGAAATCGATCCTGCCGTGAGATATATGGGGAAGCACTCTCCGCCAGAGCCCGGCGCGGGAAGAGAGCAGATAGGCAGCCGCCAGCTCGTGGGGGCAGCTGGTGGCTATGCCAGCCTCCAGCCACTCAGACAGCCTGCGCCGATGGGCCGGTTCCAACACGAGAGGAAGCGACTTTCCTTTGGGAAGAGAGCTGAGCCGGTTCCATAGCTTTTGGTGGCCTGCCATGTGGAGGCATCCCTCCGCAAGTTCCTGGTAGCTAACAGTCCCTGCTTCCAACCGCTCCGGAATGTATGGGCAAACAGACGCCTGACAGGTATGCCGCATATAGCTCTGGCAGTAGGCGCAGTCCACATCCTCTTTTTTGTAATGGAATCTGCACAGAACCATCATCCCGCCACCCCGTTTCTGAAAGCCGGGAACACTCATCATCATCCGCTCCAAACTGGCCAACGGAGTGTCTTTTGAAAAATATTTTGTCATTGCTGTTCCTTTCTGCATAAAGAACGGGGCCTGCTTTTCTGCCCATCGGCAGATGCAGGCCCCATTCTTCCGGTGCGTTTACAGATTCATTTGTGGCTCCTGTCCCTGGCTTTGTTCCAAACGCTCTACCAGATCCGGGACAGTGTATTCGATCTTTGTTCTTGAAGTCTGCAGGGCCTTGAGCTGGCCATCCTCCGGCTCAGGTCCTTCATCCAGCAGATAGTCTGTGGCCCGATAGAGCTGCGTTAACTCCTCCGGCAAAAAAAGCTGGGCCTTGGAGATCAGCCCGGAGCGGACGGCGAAGTCCTGTTTGGCTCCTTGGAAATCCTCCTCATAATAGTGTCCGTGACTCACCCCGGTCCTGTCATGATCCCAGATCCAGGTGACAAACTGATAACCCCAGCCATTTCCCAATTCACGCCCAGCCAGCACCGCACCGCCAAAATCCGCCAGCAGATGGAATTTCTCACTCAGACCGCTGGCATGAAGGAGGGGAGCGGTCTGAATCGCCTCAACATAGGCATACACTTCTTCTGCAGTCTGGGCAACTTTGTGGTATAGTTCACTGGCCTCCGGAGGATTGCTTCCGGCAGGGAGGAGGAACACATCGCTCTCTGATGAAACAAAGAGGACCGGCTGGTCGTTCAGCAACACTGTCAGCTGGTTCCTCTCCGGATGTCCTGTGGTGATCCCGGCTGCCTGCAGGCGGTGTGCCAACTCTGTAAAATATTTATTTTCCAAACTCATTCCTCCCCTGAAAATGAAAAAGCCGGGACCTCTTTTGAGGCCCCGGCAAAAAGAAAGAGCAGCGTATATTTTCCAACAGAAAATATCGCCGCTCTTTTTCTGTCCTCTATATCATTTAATACCTGCGGGTTTTACTCCCGTCTGAGTGAATCGTGCGAGGTCAAATATCGATAAAATAAGGCCCGTAGATCTACTGATCTACGGGCCTCGGAAGCCTTGAAAACACTGGGTTTTTATCCCCAATATCTTTTTTGGCCTCCCTTTTTGGTGGAGCTGAGGGGAGTCGAACCCCTGTCCGAAAGCACTTTGACAGGACTTTCTCCGGGCGCAGTCAGGTTTCAGCATTCCCTCCCTGCAAAGACACCGGACAGACTTTGCAGTTCAGTAGAGTCATGATGCATGGGCGGGGCAACTCTTACCCGCCTCACGGACGCCACCTTAACGACGCCTTCCCCAGCCGGTGGCCTCTCTGGTTCAGACGGTCACTGCTTAAGCAGCGACGGCAACAGTGTTAGTGTTGTCAGTTAATTTTAAATTGCCCGTTTTATGGCGGTCAGGCGCCGCCGCCCGCTTATCCAGCCTCCACACCCCCGTCGAAACCGGTACAGCCCCGTATGGGACGGCGGGGAGGGGATGCTCCCCGCCGGTGCAAACGCTGTGAAAAAATTGATAAATGCTGTGAAATGCGAAAATTATCTGCGGAAGGGGTCCGCCAGCTTCTCCGGCTCCGGATACGTCTCGCCGTGGGTGTCCACGGTGACTTTGGCGATGATCTGGTCCTTTTTGGGCTTGTTGGTCATCATGTTGCGGGGCTGATTGGCGATGCGGTCCACCACGTCCATGCCGTCCATGACGCAGCCGAAGGCGGCGTACTGCCCATCCAGATGGGGGGCGTCCTTGTGCATGATGAAGAACTGGCTGCCGGCAGAGTCCATGGCCTGTGCGCGGGCCATGCTGAGGACGCCGCGGGTGTGGCGAAGGTCGTTGCTGACGCCGTTGGCGGCGAACTCACCCTTGATGCAGTAGCCGGGGCCGCCCATGCCGGTGCCGTCGGGGCAGCCGCCCTGGATCATGAAGCCGGGGATGACGCGGTGGAAGATCAGGCCGTTGTAGAAGCCGGCGTTGGCCAGGGAGATGAAGTTATACACGCTCTGGGGTGCGATGTCGGGATACAGCTCGCAGGTGATGATGCCGCCGTCCTGCATCTCGATGGTGACGATAGGATTGGCCATAACAGTGTCCTCGTTTCTGCAAAATATAAGGTGGTATCAGCCGCGGTTCTTTTCCCGCATGGCACGGTCCATCTCCCGTTTGGCATCCCGCTTAGCCACGGCATCCCGCTTATCGTAGGTTTTCTTACCCTTACACAGGCCCAGCTCCACCTTCACGCGGGAGTTTTTGAAGTAGACGGACAGGGGGATCAGGGCGTAACCATCCTGCTTTTGCATGGCGTGGAGCTTGCGGATCTCCCGCTTGTGCAGCAACAGGCGCTTGGGACGGTCGGGGTCGCGGTTGAAGATGTTGCCCTGCTCATAGGGAGAGATGTGGAGGCTGTAGGCATAGATCTCGCCGTCCTTGGCGACGCAGAAGGAATCCTTCAGGTTCAGCGTGCCGGCGCGGATGGATTTGACCTCCGTGCCGAACAGCTCGATGCCGGCCTCGTAGCGGTCCTCCACAAAATAGTCGTGGAACGCTTTGCGGTTCTGGGCGGCGATCTTGACGCCGGACTTTTCCATGGGAGGACCTCCTTTCCCTGTGGGCTGATTCGTATAGTATAGCACATCCTGCGGCGGGACGCAAGAGGATCATGGGACTGGCTTTTTGCCGCGGGGTGTGGTATACTGCGGAAAAACGGCGAGAGGAGTGTACGGCATGGATCTGACGGAGAGGACCATTGACAGTCGGGAGGTGTTCCGCGGCCGCATCATTCGGGTGCGGCAGGACACGGTGCGCCTGCCCAACGGGAAGGAGAGCAGCCGCGAGGTGGTAGAGCACCCGGGCGGCGTGGGTATCCTGGCCATCGATGGGGAGGACCGCGTGGTGCTGGTGCGGCAGTACCGGTACGCCTTTGAGCGGGTGCTGACGGAGATCCCGGCGGGCAAGCGGGAGACCGGCGAGGAGCCGTTCCTCACGGCGCGGCGGGAGCTGAAGGAGGAGATCGGCGCCGAGGCCGGACGGTGGACGGAGCTGGGGGCGCTCATCGCGTCGCCGGGGTGCTACGGAGAGACGCTGTATCTCTATATGGCGGAGGATCTGACGTTCGGGGAGACCCATCCGGATGAGGATGAGTTCCTGGAGGTGCTGCGGGTGCCGTTCGACGAAGCGGTGCGGCAGTGTATGGACGGGACGCTGACGGACGCCAAGACCGTGGCGGCGGTACTGAAGGGCAGATTGCTGCGGGAGAGGGCTTGCGCTCCGGCGGCGGATGCGATACACTGAGAGGGACGGTCAGGGCCGTCAGGGAGGTAGAGAAGATGTCGATGAATACGAAGAAAAATGTGTCCATTGGGCTGCTGGCGCTGGCCATGCTGCTGTGGGCGCTGCGAAAGCTGAATGTGCTGTATGTGCCGGGACTGAGTATGATCCTGCTGGCGGTCAGCATGCTGCTGGTGGGCTCCATCATGTTCCAGCTCAAGGAGAAAAAGAAGGTGGGCGGCACGCTCATCTTCGCGTTCGGGCTGTTCTGTATCGTGGCAGCTGTGGTGGAGATCAGGAATTTCGTGGCATAAGCAGAAAGAAAAAAGAGACGGACGCTTTGAAGCGTCCGTCTCTTTTTTTTGCCTCCGGCGGCCCCATTTCTTCCCGCAGCGGAGAGGACGATTCCGCGTTTCCGAGCGCGGGTCACTTTTGGCCGCAGCCCCAAAAGTGACCAAAAACGCTGCTTGAAACCGCAGGTTTCAAGACTTCCTGCGCGGCTGGGTGCATCAGGAAACGTGACCGTGTACCACGCGAAAATCCGAATAGCGCTGATAGCCGCACAACGAATCGCTTGCGGTCCTCTTATCGCTGCCGCTCCCGCATACGGCGCGGTGGGTGTGCTGGTCTACCGTTTGGGCGATTATCAAATCGCGCACTTGCCGCCGCCGGCGGCAAGTGTATGTGCGGCCCGCTGGGCCGCGGAAAATTTAAGATCATGGTACATCGCAGTGTAGAGAAGCGACCGCAGCATTGTTCCGCGGCGGTAGGATGCGGCGCTATCCTGCGGCACGTGGGAGCGGCAGCGGGGATAGAAGTACAGGCGATTCGTTGTGGGACCTTTTTGCGCCGTGATTGCAAGCGGACGAAAGGAATTCCAAAGACCATGGGCCTTTGGCGGCGTTTTTGCATCCTTTTGCCGCCGTGGGCAAAAGGATGTCGCGCCGGAGCGCGAAATATCCCCGCCGTAGGCATGAAAGAAAAACGATGCGGGCCGTCGAGGACGCCGGCCCCTACGGGGTGCGAGAACGGGGCCACGGCAGGGCAAACAGAGGGACAGACCCCAGCCCCTACGAGGTGTGTCCGTCGGGGTGCGCCGGAGAATAAGGACAGGAAAAGAAAAAATAATTTCCTGATGTGGACGGAAAAGGGCAACCGGAGGGGGTCGCGGCGGGGGAGAGGTGAAGGGGAGGTGTACATATGTGCAGAGACAAAGAGCAGGAGCGCGGCGTATGGACGGAATGTGATCTGTGCGGCGGGGAGATCCGGCGGGGTGATCGCTACTACCGCGTGGCCGGTGAGAACGTGTGCCGGAAGTGCCTGGCGGATTTCGCCGCCCAGATCCTGGCGGTGTACGAGGTGAGAGGAGGAGAGGAGAGATAGGCAGGAAGAAGGGTATCCCGTGGGAGGAGATGCGGGAGAGATACGAGGCGGGCGGCATCAGCTTCCGTGCGCTGGGGAAGCTGTACGGCGTGACAGAGCGGGCCGTCAGCCGGCACGCGCAGGACGAGGACTGGTACGGCCAGCGGCGCTGGAGCCGAACGAAGCGGATGGAGACACAGACATGTCTGGCCAATGTGGCGCGGCAGCTGAACCGCGCTGCCGCGTCCGCCGCAGAGCGGATGGATATGGGCGAGGCGGACGTCAGGGAGATCAAGGAGCTGGCGGGACTTTTGCAGGCGCTGGTGGGGCTGGGGAAGTCGCTGGAGCCCCCGAAGCCGCCGGAGAAAAAGAGCGGAGGCACGGTGCGGGTGGTGCTGTCCGGCGAGGCGGAGGAGCTGAGCCAATGAGGGCGGAGGTCATGACGCTGGGGACGCCCAACCCGCGGCAGCGGGAATTCCTGGCCTGCGAGAAGAAATATGTGGCCTTCGGCGGGGCCAGAGGCGGCGGCAAGAGCTGGGCGGTGCGGTGCAAGGCCAAGCTGCTGGCGCTGCGGTACGCGGGGATACGTATCCTGCTGGTGCGGCGGAGTCTGGCGGAGCTGGAGGCCAACCATCTGGCGTTTCTGCGGCAGGAGCTGGCAGATGTGGCGGAGTATCGGGCAGGGGAACGGCAGTTCCGGTTCTGCAACGGAAGCGTATTGCAGTTCGGCTACTGCGGGTGCGACCGCGATCTGGACCGGTACCAGGGCGCGGAGTACGACGTCATCTTTCTGGACGAGGCCACGCAGCTGAAGGAGCAGTGGATGCGGCAGATCGCCGCCTGCGTCCGAGGGGTCAACGACTTCCCCAAGCGCATCTACTATACGTGCAATCCGGGCGGGCCGGGGCACGGGTACATCAAGCGGCTGTTCATCGACAGGCGGTTCGAGGACGGAGAGCAGCCGGAGGACTACGCCTTTATTCCGGCGCGGGTCACGGACAACACGGCGCTGCTGGCGCGGCAGCCGGACTATCTCAAGACGCTGGAGGCCCTGCCCTACAAGCTGAGGCGGGCGTGGCTGGAGGGACGGTGGGACGTGTTCGCGGGGCAGGTGTTTCAGGAGTTCACCGATGACCCCGATCACTACGATGACAGGCGGTGGACCCACGTGATACGGCCCTTCGACGTGCCGCGGGAATGGAACATCTACCGCAGCTATGACTTCGGCTACGCAAGGCCGTTTTCCTGCGGCTGGTGGGCGGTGGACCACGATGGGTGCGTGTACCGTATCGCGGAGCTGTACGGCTGCACCGGCACGCCGGACGAGGGCGTGCTGTGGACGCCGGAGCGGCAGTTCGCAGAGATCCGGAGAGTGGAGGAGGAGCACCCGCTGCTGCGGGGGCGGAGCATACAGGGCGTGGCGGACCCCGCCATCTGGGACGCCAGCCGCGGCGAGAGCATCTATGAGACGGCGCTGAAGCACCGTATCTTCTTCGTGAAGGGGGACAACCGGCGCATCGCGGGGTGGATGCAGATGCACTACCGTATGAGCTTCGACGGCGAGGGATACCCCATGCTGTACGTATTCCAGCACTGCCGGGCATTTATCCGCACCATCCCGCAGCTTTTATACAGCGAGACGGTGCCGGAGGATGTGGACACCACACAGGAGGACCATGTGGCCGACGAGAGCCGGTACTTCTGCATGACGCGGCCCATCGCACCGGTGCGGGCGGAGGCACGGGAGATCGCGGAGGATCCGCTGGACCTGCGGTCGGGGCGGTTCGGCAGCTGGGGCGGCGTGAGAAGAATTTGAGGAGCGCTGCACCGGAGCGTGCAACGTTGGACCTGTGGCGGGCAGAGGCAGTAACAAGGAAAGGAAGGTGCGACATGGAACAGGAGGTCATGCGGCCAAGGATCGGCACGCAGGAGGTGGTCCGCGCGGCGGAGATCCTGCGGCAATACCGGCGCGGCAAGGAGAATCTGGACAAGCGCATCATCGACAACGAGCAGTTCTGGAAGATGCGGCACTGGGAGCAGATGGAGAAGGAGGGGCGGGGCGGCAATCCCCACGATCCCCGCCCCGCCAGCGGGTGGCTGGTGAACTGCATCCTGTCCAAGCACGCGGACGCCATGGACAGCTATCCCGAGCCTACGGTGCTGCCCCGCGAGCCGGACGATCGGGAGGAGGCGGAGAAGCTGACCCGCATCCTGCCGGTGATCTTGCAGAACAACCGGTTCAAGAAGGAGTATGCCAGGGCGTGGTGGAACAAGCTGAAGTCCGGCTGCGCCGTGTACGGCGTGTTCTGGGACGGGGGCAAGCTCCACGGGCTGGGGGACATCGACATCCGCAGCATGGACGTGCTGAATCTGTTCTGGGAGCCGGGAGTGCAGGATATCCAGGCATCGGAGAATTTCTTCTCCGTGGAGCTGACACCCAACCACCGGCTGCTGCAGGACTATCCCCAGCTGGAAGGGAAGCTGGGGCGCGGCGGCGCGTCCCAGGTGAGCCGCTATCTCTATGATGATCGGGTGGATACCTCCGACCAGTCGCTGGTGGTGGACTGGTACTACCACACGGTGACAGAGGGGCGGCAGGTGCTGCACTACTGCAAGTTCGTGGGAGAGACGGTGCTGTACGCCTCGGAAAACGACCCGCAGTACGAAAAGCGGGGATGGTACGACCACGGGCAGTATCCCTTCGTGTTCGACGTGCTGTTCCCCGAGGAGGGGACGCCCTGCGGCTACGGCTACGTGGACCTGTGCAAGCCGGCGCAGAAGCAGATCGACCTGATGAACCAAGCCATCCTGAAGAACACGCTGGCCGCCGCCACGCCGCGGTTCTTCATCCGCTCCGACGGGGCGGTGAACGAGGAGGAGTACGCCGACTGGACGCAGCCCTTCGTCCACACCAACGGCAATCTGGGGGCCGATTCCATCGCGCCTATCCGTGTACCCACGCTGGACAGCGTGTATGTGGCCGTCTTGCAGAACAAGGTGGCAGAGATGAAGGAGACGGCGGGCAACCGCGACGTGATGAGCGGCGGCACTGCAGGCGGCGTCACGGCGGCCACGGCTATCGCGGCCCTGCAGGAGGCGGGTGGCAAGCTGTCCCGCAATATGATCGACGACGGGTACCAGGCATTCGCGCAGGTGATGACGCTGTGCATCGAGCTGGTGCGGCAGTTTTACAGCGCACCCCGGCAGTTCCGGCTGCTGGGCCGCGGGGCGGAGCGGGAGTTCCGCATGTTCGACAACGGCGGTATGCAGCCCAAGGCTCTGGCGCTGGGCGGCTATCGGGTACCGGAGTTCGATCTGGAGATCGCGGCGCAGGACGAGACACCCTACAAGACCATGGAGTACAACCAGCTGGCGCTGCAGCTGTTCCAGATGGGGTTTTTCCGCGCAGATATGGCCGAGCAGGCCCTGCGGTGTCTGGAGCTGATGGAGTTCAAGAACAAGGACCAGCTGGCATCGGTCATCCGGCAGGGACAGCAGCGGACCCGGCAGGTGGCGTGGCTCCAGCGGCAGCTGCTGACGGCGGTGCAGCTGCTGGACGCCAAACAGGGGACAAGTCTTGCGCAGGCGCTGGAGCAGGAGATGAACGGCGGCGAGGCGCCCGACGTGGGCGCGGTGAAGGCGGGCAGCGCGCCGGACGCCATGGAGCGGCAGAGAAAGCAGTCCCGTGAGGCCGTGAGGCCGCGATGATACAGGCGGTATTCGACGGGGCACATGTGACGGTATGCGGTCACGCGGGGCATGCTCCGGCGGGGCAGGACATCGTTTGCGCCGCCGTGTCGGCGCTGGTGTACGCGCTGGCGGGCAGCCTGGAGGAGACGGGACAGGCGGCGCGGATCTGCATCCGCAGAGGTTTTGCGGAGGTGGAGGGCGCAGGGGACTGCGGCGCTGCCTTCGCTCTGGTGCGGTGCGGGCTTGCGCAGCTGGCACGGCAGTATCCCGCGTGTGTGCAGGTAACAGGGTCGTGACCTACCACGGGAAGGAGAGGCTATGAAGCAGCTTTGGATGGACTGGCAGACGTTTGCGGAGGATGCAGAGGCCGGTCAGGAGACGGGCGGAGAGACAGGCGGTCAGGCGGCTCCCGACGCCGGGGAGCAGGAGGCGTTCAGCGCCCTGATCCGCGGGCAGTACAAGGAGCAGTTTGACGCCCGTGTGCAGAAAATTCTGGACGGGCGGCTGCGGGGACTGCGGCAGGAGAACGCACGGCTGCGCCAGGAGGTGCAGGCGCGGCGGGAATCCCAGGCCGGCGCGGTGCTGCGCCTGCAGGCGGAGGAGGGACGCATCCGGCAGGTGTATCCTGATTTCGACTGGCGGCGGGAGATGGCATCACCCCGGTTCGGGCGATTGGTGACGGCAGGTGTGGACGGCAGGACCGCCTATGAGATCGTACACCGGCAGGAGCTTCTGAAGGCGGCCATGGGCTATGCCGCGGCGCAGGCACGCAGTCAGATGGCGCGTTCCATCGCCTCCGGCGGCGGGCGGGCTGCGGAGAACCGCGGCGGCAGCCGCTCCGTGACCCGCAGCGATCCCAGAGGACTGACCAGCCGCGAGCTGGCGGACATCCGGAAACGGGTACAGGACGGAGAGAAGATACGATTCTGAACAAAATGAGGAGGACGAGCATGGAGAAGATGAATTTGCAGCTGTTTGCAGGGGAGATGAACACACAGACCACCGGTGCTCTCAGCGCCGAGATGAAGACCTACTACGGCATGGAACTGCTGGAGAACGCCAAGCCCCAGCTGGTACACAACCAGTTCGCGGCCACCAAGGGCCTGCCGGTGGGCGGCGGCAAGACCGTGGAGTGGCGTAAGTTCGGTGCTTTCGACAAGGCGCTGACGCCGCTGACCGAGGGCGTGACCCCCGATGGCAGCGGTATTTCGGTGAGCTACATCACCAAGGATCTGGCACAGTACGGCGACTACACCACCGTGTCCGATATGCTGGACCTGACGGCCATCGACGACGTGGTGCTGGAGATCACCGACCGCCATGGCAGCAACATGGGCCTGACGCTGGACACCGTGACCCGCAACGAGATCCAGCAGGGCAACCAGGTCATCTACGCGCCCCAGAAGAAGGCAGACGGCACCTCCGCCGAGGTGCTGAACCGCTACGCGCTGGACGGGACGTGCAAGATGACCAGCGAGCTGGTGGCCAAGGCGGCCACCCAGCTGAAGAAGATGAATGCCCCCACGTTCGACGGCAAGTACGTGTGCATCATCCATCCCAGCGTGGCCTTCGACCTGCGGCAGGACGAGGCATGGATCGCCGCACATCAGTACGCCGCCGCCACGGAGCTGTTTTCCGGCGAGATCGGCGAGCTCCACGGCGTGCGCTTCGTGGAGACCACCGAGGCCAAGATCTACCGTGGCGAGGACCTGGCGCAGGACGCACGCACCCTGACGGTAAGCGGCGCGGCGGCCAACAGTACCGAGGTGAGCTTTACCGGCGGCACGGTGGCCGCCGACGCACTGGCGGGCCGCTATGTGCTCATTGGCGGCCAGCGCGTGAAGGTGAAGTCCAACACTGCGGCCAAGCTGGTGCTGGAGCAGGCCGTCACCGCATCGGACAAGGCCGCCATCTGCCCGGGCGAGGGCGGCAAGGACGGCTGTGCCGTGTATGGCTGCCTGTTCCTGGGCAAGGGCGCCTACGGCGTGGTGGATCTCAGCGAGGGCACGGAGGTCATCGTGAAGCCCCGCGGCTCCTCCGGCACCGCAGACCCCCTGGACCAGCGCTCCAGCGTGGGCTGGAAGGGTGTCCACGCCGCCGCTATCCTGTACGATGAGTACATGGTACGCGTGGAGTGCGGCTCCAGCTATTCCGGCGAGGACAAGGCCAACTGACAGGGCACGGGAGGGGCGGCAGGCCCCTCCCGCAGCTCAGGGAAACGATGAAAGGAGAACGGCGTGATGAAGGAAAATATGGTGTCCATCTTCCTGCCCCGCGGCAGAAAGAATGAGGAGAACTTTGTGATCGTGTCCGTCAACGGACGGAGCTGGAAGATCATGAAGGGCGTGCAGGTACAGGTGCCCGACTACGTGGCGGAGGTACTGGAGAACAGCCGCATGATGGCGGAGACCGCCCGCCGCTATGTGGACGAGCGGGCCAACTGACATGGACAGAATGACGGCGGGGCAGATGCTGGGCAGGGTGGACGCCCTGCTGCCCAACCAGTACGGCAGAGAGGAAAAGATGCAGTGGCTGGCGCAGGCCGAGGGCTTCGTGCTGCGGGAAGCGGAGCAGGTCACGGGGACGCTGCCGGAGGTGACGGAGGAGTACGTGCTGACGGCAGAGGCGCCCTACGACGAGCTGTACCGCCACTATGTGGAGGCGCAGATCCACTATGCCAACGGCGAGATGGCGCGGTACAACAACGCGGCGGCCCAATGGAACAACGCCTTTCTGACCTACAAGGATTATCGGTGCCGCAGGGAGCGGCCTCAGCGGAGCGCGGCGGCACTGCGCCTGTTTTAAGGAGGTGGGGGGATGTATTTTCCCAAGCTGACGGCGCCGGCGCAGCGGCGCGTGACGGTGGACCGGTTCCTGGGGCTGGACCGGCGGGCGGGCAGCGCCATGGGCTGCTTTCAGAATATGGAGAATCTGTGGAGCGGCGGGTACCCGGCGCTGGAGACCCGTCCGGCCAGAGGCGAGACCGCAGTGCTGAGTAAGCCCAACGGGTTGACGTGCCGCGATGCGCTGGTGTGGGTGGACGGCACGGCGCTGTACGTAGGCGGAGAAAAGACGGGACTGGCGCTGTCCGATGGCGAAAAGCAGCTGGTGAACATGGGGGCGTACCTGTTGATCTGGCCGGACAGAAAGTACATCAACACGCAGGATCTGTCGGACTTCGGCAGCATGGAGAACCGGAACGTCACCGCGGGAGAGGTGACGACGGCGCTGTGCAGAAGCGGCGGCGAGGAGCTGGGGGACTATGCCGCAGGGGCGGCGGCCCCTGATGCGCCGGAGGCGGGCACTCTGTGGCTGGATACCTCCGATGCCGAGCCGGTGATGAAGCGGTACGACGGCAGCGCGTGGCTGGACGTGGAAAACGTGTGTACAAAAATATCCGCCGCCGGTATCGGACGGGGCTTTGCCGCCGGAGACGGCGTAACGGTGGAGGGCTGCGAGGCCCAGACCCTCAACGGCCTGCACGTGCTGGATGCGGCGGGCGATGACTGGATCGCGGTGCCGGCGGCGACAGCCAAGGTGAGGAGCCAGACGGCGGAGGTGACGGCGGCGCGGCGCGTGCCGGACATGGACTTCGTGGTGGAGCAGGGTAACCGGCTGTGGGGCTGCAAGTACGGCATCGTGGACGGGCGGCCGGTGAACGAGATCTACGCCAGCAAGCTGGGGGATTTCCGGAACTGGAACAGCTTCGCAGGGCTCAGTACCGACAGCTATGCGGCGTCCCGCGGCTCTGACGGGGCGTTTACCGGCGCGGCGGCATGTCTGGGCGGCGTCATCTTCTTCAAGGAGGACTGTATGGAGCGGGTATACCCCAGCGCCACCGGCGCGCATCAGATCGTGACGCTGCGCTGCCCGGGCGTGAAGAAGGGGTGCCACGGTGCGGCCGCCGTGGTGGACGGGACGCTGTTCTACCTGGGGCTGGGCGGTGTGTACGCCTTCGATGGCAGTATGCCCGGCTGCGTGTCCATGCCGCTGGGCAGTGTACGGTATCAGGACGGCGCGGCGGCGGGCTGGAACGGGCAGTACTGGCTGGCGGCGCGGGATGGAGACGGGAAGCGGCACCTGCTGGTATACGATACGGCGCGGGGACTGTGGCACCGGCAGGACGACGCCGACATCATGGCGTTCACCGTGTGCGACGGGGCGCTGTACGGTCTGGCGAGGGACGGCAGGCTGCTGGACATGACCGGCGGCAGCGGACAGCAGGAGACGGCGCTGCGGTGGATGGCGGAGACGGGGGAGCTGGGACTCTCTCAGCCGGAGAACAAGTATCTGGCGCGGCTGGAGCTGCGGGTGCAGCCGGAGGATCGGGCGCGGCTGGAGGCCAGCGCCAGCTATGACGGCGGACGCAGCTGGGAGACGCTGGGACAGGTCATCGGCGGTGACGGACAGACCCGCGGGTATCTGCTGCACCTGCGGCCCAGACGATGCAGGCAGGTGCGGCTGCGGCTGCAGGGCACCGGCCGGTGCCGCGTGTTCAGCATGTCGGCGGTGTATGAGAAAGGAAGTGACGGCCCGTGAGCACCATCCCTATGCCCGCGTGTCCCGCAGGCAGCGTACAGCAGCAGGTGATGCAGCAGTACTCGTATCTGTTCCAGATGGCCCAGCAGCTGAATCTGGCGCTGGAGCGGCTGGAGCAGGGCACCGGCGCGTCCTCCGGCGGAAAGGGGACGGAGCAGCAGTACCGGAAGCTGCGGAGCCTCATCGCCGGTGGGGAGGAGCGGCTGAAGCGGGCCGTGGAGGAGTTGGCGGCGCAAGTGGAGACGGAATACGTGGCGGCGGACAGCTTTGAGGGGCAGGCGGCGGCGCTCAGCGGCCGTCTGGAGGCGGAGCCGGAGAAGCTGGGAGCGTATTACGGCTTTGCCGCGGCGCTGAGGAACGGCCTGGCAGCGCTGGCGGACGCCTTCGACCGGTACAGGGAGAACGCGGCGGCCTGCGTTCGGACGGGCGTCGTAGGGTACGACGGGACCGCGCCGGTGTACGGCACGGCGGTGGGCTTCGGGCTGGCCTGCCGTGATGCAGACGGGGAGACGGAGGTGGAGCCTAACGGCTTCCGTGCCGTCTTTACCGGCGAGGAGCTGTCGCTGCGGCAGGACGCTCAGGAGGTAGCTCGTGTGGCGGACGGCAGACTGCACGTCAACGGTATGGCGGCGCTGGGCGGCGCGGATGTGGGCGGCTGGCGCATGGAGGACAACGGGGACGGATTGGCAATCCGCTGGATCGGAGGGTGAGAGATGAACGCGGCACAGAGAAGCAGCCGCACCGTGAGTATGGCGGGGTTCGAACTGACGGCGAGGGACGCTGTCATCGGGCAGAGCGGCACGCTGACGGTGGTGAAGCCGGGGAACGGGTACACATTCCGATTCTCCTACGCCTTCGGCGGGGCGTCCGGCACGCTGGAAAGCGGCGATGTCCGGCAGGTCAGCTATGCGGCGGGCAGGGCGGTGTACCGCTGGCGCGTGCCGGAGGAACTGGTGCAGCAGATCCCGGACGCCCTGCGGGGTACAGGGACCATGTCCATGGCGGTATACAGCGGCGCAGAGCAGGTGGGCAGTGTGCAGACGGCGTTTACCGCCTATGTGCCGCCGTCTATGGCGCCCACGGCGTCGGTGCAGGTGTCGGCGGTCAGCGATAACACGGTGGTCAGCGGCTGGGGCGTGTGCGTGCAGGGACTCAGCCGCGTGCAGTACACGGTGACGGCGGCAGGGGCCGGCGGCGCATCGGTGCAGGCGTGCCGCTTTACCTGCGGAGGTCAGACCGTGGCGGGACTGTCGGGAAAGACAGCACCCATCGCTGCGGCAGGGACGCTGATCCCCTCCGCAGTAGTGACGGACAGCCGAGGCCGCTCGGTGACGGCGGAAAGCGAGGCGGTGACGGTGTATGCCTACCACCGGCCTACACTGGCGGCGGAGGTCATCCGGTGCAAGGCGGGCGGTACGGCAGCGGAGGACGGCGCGTACCTGAAGGTGACGGGCACCGCGTCCTGCGCCTCCGTAGGAGGACGGAACACCGTGCAGGTGCGGGTGCGCTGGCGTCCTGCGGGCGGCAGCTGGAGCGGCTATACCACACTGGTCAGCGGCGCGGAGACAGTGGTAGGCGGCGGCCTGGCGGCGGACGCGGCCTATGAGGCGGAGGTATCCGCCGTGGATACGGCGGGCGGCGTCCGGACGGTGCGGCAGATGCTGCCGCCGGTATCGCCGGTGACGCTGCACCTGCACAGCGGCGGCAGGGGCGCGGCCTTCGGCAAGAGAAGCACCGGTGAAGCGCTGGAGTGCGCGTGGCCGGCGGTGTTTTACGGCGATGTGGAGGTGTCCGGCGGGCTGACCCTGGGCGGACAGGCGCTGGCGGACGCGCTGTGGCCCGTGGGCTGCGTGCGGCTGACGGCAGAGGATACGGAGCCCCAGCCGTCGCCGGAGGGGGCGGAATGGGAGCGCGTGGACTGCGGCATGGCGGGTATCTATGCCTGGCGCAGGATCACTTGAGGAGAAAGGACGGAACGATGGCATCGACATATACCATGGTGGGCTATGGCTCGCAGGGCGAGTCTGTGCGCCGCCTGCAAAGCGAGCTGAACAAGCAGGGCTATCAGCTGGACGAGGACGGTGTGTTCGGCGAAAAGACCCGCGCGGCGGTGCGGGACTATCAGAAAAAGAACTCCCTGAAGCGGGACGGCATCGCCGGTGACGAGACGTGGGGCAGCCTGATGAGCGCGTCGGCATCGGCGGCGGAGGAGCCGCAGGCATCCGTGCCCAAGGCCGCGCCTACGGCCAGAACGGCCAAGGCACTGGCAGAGCTGGAGGCCGGCTACAAGCCGTCGGACAGCGTAAAGGAGGCGCTGGCCCATCGCGACAGCGTGGCATCCCAGCGGCCCGGGGACTATGAGTCCCTGTACGAGCAGCAGCTGGCGCAGCTGTACGAGGAGCTGACGGGGCGTGCGCCATTTTCCTACGATCCCGAGGCGGACGGCGGCTTTCAGCAGTATACGCAGCTGTATACTCAGCGGGGCCGTGCCGCCATGGAGGACACCATGGGTCAGGCGGCGGCGCTTACCGGCGGGTACGGCTCCAGCTATGCCCAAGGCGCGGGGCAGCAGGCGTACAGCCGATACATGCAGGAGCTGATGGCCCTGCTGCCGGAGTTCGAGGATCGGGCACGGAGCGCCTATCAGCAGGAGGGGAACGACCTTCGCGCCCGCTACGACCTGCTGGATCAGCGGGAGCAGAACGCCTATGGCCGCTGGCAGGACGATGTGTCACTGTGGGAGAAGCAGCTGGCTCTGGCGCAGGAGGAGTATGACAACGCCAGCGCGGAGGATCGGAAGCTCTATGAGACCATGCTGGGCCACTACCGCAGCAAGGCCCAGCAGGAGCAGAAGCTGTCGGCCTCCGGCGCGGAGGTCAGCGATGGGCTGCCATACGGCGGCGCGTCCGGTCCTTCCGGCGCTTCCGGTTCTTCCGGCAGCGGCTCCAGCAGCAGCGGCGAGTCACTGAGCTCCGTGGCTGCCGCCAGTCTGCACCGCACAGTGGCCAGCTATCTGAGGCAGGGGAAGCTGGCGGAGGCCAAGGCCCTGCTGGCATCCTACAAGGACCGGATGACGCCCATGCAGCAGCGGCAGTTTACCCTGATGCTCCAAGGCTACGATGAGACAGCGTCGCTGTGAGCGATCGAATGGGTCTTGCATTTGCGGGCGGCATATGGTAAGATACCCCCAGCGCAGAGGTGCGGGGCAGCGGGCGCGCTGTCCCGCATTTCTTGCCATCAGGTGACAGGCATGCGTGCCCTTGTCAGCTGATGGTATCCGCACTGCTGAAAGGAGACCATCATGGGAAAGAAAGGGTATATTCTGTCAGGCGCAGCCCTGCTGGCGGCACTGACGCTGCTGGCCGGCTGCGGTAAGAACAACGATGCGGAAGATAAGAACAAGCCGGACACCGACCCGGCGCAGGAGATCGTGCTGGTGCAGCCGGAGGCCGCCGACGTGCCGGTGGACTTCGAGACGGCGCAGAAGGCGTGGCCCGACGCCTACGCCTATATGAAGATCCCCAACGCCACGGGCTGCGCCATCCGCGAGGGCGGCTTCATCGCCCAGCATCCGGTGGATGACGGCTGGTATCTGTACCGCGACCTGGACGGCAACGACAACAAGGCCGGTACGCTGTATACCGAGGCTACCTACAACGATACGAAGCTGGACGATCCCGTCACCGTGGTCTACGGCCACAATATGGCCAACCGCACCATGTTCGGCGGCCTCCAGAGCTACGCCGAGACGCTGAAGTTTGACGACAAGGCGGTGGTGGAGGTCTATCAGAGCGGCCGGAAGATGACGTACCGCATCTTCGCGGGCATCCCTTACGACACCACCCACATCCTGTACTACCACGATTTCACCGATGAGCAGGTATTTACAGACTTCTTCGCGGCGCTGGACAAGGCAGCCACGGACAAGAGCTATTCCGGCAGCGACCATAAGAACGGCTTTGCACCCTCCGCCGGCAGCGTCAACGTCAACCGCGACGATCTGCCCAAGTGGGGCGACAAGGTGCTGGTCCTGTCCGTGTGCAAGAACGGCGATGACGCCCACCGCTATCTGGTGATGGCCAAGCTGGTGGAGGACTCCGCCGAGCCCCTGCGCATGACCCGCGAGGAGGCGGAAAAGGCCGGCCTGACCGACCGCATCATCGGCGTGGCGCCGGCGGAGGACGACGCCGCGGCGGATACGACGGGCAAGACCGACACCGCCAAGACGGATACGGCCAAAACGGATACCACGAAAACCGACACCTCCAAAAAGACGGATACCACGAAAAAGGACAACTGAGAAAAGCCCTCTCCCGCCTGGCGGGAGAGGGCTTTTGCGATCCTTTACAGCATTTCGGGGAGGGTGAACAGGTCCCAGGGCGCCGTGTCCGGCGGCGGGCAGGTGAAGGTCACGGGCTCGCCGGTCTGGGGGTGGACGAAGGTCAGGCGGCAGGACCACAGGGCGATGGGATACGGCGCGTCGGACGCACCGTACTTGCGGTCACCTGCCAGAGGCAGACCGCGGGAGGCGAACTGTACCCGTATCTGGTGGGTACGGGCGGTGTGGAGCCGGACGCGCACCAGCGTCATACCGTCGGAGCTGTCCACAGTGGCGAAGGACAGGCGGGCCTCCCGCGTGCTGGGGGAGGGGGTGTCCGCCACATAGGTCAGACGGCGCTGGGGATCACGGGCCAGCAGGTCCGTCAGGATGCCGGAGGACTGGGACGGCGTGCCGCACAGAACAGCCAGATACTCCTTGGTAAAGCGGCGCTCCCGTATCTGCTGGGACAGCAGGGCCGCCGCCATACGGCTGCGGGCAAAGACCATGACACCGGACACCTGGGCGTCCAGCCGGTGGACGGTGCGGATGCAGTCGGTGTGCAGCTGGGCGCGGAGCAGCTCCGGCATACCGCCGGGCTCATCGGTGGACAGTACGCCCACGGGCTTTACCGCCACCACGATGCGGTCGTCCTGATAGAGAATGTCCATGGCATCACCTCCTTACGGGGTGAGTGTAGCATAAATCGGGGCGGGATGCAAATTTCCCTTGACAAGATGGGTCTAATGGGTTAGACTACCGGCAAGAGGTCTAACTAAGTAGACCTATCGAAAGGAGGAGATGCGGGTGGAGACACCGAAGATCTTTGACAGCGAGCTGCGGTTCTGCGAGATCCTGTGGGAGCATCAGCCGGTGCGCAGCAGCGAGCTGGCGCACCTGTGCGCGGAGAAGCTGGGGTGGAAAAAATCCACCACCTATACCGTCATCAAGCGCCTGACGGAGCGGGGCGTGGTGCAGACGGAGGACGCCGTGGTAACGGCGCTGGTATCCCGCGACCAGGTGCAGCGGGCGGAGAGCCGCGCCTTTGTAGAGCGGAATTTCAGCGGCAGTCTGCCCGGCTTTCTCAACGCGTTCGTGGGCGGGCGCGGATTGTCGGCGGAGGAGGCAGACGAGCTGCGGCGGATGATCGCCGATCTTGAGGAGAAAAATCATGACTGATCTGTTTCTGAGAGTGGTGGAGCTTTCGTGGCAGGCCGGCGTGCTGGCGCTGGCGGTGATGCTGGCGCGGCTGGCGCTGCGCCGCGCGCCCAAGTGGGCGGTGTGCATGCTGTGGGCGCTGGTGGCGGTGCGGCTGATCGTGCCGGTCTCCTTGCAGAGCCGCGTCAGCTTGCAGGCGGAGCAGAGCCCCGTGACGGCGGCGCTGGAGCAGCTGCCCCAGACACAGGAGACGGCGGACGCCATCCTGCCCAGCGGCGGGGAGGTCCTGACACCCGTCCAGCCTGTGGGATCGGTCACGTCCGCGGAGCCGGTGCAGGCGGCCCGCCCCGTTATGACGGTGGAGGTGCTGACGGCGGTATGGCTGGCGGGCGCGGCATTCATGCTGGCGTATATGCTGGTCAGCTATCTGCGGCTTTACCGGCAGGTGCGGACGGCGGTGCGAGTGGAGGATAACGTCTGCCGCTGCGACCGGTGGGGCACTCCTTTCGTGCTGGGCATGCTCCGGCCCCGCATCTATATACCGGCGGGACTGGACGAGACGGACCTGTCTCAGGTGCTGGCCCACGAGCGGAGCCACATCCGGCGGGGCGACCATGTGGTGAAGCCGCTGGCGTTCCTGCTGCTGACGGTACACTGGTTCAATCCGGTGCTGTGGGCGGCGTATGTCCTGCTGGGCCGCGACATGGAGAACGCCTGCGATGAGCGGGTACTGCGGACGCTGGACGGCGCGGGACGGGCGGCCTACTCCCGTGCGCTGGTGGCCTGCGCCGTACGGCAGCGTCCGGCGGCGGTGTGCCCCCTGGCCTTCGGCGAGACGGCGGTGAAGGAGCGTGTGAAGAACGCCATGAGCTATCGGAAACCGGCGCTGTGGGCGGCGGTGCTGCTGCTGATCGCGGCGGCGGTCATCGGTGTGTGCTTCCTGACCAGTCCCCAGCGGCAGCAGCCTGCCGCCGACGGCGACTGGGACGCGGAGACGCTGTACGCTCTGCGGACGCCCTACGTAGGCGACAACAGCGCTGTGGGCGGCATCATCAGCGCCATCGGGCTGGATCAGCTGGGCGCGGGTATCTGGGATGATTTCTCCATCCGGCTCAGCACGGAGCAGGAGCCCTACGGCCTGACGCTGTGCTACGGCACCAGCTACGAGAACGTGGTGGGGGCCGGCGAAGGGATCACGCTGCGAATGGAGGCCGGCGGTTATCTGGCCATGGCCCTTGTGGATAATCTGGACTGGGTGGCGTGGCAGATGGACGGCGTGGAGTCCGGCCGCGTCACCAACGACGGCACCTACGACATCGCCGCGGCGCGGCAGAGCGTGGACGGCCTGCGGCAGCTTATCGCGGCGCTGGAGACCGGGCTGGACAGCGGCTCTGTGGGCGGCGGGCGGCAGATGTACTTCGGTCCCGCGTCCATGACCCGCGACGACGGCGTGAAGGCCGAGCTGGTGAACGTGACGTATCAGAATGACTGGCTCAACGGCGAGATGCGGGTCACGCTGCCCGCTGCGGCATCGGCCCGGTACGCAGGGGAGGGCGGCACCGCATCGCTGCTCAACGACTTTACACTGTATGCCCAGACGGACGACGGCCCCAAAAACGCCGTGGCAGAGGATGTCCGCATCGAGAAGAACGGGGAGGATACCGTCCTGTGCCAGCCCTTCTCTCTGGGTATCCAGATCCCCACGGCTCAGGGCTTCACCGTGCGATTCTGGGCCGGGGAGCTGGGCCCCCTGCTGGCGGAGGTCACCGCGGAGGGCGCCGCGGCATCGGAGATCACGCCGTGGCCCTCAGAGGGCGACAACGACCCCGTCAGCATCGATCCGGCGGATTACGGCATCGTGTATGATACGGAGCACATGCCGGACTGGGAGACGTGTCCCCTCAGCTATCTGTGCGCCTATTATCTGGGAGCGGACGGCGCGTATGCCCAGGGCGCTATGGACACGCTGGCCCAGCGGTACCGGCAGGCGCCCAACACGGTGCAGAACTATCTGAACACGCTGGCGGCCAAGTATGCCGGCGTGGACCGGCAGCTCCTGTCTCAGATCCGGCTGGCCGCCGAGAGCCTCTACGGCGCGGAGAACGGCACTTCCGCCGATCCGCTGGTGGGGCTGCTGTATAACGAGTCCTTCGACTATTCCGACGGCGTGGGCAACAGCGGGCACTACACCTACCGCGTGCCCCAGCTGCTGGCGGACACGGCGGATGCCCGCGCCATCAACGCGGCCATCGCCGACGAGTACGGCCCCATCGTGGAGGAGACGTTGGATGACCGCGCCTCCGGCGTCAGCCTGTCCTGCCTGTACGTGATGTGGGAGAGCTATCGCTGCGGCGACATTTTGTCGCTGGTGGTATCCTGCGGCTGGAGCTTCGACAGCAACCAGTACAGCGTGTACCTCTACGATACGGCCAGAGGCGTCCGGCTCACCACATCGGAGCTGCTGACGGCGCAGGGCGTGGACGAGACGGCGTTTTTGAATGCGGTGCGGCAGGCCGCCGCCGATACGTTCGATGCGCTGTACGGACAGACTGGCGATGCCGCGGCGGAGCGCCGGACGTGGACGCTGTCCGATGCCAATATCAATAGGGACGTACCGGCTTACGCGGACGCCGCAGGACATCTCTACGCGGTGCTGCCCATCGGCTCGCCCGCCGGTGCGGACGCCTATGAGCAGGTGCTGGCGCTGGATGTGGGCGCATGATAGACAGAAAAACGGGGGAGGGCCCGCGGCAACGCCGCGGGTCCCTTTTTGTCCCTTTTAGAGAGATTTTTGGGACAATACCGGATTTTTTTCGGAAGATGTCTTTTCAAAACGGGCATAGGATGGTACAATAGTACGCAGCTGAAAGACACGAAAGGAGTTTTTCCATGAAGAAAAGTATCCTGCGGGAATATGCCCGCCTGATCGCCCGCAGCGGCGTCAATATCCAGCCGGGTCAGGAGGTGTTCATCACCGCCGAGCTGGATCAGCCGGAGTTCGTGAAGATGCTGGTGGAGGAGTGTTACAGGTGCAAGGCCAGTAAGGTAGTGGTGGACTGGAGCTACCAGCCCCTCCAGAAGCTGCACTTCCGCTACCGCACGCTGACCAGCCTGTCCAAGCTGGACAACTACGAGGAGGCCCGCTGGCAGCACTATGTGGACACCATCCCCTGCCGCATCTACCTGCTCAGCGAGGACCCGGACGGTCTCAACGGCATCAATCAGGAGAAGATGGCCAAGAGCCAGCAGCGCAAGTACCCCATCATCAAGAAGTACCGCGACCAGATCGAGAACAAGTACCAGTGGTGCATCGCCGCCGTACCCGGCGAGGCGTGGGCCAAGAAGCTGTTCCCCAACCTGCGGAAGTCTCAGGCGGTGGAGAAGCTGTGGGAGGCCATCCTGTCCACCAGCCGCGCTCTGGAGGGCGACCCCGTGGCCAACTGGGACGCCCACAACAAGGATATGCACGACCGCTGCGCCTACCTCAACGGCCTGCACATCCGGGAGCTGCGCTACAAGAGCGCCAACGGCACCGATTTTCAGGTGGGTATGATCCCCGAGGCCCAGTTCTGCGGCGGCTGTGAAAAGAGCCTGCAGGGCATCGTTTTCAACCCCAATATCCCCACGGAGGAGTGCTTTATCTCTCCCATGCGGGGCAAGGCCGAGGGCATCGTCTACGCCACCAAGCCCCTGAGCTATCAGGGCCAGCTCATCGACGGCTTCTGGATCCGGTTCCACGAGGGCAAGGCCGTGGAGTGGCACGCGGAGAAGAACAACGACCTGCTGACCAAGCTCATCACTATGGACGAGGGCAGCGCATATCTGGGCGAGTGTGCGCTGGTGCCCTACGACTCCCCCATCAGCCAGTCCGGCCTGCTGTTCTACAACACGCTGTTCGATGAGAACGCGGCCTGCCATCTGGCGCTGGGCATGGGCTTTGCCGACACCATCCGCGGCTTCGAGAAAAAGACGCTGGAGGAGTGCCGCGCCCTGGGCGTCAACGATTCCATGGTACACGAGGACTTTATGATCGGCTCTGCCGACATGAGCATCGACGCCGTGTGCGAGGACGGACGCACCGTCCCCATCTTCCGCAACGGCAGCTGGGCGTTCTGAGCCAACATAAAAAAGAGGGAGCGGTCCCGCAGGGACCGCTCCCTCTTTCTGCACCCTCCTGCGTCCTGACGCATAGCATGAAGGGAGACGACAAGGAAAGGGAGGCTTTAGATATGGAGAGCAGCAGCGTGCAGAAGGGGCCGGAGCAGTGGTTCCTGGCTGCCCATCCGGAGCGGGGCACCCTGCGGGTGCAGGTGTCCACGGGGCGGGGCCTGTTCCCCGTGGAGGGGGCGCAGGTGGAGATCTACCGGTATTTCGGGCCGGAGCGCACCGTGTTCTACGAGGGGGTCACGGACAGCTCCGGCATCGTGGAGGGCATCTGCCTGCCGGCCCTGCCGACAGGCTGGTCCCAGTCATCGGAGACGGCGGGGATCAGCGGCACCGCGTATCAGGCATCGGTGCGCCACCCGCAGTACAGCACGGTGGACGCCCGACAGGTTGCGGTGTTCCCACGGATCGAAACGATTTTGGCGGTGTCACTGGAATTGGCCTGAGAGGAGGGAGGAGCCATGCCGTTTCCTGTGGTGCCGGAGTATATCACCGTCCATCTGGGCCCGCCGGATCAGACGGCGGAGAACGTGACGGTGCCGTTTACCGACTACATCAAGAACGTGGCCAGCAGCGAGATCTACCCTACGTGGCCGGAGAGCGCCCTGCGGGCCAATATTCTGGCCCAGATCTCCGTGGCGCTGAACCGCATCTACACCGAGTATTACCGCGGCCGCGGCTACGATTTCGACATTACCAGCTCTACCCGCTACGATCAGGCCTACGTCCCGGGGCGCAGCACCTTTGAGAACATCGACCGGCTGGTGGACGACAGCTTCAACGACTACATTGTGCGGCAGGGTAACGTGGAGCCGCTGTACGCCCAGTTCTGCGATGGTGTCCGCACTCAGTGCCCGGGTCTGTCCCAGTGGGGCAGCGTGGACCTGGCGGAGCAGGGCCTGACGCCCTATGAGATTTTGCAGCGCTACTTCGGCGACAATATCAACATCGTGTTCAACGCGCCGGTAGGGGACGGCACCCCGTCGTACCCGGGCCGCCCGCTGACCCGCGGCTCCGTGGGGGAGGACGTGCGCACCATCCAGCAGCAGCTGGAGCGTATCCGCCGCAACTACCCGGCCATCCCCCGTATCACCGAAATTTCCAACGTGTTCGATCAGGAGACGGAGGACGCCGTCCGCGCCTTCCAGCGCATCTTCAATCTGGAGGAGGACGGCATCGTGGGCAAGGCCACGTGGTACAAGATCAAGATGATCTACAACGGCGTCAAGAGCCTGTCGGAGATCACCAGCGAGGGACTTACCATCCCGGAGGCACAGCGGGTGTATCCGGAGGTGCTGCGGCTGGGCGACACGGGGCTGAACGTGGAGACGGTGCGGTTCTATCTGGCGTTTCTGGGCTACTTCCTGCCCCAGGTGCCGCCCATCCCCATCACCGACACCTTCGACGAGACCATGCTGGACGCGGTCTACGCCTTCCAGAGCGCCTACGGCCTGACGGTAGACGGCGTGGTGGGCCGCAATACGTGGAACGCCCTGCAGAACGTGTATGAGCAGACGCTCTACACCCTGCCCGCCGACTATCAGGAGTTTGCGCGGGAGGTGTACCCGGGCCGCTTTCTGGTGCTGGGGGACACGGGGCCGGAGGTGACGCTGCTCCAGACGCGGCTGAACCAGATGGCCGCCCGGGACAGTACCATCCCCGCCGTCGCCGTGGACGGCGTGTACGGGCAGGAGACGGCCCGCGCCGTCCGTGCCGTCCAGCGCTCACTGGGATACAGCGCCACCGGCGCTGTGGGGCCTGTGCTCTGGTCCTACATCATCACCCAGGGCCAGGGCTACGGCGTGTTCTGAGCACAAAAAAACAGGACCGTTGAAACGGTCCTGTTTTTTGTGCTTACAGGCTGCTGCCGTCGGTCTGCTTCAGCAGGTCGGCCAGCGATACGCTGTCCAGATAGCCGTTGATGAGGCTGTCCAGCTTCTCCCACATGGGCAGGGTGTGGCACTGACCGGCCCGGGGGCAGGTGTTTTCCGCCCCCTCCAGACACGTGACGGGAGCCAGCGAGCCCTCCGTCAGCCGCAGGATCTCGCCCACGGAGTACTGGTCGATGCTGCGGGTCAGACGATAGCCGCCGCCCTTGCCGCGGACGCCCTCTACCAGCCCCGCCCGGGACAGCAGGACCACGATGCTCTCCAGATATTTCTCCGACACCGACTGCCTTTCCGCGATCACCGGCAGCGGCGTATAGCTGTCCGCGGGCCGTTGGGCCAGCTCCAGCATGACACGCAGGGCGTACCGCCCCTTGGTGGAAACCAGCATTTGGGTCCCCCCTTTCTTAGTTACATAGTATATCAGTATGTTGAAGAAAACGCAAGTCTTACATATAGTGATATTTGTTCCGCTTCAGCAGCAGGAACATGCCGGAGATGAGGAACGCGAATACCTCCGCTACGGTGATGGCCCACCAGATGCCGTCCACGCCGAAGAAAACGGGCAGGATCAGCACCGATGCGGACTGGAACACCAGCGTCCGCAGGAACGAGATGGCGGCGGAGACGGCGCCGTTGTTCAGTGCCGTGAAGAAGCCGGAAGTGAAGATGTTGAAGCCCGCCAGCAGGAACGACCACGCGAACAGCCGGAAGGCGTGGACCGTCAGGGCGAACAGACCGGCATCGTAGCCCACGAACAGGTGGGCCATGGGCTGGGCCAGCGCCATCGCCAGCGCCGTCAGCACCACACCGCTGCCGCCCATCAGCAGCACGCTCTTCCCCAGCAGATTTTTCAGCTCCCCGTGGTTCTGCGCGCCGTAGTGATAGCCTACCACCGGCGCGCAGCCGATGGAGTAGCCCACGAAGAGAGAGATGAAGATGAATTGCACGTACATCAGCACACCGTAGGTGGACACGCCGTCCTCACCGGCCAGCCGCATTAGCTGAAAGTTGTAGAGCATGCTTACCAGCGATGAGGAGATGTTGCTCATCAGCTCCGACGAGCCGTTGCCGCAGGCGGCCAGAATGGGGCGGATACGCAGGCGGGTGGGGGATAGGCGCAGCAGGCTGGTGTTGGGCTGCAGAAAGTACACCAGCGGCAGCACACCGCCCACGCACTGGCTCAGACCGGTGGCCAGCGCCGCACCGGCCACGCCCCATTTGAACACCGCGATGAACAGGGCGTCCAGCACCATGTTGGTGACACCCGCGGCCACTGTGACCTTCAGACCCAGCTTGGGCTTCTCCGCTGCAATGAAAAAGCTCTGGAACACGTTTTGCAGCATAAAGGCGAACGTGAAGCCGGTGACGATGCGGCCGTACAGCACGCAGTCCGCCATCATGGCGTCCGTAGCGCCCAGGAAGCGGGCCACAGGGCCCATGAATGCGATGCCGATGCCGGACAGCACCACGCCCAGCGCCAACGTGAACAGCACCATCATGGAGAACGTCCGGTTGGCGTTCTCCGGATCGCCCTCGCCCAGAATTTTGGATACCAGCGCCGTGCCGCCGGTGCCGATCATGAAGCCCATGCCGCCCAGGATCATGACAAACGGCATCACCAGATTCACCGAAGCGAAGGCCGTTTTGCCCACGAAGTTGGATACGAACAGCCCGTCCACCACGCCGTAGATGGACGTGAACACCATCATCACCATGGACGGCAGCGTGAAGCACAGCAGCTTGCCATAGGTAAAGTGGTCGGATAAGCGAATATTTTTGGCCATAAAATTCTCCTGTATGCAGTAATGGCCTGCCTTTCCGGCAGGCGGATGTACGCTGTGGCGTATGTGGGACCGCGGGAAGCGGCAAGAGAACGCAGGGAAAGGGACGTGTGCAGGGGAAACCGTCGTCGGGTTTCCCCTGCGCGTGCAGTCACCCGCCCGCAGGCGCAGTCCTTTTGCGCCGCAAAAGAACTGTCACCACAAAATAAAAGGACACACATTGTGTGTCCTTTTATTTTGTGGTGACCCGTACCGGATTCGAACCGATGTTAAAGGCGTGAGAGGCCTCTGTCTTAACCACTTGACCAACGGGCCATATAGAAAATCACCGGCGATGGGGTCGGTGATCTTCTGCTGGTACACCTTCAGGGACTCGAACCCTGGACACCCTGATTAAGAGTCAGGTGCTCTACCAACTGAGCTAAAGGTGCATGTCTGATTGACACGGCTATTATAATAGATTGTTTTCCGATTTGCAAGAGTTTTTTGCGTGGTCTCTGAAAATTTTCGTATTTTTCGGGAGAATAGGCAGAAATGCGGAAATATCGCTTTCCAAATACCGCCGGTTGTGATACGATACAAGCCTATATCATCAGAGGAGGCGGGAGAGCATGCAGTACGGACAGGTGATACGGGGCCGCTTCCTGACCCGCCCCAACCGATTCATCGCCCATGTGGCGCTGCCCGGCGGGGAGACGGTGGTCTGCCATGTGAAGAACACGGGCCGCTGTCGGGAGCTGCTGACGCCGGACGCCGCAGTGTATCTGGAGCGGGCGGCCAACCCTGACCGCCGCACGGCCTACGATCTCATCGCTGTGGAAAAGGGCGATAAGCTCATCAACATGGATGCCCAGGCGCCCAACCGCGTATTCGCCGAGTGGGCGCATATCTTTGACCCTGCGGCCCGGCTGGTGAAGCCGGAGTTCACCTTTGGCCGGTCGCGGCTGGATTTCTGCCTGCAGGGACCACAGGGCCTGCACCTGGTGGAGGTGAAGGGCGTGACGCTGGAGGACGGCGGCCACGCCCTGTTTCCCGATGCCCCCACGGAGCGGGGCGTCCGCCACCTCCGGGAGCTGGCGAGCGCCGTGGCGCTGGGCCATCGGGCCACGGTGTTTTTTGTGATACAGATGGCGGAGGTCACAGACTTCGCGCCCAACGATGCGACCCACCCCGCCTTCGGCGAGGCCCTGCGTCAGGCGGTAGCCGCGGGGGTGCAGGCGGCGGCGTATACCTGCCGCGTCGCGCCGGACAGCATCGTGATAGACCGGCCGGTACCGGTGATCTTATAGAGGAGAGGGACGATACGATGACATTGCTGGAGATTTTTTTGGTGGGCGTGGGCCTGAGCATGGACGCCTTCGCCGTGGCCATCTGTAAGGGGCTGGCCATGCCCAGGGTGAACCGGAAGCGGACCCTGCTCATTGGCCTGTATTTCGGCGTGTTTCAGGCCGTCATGCCCCTGACCGGATGGCTGCTGGGGTCCCAGTTTGCCCGCCATGTGACGAAGATGGCCCCGTGGATCGCCTTTGTACTGCTGGCCTGGATCGGCGGCAGCATGATCCGCGAGAGCCTGTCCGCAAAGGAGAAAGAAGAGGAGAAACCGGAGCCGGCGGAGCTGCGGCACAGGGAGCTTCTGATGCTGGCCATCGCCACCAGCATCGACGCGCTGGCTGTGGGCGTCAGCTTCTCCATGGTGGAACTGACCGTCCCCATCTACGCCGCGGCCGCCCTCATCGGCTGTACCACGTTTGCCATCTCCGTGGCCGGTGTGTTCGTGGGCAACCTGTTCGGTGCGCGGTACAAGAACCGCGCGGAATTTGTAGGCGGCGCCATCCTGATCCTCATCGGCCTGAAGATCCTGCTGGAGCACTTCGGCGTCCTGTGAAAGCTGCAAAAGCTCATTGAAAATCGCTGCAAAAAAACAAAAGCGATCCTCGAGCATATCTGCCAAAAGCGTCAAAAAAGAGGGCACGCGCCGCGTGCCCCCTTTTTTGTACCCTTCGCCTCGCCCGCCTCGTCTCGCCGCGCCGCCCTGCCCTGCCGTGTCCCGCTCCGGCGACTTCTCCCGCCCCGATGCTCGCCGCCGCAGGCGATAAAATTTTACATGGATTTTACAAAACCGATACGTTGGATTTGACATTGACCTGTTACGATGGTATCGGTCAGGAATGTGTAAAATATGAGAATGAGTAAACGGGAGAGAACAATATGAGTATCTTTGATGTGCTGACGATGATCGGCGGCCTGTGCCTGTTCCTGTTCGGCATGGATCTGATGGGCCAGTCGCTGGAGCGCCGCGCCGGCGGCAAGCTGCGGACGCTGCTGGACCGGATGACGGGCCGCGTATTCACGGGTTTTCTGACAGGTCTTGCCATCACGGCGGTGATCCAGAGCTCATCGGCCACCACGGTGATGGTGGTGGGCTTCGTCAACTCCGGCCTGATGACCCTGCGGCAGGCCATAAATGTCATCATGGGAGCAAACGTGGGCACCACGGTGACGGCGTGGCTGCTGAGTTTAGCCGGTATTGATGGGGGAAATGTGTGGGTAAATCTGCTGAAACCCACCTCTTTTACGCCGATCCTGGCCCTGATCGGTATTTTCTTCTACATGAACGGCAAAGATCCGAAAAAACGGGATACCGGCGCCATCCTGCTGGGCTTCGCTACCCTGATGTTCGGCATGGACACCATGAGCGGTGCGGTGGCGGGCCTGCGCGATGTGCCCGCCTTTTCACAGCTGTTTCTGCTGTTCAAAAATCCGCTGCTTGGCGTGCTGGCCGGCGCCGTGCTGACCGGCATCATCCAGTCCAGCTCCGCCTCCGTGGGTATCCTGCAGGCCCTGGCCGTCACCGGTCAGGTCAGCTATGCCGCCGCCATCCCCATCATCATGGGGCAGAACATCGGCACCTGCGTCACCGCACTTTTATCCTCCGTAGGCACCAGTAAAAACGCAAAACGAGCGGCTGTGGTACACCTTTTGTTCAATGTCATCGGCGTGGCGGTGCTGCTGACAGGGTTCTGCGTCGTCAAGGCCATATTCGATCCCGGCATCCTCCACGACAGTGCCACCATGTACGGCATTGCTATCGCCCACTCCTGCTTCAACGTCATCTGCACGGCCATACTGCTGCCCTGCGGTGGGCTGCTGGAAAAATTAGCCATCCGCATCGTGCCGGACGGCCCACAGGAGCAGGCGGAAAAGCCGGTGGAGCTGGACCAGCGCCTGCTGGCCACGCCGCCGCTGGCGCTCCAGCGCTGCCGCGCCGTGGCGGAGGAGATGGCGGCCTGTGCCGCCGGTGCGCTGGATGCCGCACTGGACAGCTTTGACCACTATACGCCGGAACTGGCGGAGCGCATCCGCCGCGATGAGCAGCGCTGTGACCACTACGAGGATGTACTGGGTACCTACCTGGTGAAGCTCAGCACGCAGCAGATGGGCGCGGAGGAGAGCGAGGAGGCCACGGAGATGCTGAAGACCATCGGTGATTTGGAGCGCATTTCCGACCACGCGGTGAACGTGCTGGAATCCGCAGAGGAGCTGCGGGATAAGGGGCTGACGTTCAGCGGCGCAGCAAAGGAGGAGCTGGCAGTGCTGTCCGGCGCCGTGCAGGATATCCTGTCCAGCGCCGTGCAGGCGTTCCGCAGCAACGATGTGTCCGCCGCCGCTCAGGTGGAGCCGCTGGAGCAGGTCATCGACGCACTGAAGGAACAGATGCGGACGCGGCACATCCTGCGGATGCAGCAGGGCGGCTGCAGCATCGAGGCGGGCTTCGTCTGGTGCGACCTGCTGACGGATCTGGAGCGTACCTCCGATCACTGCTCCAACATCGCCGGCTGCGTTATCGACGCGGCCCAGCACGACCTGAACCTCCACGAGACGCTGCACAACGTGCGCCACAGCGATGGCGACTACCGCCGCCGGTTCAACGCCTACGCGGAAAAATACGCCCTGCCCGCGCCGGAGAAGGCGTGAGCCGAAACAGATGGAAAAAGTCCGTATTCCACCGGGAATACGGACTTTTCGCACAATATCGAGGGGGAAGTGCGGCATTTACAGATGGGCCACGACATCCATGGTGATGCGGGCGGTCAGACCCCACAGCGGGTGGGGCAGACCGTGGTACACCGGCACCTCCATATAATAGGGCCGCCAGAGGTAGTCGGCGGAGATGCCCGCGTCCTCATAGGGAAAGTCGGAGATGGACACCGGCTGGCGGTGGATATACACAGCGGGCGGGTGGTCGCGGAGCCAGGCCAGCGGCACCAGAAAGGTTTCGGCTACCTCCGCTGCACAGGGGCGTATATCGGCCAGCGCAGCGCCGTCCACGCGGCCCAGCACCGGCCGCAGCAGGCAGTTGGAGCGGATGTGCAGGAAGTCCATCTCGCCGATGATCTCCACCGCTTCCGGCGGGATGGACAGCTCCTCCCATGTCTCCCGCAGGGCGCACTGCACCGCCGTTTCGCCGGATTCGGTCTTGCCGCCGGGGAAGCAGACCTCATTGGGCTGCCGGACCGTGGCAGAGCGTATTTCATACAGAAGGCTGGGGCCGTCCGCCGCGTCCACCAGCGGAACCAGCACGGCGGAACCGCCGCGTGCGCCCATCAGGTCGGGCACGTGGCCGGTGTAGGCACGGCGCAGGGAGGAGAGATCCATGGCTTGTACGTCCTTTCTGAAAAAGCTCCCCCGCCGCAAGGCGGGGGAGTCCGATGGTCCGGCGGAGTGGATCAGCAGCCGCAGCCGCAGCCGTTGCTGGCGTTGTTCCCGCAGCCGCAGCCATTCCCGCAGCCGTTGCCGCAGAACAGGAACAGCAGAATGATGGCGATGATGATCCAGCAGCAGCTGCCGCCGCCAAAGCAGGAATTCTGATTACACATAGTGTGACCTCCTATGAAGAATTGACCGTCTTGCCGGTCTCATTCCCATAGTATGCCGGTCGCGGGAAAGTGTGCCCTTACGGGCGGGAGATACGGTAGCTCAGGGTCAGGAGGGTGTCCACAAAGTGGATGTCCTCGAAGAACACGCCGGGCTCATCGGTAGACAGCTCCACATTGGTAAAGTTCCAGAAGCCGCGGACGCCCAGAGCGATGAGCCGGTCAGCCAGAGACTGGGCCACGTTCTGAGGTACGGTGAGCACCGCCACGTCGGGGTGGTAGTTGGAGACATATTCCTCCAGCTCGTCCATGGCGCGGACAGTGATGCCGCGGATCTCCGTGCCCACAAGGGCGGGAGAGACGTCAAAGGCGGAGTCGATGCGGAAGCCCACCTTATCAAAATCAAAGTTCTGCAGCAGCGCGTGGCCCAGGTGGCCGGCGCCGATGACGATGATCTTGTGGCCGCTGTCGATGCCCAGAATGTGGCCGATCTCGGCGCGCAGCTCCGCCACGTTGTAACCGTAGCCCTGCTGGCCGAATTCGCCGAAGCAGCTGAGATCCTGGCGGATCTGGGAGGCGGTGATGTCCATCTTTGCGCCCAGAGAGTTGGAGGAGATGCGGACAACACCCTTGTTATACAGGTCGTCCAGATAGCGGTAATAGCGGGGAAGCCGATGGATCACCGCGTCGGAGATCTTCTGTTTCTTCATACAAAAACCTTCTTTTGGGATAGGATGCGGTGCGGGGGCACCTGAAATATAGTGATATTCTACCGCATGAGACGATAGTTGTCAACTTTTTTAACAATCTTTTTGAAAAAAGTTTTTTCAATCGCTTTACATCCGGCGGAAGAACTGCTATAATACTCTGGCTGATGGACAGCACACAACCCAATATGCGCCCGTAGCTCAGATGGATAGAGCGTTAGACTCCGACTCTAAAGGCCGCTGGTTCGAATCCAGTCGGGCGTACCAACACGAAAAAAGACACGCAGAAGCGTGTCTTTTTTCGTGTTGGTACGGTTTTGCAGCGCAAAACCGGTCGCCTGCGGGCGGGTGATTGAACACGAGTGGGGGAACCCGTCAAAGGTTCCCCCCTCACGCTCCCCCTTCCTTGCGATATGCGGGGGTGCGGACAACAAAAGTTGTGGGCAATCACACTCGCCTCCAAAAGCCCATGGCTTTTGGAGGTTGTCCTTTGCCGCAATTGACAAATACGGCTGTCCCATGGTACAATGAAACTCCAAAACAAGTGTGGATTTTTCTGGAGCATTGCCTTCATTTTTCGCCACGCATCCGACAGGGTGTGCGGCGTTTTTTATTAAGAGGAACGACGGATGAACATATTTTACCAACTCATCGGGTTCGGCGCACTGATCGCCATGGGTCTCAGCTACTGGCAGAATGACAAGCGTACCATCTTGCTGTGGCAGGTGGTGGCCAACCTGATCTTCGCCATCCACTACACGCTGCTCCACGCACGCTCCGGCGCACTGTGCAGCTTTTTCCAGATCGTCGTGCTGCTGCTTTTCCTATTGCAGGAGAAATTCAACTGGAGTAGACTGGTCACCGCGATACCCATCGTGGCAGTATTTCTGCTGATTGCCGTGGTGACCTATGAGACGCCAGTGACGGTACTGCCCATCGTGGCATCGTTGGTGGCGCTGCTGCCGTTCTTCCAGTCCAGGCAGCGGGTGATACAGGCGGCGGGCATTGCCAGCGGCCTGTCGTGGCTGGTGTATGTCATTGCGGTACGGTCGTATTCCGGCATGGTGACAGAGTCGGTACTGACCATCATCACGGCGGCGTCCCTGCTGAAGAAGGAATCCAGAAGGTCCTGAACGGACAGCCCCCGGCACATTGCCGGGGGAGTCTGCCGAAGGGGTGCGCCGCGTCAGGCGTAGTGCTTCAGACCCTGCGCCATGGATGAGGCGGTGCAGCGGCGGGCATGGCAGGAGAGCGTGTCACGTTTCTCTCCGGCGCACCGGGTGGCTGCTATCAGCGCGGCCAGTCTCCGCTTGCGGGGGACTGAGGGAGTATCCTGTTTCATTTGCTTTGCCATGGAATATACCTCCGTTCGTTTTACTACCGCTATCATAAAACAACGGACGGTCTGTTCCATTGGCAAAAATAAATGAACATTTCTCTGAAAATTGTGATAGTATCACAAGGGGGCAGAAGCCATGACATCACAGCACACAGCGGACTATCCCACACTGCAGGAGGTGCTGCGCCTGCCCGTGTTCGCGGGCTGCACGGTCTGCGGCGGCGCGGCGGGACTTGGCCGTAGGGTCAGCGGTGTCAATCTGACGGACACACCGGACTACGCGCGCTGGCTGGCGCAGGGAGAACTGCTCATCACCACTGGCTTTGCCATCGCAGACGATCCGCAGGCCGTGGATGCGCTGCTGCCCACGGCGGCAGAAAAAGGCCTGTCCGGTGTGGGTATCAAGCCGGGGCGTTACCTGCCCAGCCCCCTGCCGGCGGCGCTGGCGGAGAAGGCTGACCGACTGGGACTGCCGCTGCTCCAACTGCCGACCGATATGCGCTTTGCCGAGTTGGCCGATGCGGTGTCCCGCGAGATCGCACGGCGGCGAATACCGGCGGAGCAGGAGCGGCAGCTGGCCGTACTACTGCACCATCTCATCTCTGGCGCGCCGCTGAGCGAAGCGATGGAGCGGCAGGCGGCGGAGTCCGGTATCCATTTGGAATGTCCGCATATCCTGTTGTGGATACGGGCTGATGCGCCGGAGTTGCAGCGGCGCTCTTGGCTGCACGAGGCAGAAGAGCGCTGCCGGGCGTTGGGCGCGGACATGTGGGGCGCACTGTCGGAGGATGGCTTTCTGCTGGCGCTGGAGGCGGACGACCTGTTCGCGCTGGAGATACCGCTGTGGCAGGTGATGGCGGACTTTGCCGCCGTCCACGGCGTTATCTGCGGCATCAGCCGCCCCTACGGCGGTACGATGGGTTTTCAGAAAGCAGACCGCAGTGCCCGCGCGGCGCTCCGCATGGCGGCGCGATCGGAAGCACCCTGCGTGACAGACGACCCAGCGGGGGTGGTACGGCTGCTGGAGGAATCCTCCCCGGCGGAAACGGACGCCTATATCCATCGGCAGCTGGGAACGCTCCTGCGGCAGCCAGAGCCGCGGCGGCAAGAGCTGCTGGACACGCTGGCGAGCTGGCTGCGCTGTATGGGCAACCAGCGCCGGATGGCACGGGAGCTGCACCTGCACTACAACACCGTGAGTTACCGGCTTCAGCAGCTATGGATGCTGCTGGAGGCCGATCCGGTCGATCCGATGAAGCGATTGGCATTGGAAACGGCCCTGTATCTGTACCGGTACAGGCGCACATAAAGGAGTGACTGATCATGGATAAGAACAGGACGATCGGTGAATGGGAGCGGATGGTGTCGGGGCGTCTCTATACGCCTGTCGATCCGGAGATTGCCAAGCGGCACCGGGTTGGTATGCGCCGCTGTGACCGGTTCAACCGCCTCCCGCTGTGGTGCGCAAAGACCAAACAGCGTGCGCTGGAGCGCCTGATCCCCTCCGCAAAAGGGAAGAATTTCGAGGCGTTTGCACCCTTTTACTGCGAGTACGGCGTGAATATCTATGTGGGGCGGAACTGCTTCGTCAACTACAACAGCGTATTTCTGGATGTAGCGCCCATTACGCTGGGGGACAATGTACTCATTGGACCCAATGTGACGCTGGCCACGCCCAACCATCCGTTTATCGCCGAAGAACGAGCCTATACAGATTACCCCAACGGCTGCCATGCGTTGGAGTATGCCGAACCCATCACCATCGGGGATCACTGCTGGCTGTGCGCCGGTGCGACGGTGTGCGGTGGCGTGACCATCGGAGCGGGCAGCATCATCGCCGCAGGCGCGGTGGTGACACGGGACATCCCACCCAACAGTATCGCTGCCGGTGTGCCCGCCAGAGTGCTGCGGCAGATCGGCGAGCGCGACCGCCTGCATGTATGGGAGAAGTATGTGAAGAACGAACTGCCCGATGCGCAGCGGTGACAACAAAATCTGGGAGCAATTACAAAAACCGTCTCAAACGATACGTTTGAGACGGTTTTTGTATGCGAAAAGTAATGGGAATTGAAACCTGATTTGACCACTACTGCACATTTTGCGATCCAACTGAGCTATCCAATGCTCATATCTCCAACATTCCCTGCAATCCCGCGCTGGCGGCCTTTTTGTTCTTGTCGAAGGCGTGGGTGTAGATGTCCAGCGTGGTGGAGGGCGGCATAGATCTTCCGCAGCCGCTTGGTGAAGGTGTCCGGGCGGATGAGCTGCCCGCGCTCGTCGGTGAACTTGATTATTCTGCGTTTTTGATAGAATGAGCATATCGGGTGGCAGACATGAAGCAGATATGCGAATCTGCCCATGTGCAGTGGGACTTGGGCGCGTCGATGCTGCTGTATTTCAAGGGCATCACCTCTGCGTTCCACGATATTGATTTAATGGTTGCTGACCATGACGCCGAATGTGTCCGCACGATTTTATTGGAAATGGGCGAACTCCGCCCATCTGACCCCGTGCCGAATCCCATGTACCGGACGAAGACCTTTATGGAATTCCTCATAGAATCGATCGAGGTCGATGTCATGGCAGGCTTTGCCATCGTGCATGAGGGAACGGTCATGATTGCTCCCTGCGTGAAGAACAGATCGTGGAGAAAATGCCGCTTGGGACAGAAGTCATCCCGCTGCAATCGCCGCAGTTATGGTGCAAATACTATCGGCTGATGGGACGGTCTCAGAAGGTGGACATGATTGAGAAAGCATTGTTGTGCAGCATCACATCGCAGCAGTCTTCTCGAAATAATATGGAATAAAAAGCGGCATCGGATGTGAAAAAATCATTTGAAATTCCGATTTGCCTCTGCTATAATAAGCGTACAGCGTGTGGCGTTTCTGCGTAAATCCAGTTGCAGAGCAGCCACACGCTTTTTTGCGGAATCGGGTGAGAAATGGCAAGATGGGAGAAAACTTCATAGGCAAATCGTGTAGCAGAAATGCGTAAGTCCGGATATGTTGGGACTTACGCATTTTTTATTTTTTGAAAGAAAGGTGAATTATATGGAAACCGGAAATCAGTTTTTGGGGACGGAGCGTATCGGTAAGCTCATGCGCCAGTACGCCATCCCCTGCATCATCTCGCTGCTGGTGGGCGCGCTTTACAACATCGTTGACCAGATCTTCATCGCCAACGCCAGCTACCTCGGCTCCTACGGCAACGCCGCCAATACGGTGGTATTCCCGCTAACGGTGGTGGCGCTGGCCATCGCCGTCATGGTGGGCGACGGCTGCTGCGCCTTCGTCAGCATGGCGCTGGGCAGAAACGAGGCGGACAAGGCCAAGCGCAGCGTGGGCAACGCGGTGGTGTTAAGCGTCACCAGCAGTCTTGTCCTGACGGCGGTATACCTCATTTTCGCAAACACTATCATCGCCATGTTCGGCGGCACGGTGAATGAGGAGACCTTCCACCACTCGCAGGAATACTTCTTTTATATCACGCTGGGCATCCCGTTCTATATGTTCGGGCAGGCCATGAACCCCATTATCCGCGCAGACGGCAACCCCAAGTTCGCCATGATCTCCACACTGGCAGGCGCCGTCATCAACATCATCCTCGACCCTATTTTCATCTTCGTCCTCAAATGGGGCATGATGGGCGCAGCAGTGGCCACGGTCATCGGGCAGGTGTTCACGGCAGTCCTTGCACTGTGGTATCTGCTGCATATGAAGATCATCAAGCCCGCGTCCGGCGATTATGCCCTGCGAGGGAACATCTGCGGACGAATGCTGACGCTGGGCATCACCAGCTTTCTCTCCCAGATCAGCCTCGTGGCGGCGATGGCGGCCATCAACAATATGCTCCGCAAATACGGCGCGCTGGACGCCGTGTTCGGGCAGGAGCAGTACGCGCAGATCCCCATGGCGGTGGTGGGCATCGTGATGAAGTTCTTCCAGATCGTCATTTCCATCGTAGTTGGCATGGCGGCAGGCTGCATCCCCATCGTGGGCTACAACATGGGCGCGGAGAAAAAGCTTCGTGTGCGGGAACTGTTCACCAAGCTGCTGGTGGCCGAGGCGCTGGTGGGCGCGGTGGCGCTTGTGCTGGCGGAGGGCTTTCCCCGTCAGCTCATCGCCATTTTCGGCGCGGACAACGAGAGCAGCTACTACACCGATTTTGCCATCAAGGCGTTCCGCACCTATCTCTGCATGATGGTGCTGGCCTGCGTCAACAAGGCGTGCTTTATCTTCTTGCAGGCGGTTGGCAAGGCGCTGGCATCCACACTGCTGTCCATGTTCCGCGAGGTGGTGTTCGGCGTGGGCTTTGCCCTGCTGCTGCCGGTGTTCTTCGGTCTGGACGGTGTACTGTATTCCATGCCGGTGTCGGATATTCTGACCTTTATCATCTCGGCCATCATCATCGTGAAAACCTATCGGGAATTGAATGTGGAAGGAGTGCAGAACGCATGAAAAACAGAGTTATTACCATCAGCCGCGAGTTTGGCAGCGGCGGACGCACCATCGGCAAAAGGGTGGCGGAAAAGCTGGGCATCCCCTGCTATGACGCGGAGATCATTCAGGAGATGACGAAGGAGACCGGATTTGCGCCGGATTATGTGAAGGAAGCGGGGGAGTACGCTCCCGGCGGTTTCCTCTCGAACGCTTTCTCTAACCGGATGTTCGGTCCCACCAACGAGGACATTCTCTGGGAGCACCAGTACAAGGTCATCACGGACCTTGCTGCAAAAGGTTCCTGCGTCATTGTGGGCCGCTGCGCTGACTTTATTTTGCAGGATAAGGCGGATTGCCTGAAGGTCTTTATCCATGCGGATCTGGCGTTCCGCGCCCACCGCATCGTGGAGGTCTACGGCGAGCGGGAGCAGTCCCCGGAGGAGCGTTTGCGGGATAAGGACAAGCGCCGCGCCGCGTACCACCGCTTCTACACCAATATGAAATGGGGCCACGCCCAGAACTACCACCTGACGCTGGACAGCGGCGTTATCGGCATCGACAAGTGCGTGGACATCATCGCGGAGCTGTATTGAGATGACATTTTCTCAAAAATTCGTTTGAAATCGAGTTTCGAATTTGATAAAATTAAGCCATACGAAGGTATCACGGGAGTGCATCCGGTGCAGTGGGCGTTGGCGGCAGACTGGCGCGCACAGGCTGTTTGTTCACTGATCATCTCTCTGAAAAAGGGCATCCGTTCTGACCGGGCGGAGGCTGAGGGAGGTGAAATCAATGAAGCGCGTAAAGGCAGCGTGCATCCTGCAAACACTGGGGTTTGCATAGAAGGACGATTGCGGTCTGACCCGTGAGCAGCAGTTCAAGGTCAACCACGACGAAGTGAGCCGCTACAAGGCGACGATGGACAGAAGCCGCACCCGGTATCAGATCACCGAGGAAACCGAGCAGAGCGACGGATCTGTGCTGGTCCGCGTCCGCAAGCAGTATAACGACAAAGCTGATGTAAGCGAACACTTCAACTAACACCAAACCCGCCCGATGGAAGTCAGGCGGGTTTGTGATAGAAAGCGTGGATATAATGAGTGAAATTTATGAGCTTGAACAGATCCGGCGGCGCATTTCGGAGCGTTACCGGAGCGACCCCAACATCCGCATCAATGTGTCCCTCCGGCAGCCAAGGCTGCATTTGCGCGATGTTCCGGTGAAGATCACGGGCGTCTATCGGCACATCTTTCAGGTGGAGGGAGACTCGTCCGGCCAGCCGAAGCGCCATGCGCTGCAATACGCGGATGTGCTGACGCGCGATATTGAGCTTTTGGATATTTGAACGGTGGGCGTGTAGACCGGTTTGGGGGCATCCTGATACGGTGGTGCAAATCGCCTGACAGTGCTGAGCGGCATAATCGCGCAGGCAAAACGAACACATTCCGTTCGTAAGGATATATTTCCTTATGAGAGATTGGCCGCAACCTCTGCTATGGAGGCTGCGGCCTTTTCCCTTTCTGAGGTGCGAAAACCTCTGTTTTTTCCTCTCAGAGCGCCGCTTGAAAGGCGGCGTGGGTGTTTCCCCATGGGGAGCGTCCGGGAGGCAGGACGGAGGCTTTTTGCGTCAAAATCAGCACTTTTCAAAACCAGAGGAAGGAGGCGCCGGATATGGCAGTTTTCCACATCGAAAAGACCGGAGATTACACGGTCATGTCCAACTACCACCTGCGGGACAGCGGCGGGGCCCGGGAGCTGGAGGCGCACGGCTGTCTCGTCCGGGCGCGCGTTCGCAACGAGAACGGACAGCTTGGCGCCATCGAGTACACCATTTTGGAGCTGCCGAAGGAGCAGGCACAGAAACCTGTGCCTGTACGGGAAAATCCAATACAGGTGAAGCCAATGTTGGATGCTTCATGAATGCTGACATGTACAGCAGTTTGTTATGCAGTGGGTCTCATCCTTTGGGATGATTTACATTTCGAAACAGACTCGTATAATATAACTTAAGATGAGTAGCGAAAGGCTTATGACAATCTCGCTCTGTATCAAAGGGAGGGAAGAAATGACCGAAAATATCATCATAAAGCCCTCCGTTCAGAAACGGTTTGACAGCTTCATGGCACACGGCAGAGTCCTTTTTTTCAGCGCGCCCTGCGGCTTTGGAAAGACCGTACTGGCGGACGCGCTGCTGCGCGGGCGGAATGTGCTGCGGCAAAGCGCGGCAGACCCAGACTGCACGATCATACCGTCAGCGCAGGATTGGGACATTCTGCTGATCGACGATCTTCAGCTCATGCAGGAGGAAGCCGGACAGCAGGCTCTTTGCGAATTGATTCGCTCAAGTCCGGAGCGCCATTTCGTGCTGCTCTCACGCGGTGTGCCGCCCGGCTGCCTGACGGCGTTTCAGTACACGGGGCTGATGACGGTGCTGGAGGCCGACGACCTGCTTTTTGACGCGGACGATGTGCGGCGACTGTTTCAGCTTTCGGGAGCAAACGTAACAGATAGCGAGATCGACGGAATTTTGAAAGAATCCGCGGGCTATCCGCTGGGTGTGGCCATCACGGCGCGGTGCATGTCCCCGGACAAGCCGTGGACACCGGAGCTGGTGGCGCGGGTGTTCCGGGAGGTGTTCCTCTACTTTGAGACCGCCATCTACCGGCGCTTTGACCTGCCGGTGCGGCGCTTCCTGTTGGAGCTGGCTCCCTTTGAAAGCTTTGACTTGGAAATGGCGCGGATGGTCAGCGGCGATCCCCATGCCGGCGAACGGCTGGACTGGCTTCTTCGATACACCACTATGCTGCGCTACGACGACTGCCAGCGCTTCCGCTTCTGGTCGGGGTTCCGAGCTTTTCTCCGCTGGGAGATGGAACGGGAGTATACCGAGGAAAAGCGCAAAGCGCTCTTCAGCCGGGGCGGGCTGTACTATGAGCTGAAGGAGGACTACGCCCACGCCCTGGAATGCTACACCAG
>NZ_DBLZXX010000038.1:0-3096 GCF_057856985.1 Vescimonas sp.
AGCTACGAGCGCACCGACACCGACAAGGCCGTCACCCCCAAGGCGCTGAACAGCGTGTACAAGCTGGTGGAGGACAAGGCCGACAAGTCTGTGTCAAAAGCTGCCACGCTGACGGCGGCGGGGTGGAGCAATGGCGTGCAGACGCTGGCCGTCTCTGGCGTGACGGCGACCGCCAACGGCAGCCTGCGCATCGCCCAGAGCGCCACCGACGAGCAGTTCGCCGCGTGGGGCGCGGCGCAGCCCCGTGTAACGGCGCAGGCGGCGGGTTCGCTGACGGTCAAGGCGGCGGGCGCTGTGCCCGCGGTCGATATTCCGGTGGAGGTGGTGATGGTATGATCCAGACAGAGGGTATTTTTGTGGGCGGCAGCGCCATTTCCGCGCCCATCATCGGCGAGGACTTCAACTGGTCGGGTGGTGACGGCACATATCAGGTGCTGGACGACGGCGGCGGTAACTGGCGTATTAAGTTCCTGTCCAGCGGAACGTTCACGCCGTTGAAAAACATGGTGATCGATGTGTTTCTGGTAGGCGGTGGCGGCGGCGCGGGAAGCAGCTACTGCGGTGCTGGCGGCGCAGGCTACACCACCACCGTGCGGTCTGTGGTGGTGGCGGCCAATACCGCCTATCCCATCGTGGTAGGAGCAGCGGGCACACAAACTTATACAGTGCAATCCGATGGAGGTACATCATCAGCATTCTCCGCAGTAGCAAATGGCGGTCACCATTCAGTGAGTGGAGACAAAACCTGGAAAAAGACCGGAGCAAATGGTGGCTCTGGTGGCGGTGGCCAGTATGCCGATGGCGGCACGGATGGTAGCGACGGCGCGACGGGCGACACCGCTGGCGGCAAGGGCCAAGGTACTACCACCCGCGAATTTGGCGAAGCGGACGGCGACCTTTACGCTTCCGGCGGAGGCGGAAACCTGAAAGCCACCGTACCTAACTCCGGCAACGGCGGTTATTATGGAGGTAGCACCAGCGTTAAACCTGCCGACGGCATTGTGGTCATCCGGCAGCACAAGGAGGTGGCGGCATGAGATATGCGATCGTGACAGGCGGCGCGGTGACCAACGTCATCGCCCTGCGGGAGATCAACGCCGGGGATTTCCCCGGTGCAGTAGCGCTCCATGACCGCCCGGTAGGCATCGGGGACACGTACAGCGAAAGTAAGTTCTGGCGGGATGGCGAAGAACTTCTGACATCCGACGAGAAGATCGCCGCCATGCAGACGGCGGCGGTGGCGGTGCTGCGGTTCGTGGTGGCCGATAATGACCGGCTGGCCGCCGGCGCTTTGTACCCCAAGTGGGCAGCGGGAGCGCACAGCATGGGCGACATCTACACCGCTCGTGGGCAGGTGTGGGAATGCATTCAGGGCTACGACAATGCCGTCTACCCGGATATCGTGCCGGGCGGCACGGCGTGGGGCACATTCCACCGCCCGCTGCACGCTACCGCGCCGGAGCAGGCCCGGCCTTTCGTAGCTCCCACGGGAGCGCACGATATCTACAAGGCGGGCGAATACATGACGCTGGATGGGGTGCTGTATAAGTGCCTGCAAGATACGGCGTACAGCCCGACGGAATACGCCGACGCATGGGAGGCGGTCGTATGACGGAAGCCATCATCGTGGCGGCGCTGGGGCTTGTGGGCACGCTGGTTGGCAGCTACCTTGCCAACCGCAAGAGCACCGCCCTGATCGCCTACCGGCTGGAACAGCTGGAGCAGAAGGTCAGCAAGCACAACAAACTGGTGGAGCGCACCTACGCGCTGGAGGAGAGCGTGGCGCTGATGGACGAGCGGGTGCGGGTGGCCAACCACCGCATCGCCGATCTGGAAGGACACGCATAGGATAGGATAGAACCGAAAAAAGGAGGAATCGCATATGAAAACGAAAACCAATTGGAAGCTCTGGTTCAAGGCGGCGGGCATCCGCGCCCTGCGCACCATGGCACAGACGGCGGCGGCCACCATCGGCGCCACTGCCGTGCTGTGTGAGGTCAACTGGCTGGCGGTGGTCAGCTCCACGGTGCTGGCGGGCATTTTGAGCCTGCTGACCTCGCTGGCGGGCCTGCCGGAGCTGGAGGAGTGAGCCATGCCCAACATCTATCTCAGCCCCGAGGACAGAGCCAGCAACACCTACGCGCCGTCGGCGCTGTGGAACGGAAAGCCCACCAATGAGAAGGAGCAGATGGGCCGCTGCGCCGACCTGCTGGAGACGGCGCTGACGCGCTGCGGCTTCACGGTGCGGAACGTCCAGCGGGGCAACATGTATGATCGGGTGCGGGAGTCCAACGACTGGCCCGCCGCGCTGCACATCGCCCTGCACACCAACGGCTTCAACGGCAAGGCGTCCGGCACGCGGGTGCACTGCTATCCCTCGGAGGAGAGCCGCCGCATCGGGCGGCTGATCCAGGATCGCATCGCGCCGCTGTCGCCCGGCGGGCCGGATAAGCTGGTGGAGAGCGCGGGACTCTACGAGCTGCGGGCCACCCACATGCCCGCCGTGCTGCCAGAGTTCGGCTTTCACGATGAGCCGGAGGAGGCCCGGTGGCTCATCGACAGCATGCCCCAGATCGCGGAGGAGACCTGCAAGGCGGTGTGCGACTATTTCGGCATGGCCTACGTGGCGCCGGAGACGGAGCCTGCGGAAACGCCGGAGCCGCCGGTGGAGGACACGCCGCTGTACCGGGTGCAGGTGGGCGCCTTCCGCTTCCGCCGCAACGCGGAGGAGTACTGCGAAAAGGTAAAGGCCGCCGGTTTCCCGGAGGCCTTCGTGACGGGGTAAGGGGGAGGCTGAACGGTGTAGGGGCGGCCCTTGGCTCTCCCAAAGGGAGAGCCAAGGCCGATGCCCACGCAGTGGAGCGAAGCGGAACAAGTACCCTTGGGGTGCATCGCCCCGTCGTTTGCCGGAAAATCATCGTACACCGTGAGGGCCGATGTGGGCATCGGCCCCTACAAAGTTCTTACCCCTCAACAAAAAATGACCGGCCAATGGCGACTCCTCATAAGGACATCTTGAAAACACCAGATTAAACCGATTGAGAGAATCTCTTGGTGTCGACCAAACGGGAATAGCCATCAACCATTTCATCGTGG